>JBILPR010000003.1:0-53222 GCA_044373795.1 Algoriphagus sp. | reverse complement strand
TAACTGATCTCGATGGGAGAGTTCGACGAGTTGTTCCTGTGAGAGCCAAACAGTATCCTCCTCAAACTTTACCTCGATTTGAGTTTGACCATCACTTCCCTGGTATATTTGGTTATTCATTTATGCTAAAAATAAAAAGTATTGAGAGGGGTATTAAGGAATTAAATCTAACAGGTTTTATCAGCATTGTTTTTTTTGCCACCTACTCCTTTGGCCTTGAATAAAAAAATTCCAATCGTTGAACAACTACTTGTCTCAATATCTCAACATTGGAAAAAAGACTAATTCTTGAATTAAATCACTCAGAGGGTTTTAAGAATCGTGACTTATAGTTGTCAATCCAGATTACTTTCCGATACAAAACTTACTAAAAATATTGGCCAGTAGATCATCTGTGGTGATTTCACCGGTGATTTCTCCCAAATAATAGAGAGAACGCCGGATATCCATCGCCACAAAATCATTGGTCACCTGATTGTCCAATCCGGTTAAAATATCGAGTAAAGATTCCCTGGTTTTGACCAGAGAATCGTAGTGACGCACATTCGTCACAATGGTGTTTCCGGTTCTGAATTTGTCGAGATTGACTAGTTCCAAGACCCGTGCTTTCAGTTCTTCCAGATTTTCTTTTTTGCCTGCGGAAATGAAAATCGTATCCGGATGCATTGACTTTAACTCGCTGATAATATTTGGCTTAGCCTTATCTGTCTTGTTTGCAACTTTCAGGAAAGGAACACCCAAATTTTCAAGTTTATTGATGTCCCGATTGATCTCTATCAGGTCGGTATCACTCAGGTCAAAGAGGTACAAAATCAGGGAAGCCGTCTTCATTTTTTCCTGAGTTCGGCTGACACCGATCGCTTCGATTACATCGGTGGTCTCACGCAAACCTGCTGTATCGATGAAGCGGAAGATCACTCCGCCGAGGTTGATTTCGTCTTCGATCAGGTCACGGGTTGTGCCGGCGATTTCGGATACGATTGCTTTTTCCTCATTCAACAGAGCGTTCAGCAGGGTAGACTTTCCGGCATTTGGTTTTCCTGCAATGACTGTTGGCACACCATTCTTGATCACGTTTCCGAGATCAAAGCTCATAATCAATTCTTCTACCACGCGTAGAAGGCGCTCCACCAACTTTCGCAGGTCATCTCTGCTGGCGAATTCCACATCTTCTTCCGTAAAATCCAGTTCCAACTCTATCATCGAAGCGAAGTGAATCAACTGAGTTCTCAATTCCTGGATCTCCGAACTGAAACCACCTCGCATTTGATTCAAAGCAGCTTGGTGACTTGTCTCAGAATCAGCGTGAATCAAATCGGCAACGGCCTCAGCTTGCGCTAAATCGAATTGCCCGTTGAGGAATGCACGCTGAGTGAATTCTCCGGGCTTTGCGGGACGAATTCCTTTGCGGATAAATAGCTTTAAAACCTGATTGATGATATAAGAGGAGCCATGCGTGGAGATTTCCACCACATTTTCTTTGGTAAATGACTTGGGAGCTATGAAAATCGATACCAGCACTTCGTCGATGACTCGCTCACCGTCCCGGATTGTGCCAAAATGAATGGTATGGGAAGGTTGGTTTTCCAGGTTTTTTCCATGAAAAACAGCATTGGTCGCCTTAATGGCATCAGGACCTGAAAGTCGGATTACGGCAATTGCCCCAACACCCTGAGGCGTGGCTAAGGCAATAATGGTATCGTTTCGCTCAGCTAGGGAAAAACTCATTTGCCTCTGAATCCTTTATCGACAAGGGTGGTCAACCCTTCTAAAAATTGAGGTGCGGTCCGGTATCCCGGAAGTTGGGTGATATTCTGCAGGGTAGGGTCGATAATCACAAAATTAGGATAGGAGTTTACTCGCATCGCAGCGGCCATTTCAGCTTCGGTGTATTTCTTTCCTTTGAAATCAAAAGAACGGCTCATGTTTTCAGCATCAAGTTTTACTGCGTAAAAAGTTTCATTCACATATTTGATCACGCTCGGATCGGTGAACGTCTCTTTGTCCATCTTTTTGCACCAGCCGCACCAATCAGTGTACACGTCCACTAAAAGCATTTTTGGGCTTGACTCAGTTGCGGCTACTGCATCCTCGAATTTCATCCACTCAATTTTTTCCTGGGCATTTACCGAGAGAGAGAGAAAGAGTAGTGTGACAATGATTCCTATTTTTTTCATAGTGTTAATGAGATCAAATTTCAAACGAACCTAAAACTTCGGAAGTTCCAAGCTTGAATTTTGGTTTAAGACTTTTAATAAATGCGCTCGCCAGAAAAACCACACCGGAAACCGCTACTATCATTCCGGCAATCGAGCTGTCCAATAAGTAGGCAAGGTAATATCCAAGTACAGAAATAACCAAGCCAAGAACGCAAGTCAACTGAATCAATGATTTCAATTTTTTTGTCCAAAGGAAAGCTGTAGCTGGGGGAACTACTAAAAGCGCAACTACCAAAATGGCACCGACTGCTTCGAAACTACTGACCGTCGTATACGAAACCATACTCATCAGCGCAAGGTTTATCGCGCCGGCTGGAAGTCCGATCACAAGGCTAAAGCTTTCATCGAAGCTTGTGATGGTTAACTCCTTGTATAATAAGAGAATAAAAGTGAGCACAAGTCCAAGATTCAAGACCGCCAGCCACATGATTCTTGGGCCAAAATTAATCCCTGAATTGGAGATCCAAAGGTCAATCGGTAGATAGGCAATCTCTCCGTAAAGAACACATTCCTGATCCAAATCAACTTTGTAAGCCAAGAGATTGATCAATATAATTCCGATAGCAAAGAGTAGGGTAAAGGTAATTCCGATCGAAGCATCCAATTGAACTCTTGCTTTTTTGCGAAGCCAATCAATAATCAGTGTAGCTAAAATCCCAAGAATCCCTGCTCCGATGATTACTTCCAATCCTCTCTGACTTCCGGAGATGAAGAAACCAATCACTATTCCCGGAAGCACCGCATGTGAAATCGCGTCTCCTGTCATGGACATTTTACGAAGCATCATAAACACACCCAGCAAACCGCAGGATATTGCTATCAGGGTTGCGGTGAAAATGATAAGGAAGGCGTTTTGGTCAAATGTCATCTGTGTCTCTCGGTATAGTTTCCTGATGTGGGTCAAGCTTGGGGAAATTCAAGCGCTTCTCAAGTAATGTTTCAAGTTCAGGAGTGAGTAAATGTTCCAGCTGTTCTGCCGAATCATGCACGTGATCCGGAGCGATATTCATGTACTCATTCAGATACAATTCCCATAATCTATGAAGCCTGACAATGCGTTTAGCTTCTGATTTTCCTGATTCTGTCAGAATTATAACTCGTTCATTTTTAGTAATTAATCCTTTTCTGATTAATCTATAAATAGACTTCATGCTTTTGGAGGATTGTTGAGGAAAGGCCTGATAGATTTCTTCTATGGCGAGGAATTTCTTCCCTTCCTCCATCGCCTTGTAAAGCGTCTTCATCAGGTGATCCTGATGCGTTTTTTTGAGATAACTATTGCGGGCGATGTATCTCGAAATGACTCCTTTCTTTGGAGCAAAAAGGAAAGACATCAAAGCTAAAAGTGAAAGGAAAACAACCACCCAAGGACCGGTTGGCATTTGTGGCAAAATGAATGAAACGTAGGTTCCTAGGATTCCGGAAACAGCAGAAAAGATTCCTGCTAGGATCAAAAGTATTCCCAGCCGATCTGTCCAAAACCGGGCTGCTGCTCCGGGGGTAATTAACAAGGCCGCCATCAGCACAACTCCGATCGCCTGTATTCCAATCACAACTGCCAAAATCATCAGGACATTGAAGATTAATCGGATTGATTCCATGGGGTAGCCTATCGCTTTACCGAAGTCAGGATTGAAAACCAGCAAGCTGAATTCTTTTTGAAACAGAGTCAGAATGATGATGATGACTAAAGCCAATCCCCCGTAGATGTATAAATCCTCTTCGAGAATGGCGATTGCGTTGCCGAAAATAAACTGGTTCAAGCCAGCCATTTCGGGGTTTCCGGATTTCTGGATTACGGTCAAAAGTACGATTCCAAATCCAAAAAAGATGGAAAGGATGGAAGCAATGATTGCATCTTCGCTCAGTTTGGTATTGGAGCGAAGCCAAGAAATCAGAAAGGTGGCCAATGCTCCTGACGCAAAAGCGCCAGACACGATGTAAATTGGGTTCTTTTCACCGGCCAGGATAAATCCCAGACAAATCCCGGGAAGGACAGCATGAGAAATCGCATCTCCGAGCAATGCTTTTTTGTCCAGAAAACTGTATGTGCCCACATAAGCTGATCCGATTCCCAGCAGCGTAATTCCGATCACCACGAAGGCAATCGAGGCATCCTGAAAAGTGAAGAAATACAGAAAATCTTCCATGTCAGCTTTTGAGTGGATTGAAGTCTTTTTGACGGATCAACTCAGTAACTTTTGTGAGAAGGTTCAGTTTTCCGCCGTATGTTTTGCGAAGCAATTCCTCGGTCATTACAAGTTCGGTCGGGCCGGAACCTACCAAATGCAGGTTTAGCATGATGATCCAACCGAAGTAATTCATGGCAGAATGGATGTCGTGGTGAACAACGATGATCGTTTTTCCTTTCGCTGTCATATCCTTCAAAAGCTGGAAAATAGCAGTCTCTGTTGCCATATCCACTCCGGCAAAAGGCTCATCCATCAAATATAAATCCGCCTCCTGTGCCAAAGCCCGGGCAATAAAAACTCGTTGCTGCTGACCGCCGGAAAGTTCCGAAATCTGACGGTTGACGAATGACATCATTCCGACCTGATCCAGGCAACCCAATGCGATTTCCTTTTCTTTTTTCCCGGGTCTTTTGAAAAGTCCAAGCTTTCCGTAGGTTCCCATCATCACGACATCGAGGACAGAGGCCGGGAAATTCCAGTCCACTGATTCCCGTTGGGGAACATAACTGATTCGGCTTCTTACGTCCTGAAGTGTTTTATCAAAAATCTTTACATAGCCGCTTGTCGGTTTGACCAATCCCATAATTGCTTTGATCAGAGTCGATTTACCAGCACCGTTTGGACCAAGGATCCCGATCAATTTTCCGGAGGGAAGGGATAAATCCACATTCCAGAGTACGGGGCTTTGATCGTAGCTGACCGTGAGATCGTGAACTTCTATGACAGGGGAGGTGACTTGATTGATCATGGTTTGAGATTTTCAAAAATGACTTGAACATTAGTACGGACCATTCCTATGTACGTTCCTGCCGGGGTATCCGGAGCATCCAAACTGTCAGTATATAAGGGCCCGGCCATCACGATGGTATGATTTTGATTGGCACATCCGGCAACGACTGCTTCGATTGCTTTTGGGGAAATAGTTTGCTCTGCGAAAACTGCCTGAATATTCCGATCGACAATAAATTGAACTAAGCCAGTCAAATCCCGAAGTCCGGGTTCGCTAAGTGTGGATAGTCCCTGCAAACCCTGAACCTCCAATTGGTATGCTTTTCCGAAATAGGCGAAAGCATCATGCGCAGTAATCAAGGCCTGATTTGCTGACCGGAGTTCATTGACTTTGATTTGAATTTCCTGATTCAAGTCCCTCAGTTGTGTTTGATAATTTGTTGAATTAGCTTCAATGATTGACTTCCATTCAGGTTTCCATTTGATGATTTCTTCGGCTGTGTATTCCATTGCTTTTGACCAGAGGTTAACATCAAACCAAATATGGGGATCGACGCTATGAGCTTCCGGTCCGCTGCGAAGGAGAAGTTCGGCAGGCAATGTTTCGGAGGCATTGATCAGACTTTGACTGAAAGCCAATTTCTCAAAAATCTCCGTCATTTTGCCTTCCAGAAAGAGACCGTGGTAGATGACCAAATCGGCATTCTGCAACAAATCCAAGTCTCGAACTGAGGCCTTGTAAAGGTGCGGATCAACTCCGGCCGGCATCAGGGCTACGACCTCTGCCTTGTCTCCGACCAAGTTTCTGATCCCGTCTGCAAGGATACTTGTGGTGGCTACGATCAACGGTTTTTCCCGCTGCTCAAGGTTGTCAAACTTGCAGGAAAAGATTAGAAGAAATGCCAGTATCCAGAGGTGTTTCATGTGTTGATAATATTTTTTTAAGGCCATAACCTGTCCCGTGGACTAAGGATACGGGATGGAATCTGGAATGGTAAATAATTGTCGCACTGTGTATCGCTCTTCGTCATGCTCGATTTCATGATTGCTGAACAAGAATATTTGCGGCTACATCCTTTGACATAAACAAGGTTTTTTTCTGATCCACGAGGATTTCCAGCGACCCGTCAAATTCCACTTTGTCCAGCACTTTTATCCTGGCTCCAATGTATGCCCCCATTTTGTCGAGGTGTTTTAAGAAGGCTGCCGAGCTGTCTTTTACAGCTACGATTTGACCGGTTTTGTCCACTTCCATTTCGTTTAGCGCAACTCTTGGCCTGGCTTTTACATCTCCAAATTCATCCGGAATAGGGTCTCCATGGGGGTCAAACTTGGGGTAATTCAGATAAGCATCGAGTCTTTGGATGAGTAGGGGAGACTGTATATGTTCCAATTCCTCCGCTACTTCATGAACTTCATCCCAGGCGAAATTCAATTTTTCCACCAAAAAAACTTCCCATAGTCTATGCTTTCGAATTGTCTGGAGAGCTAGTTTTTTGCCTTCTTCGGTGATGTGAACCCCGTAATATTTGCGGTATTCGATGACTTCCTTTTCACCCAGTTTTCGCAGCATATCGCTGACAGAAGCGGGCTTTGTTTTCATCTCTGCGGCCACATCATTGGTGGATACACCTTTCTTTCCGCCTTCGGAAAGGTGATAGATGGCCTTTAAATAATTCTCTTCAGCAGTGGTAAGCGTCATGGACTTTTTTTGGACTAAGGCAAATGTAAGAATTAATTTAGAGTTGTCTAAATAAATTATCAATAGTGACTAAATCGAGTGTGGATAAGCCGAATCGGAATGTGTTTTGAGATTTAGGCATGTCTAAATATAAATTCATGTAGCCTTAAAAAATAACACAAGTAATTGAAAAAGAGTTAATTGACTTTTAAATTCAAGACAAAATGAGTCTGATCTGCCAAAAATCAAATGGCGGACTGAGTTTCCTCTTCAAGAAAATGAGTGTAAAAATCAGGGGTTTGATGGATAAGTTTTCCACTTATCCACGAGGTGGATTTCAGGAAAGCAAACTTTTGATTGCTTTTAGAAAATCAGATTTTTGGGAACCCCAACTGATGGATTGGTCTGGCTGGGAGGTGAAGTATTCCTGTTTCAGGGCTTTCCTCAATTGCAATCCGGCTTCCTTAGGGTTTGAAAAATCAACCGGAAATCCTCCTGAAAATGGTTTCAAAAAATTCTCCCATTTCTGATTCGGATTGATCAAAACCGGGATTCCTGAAGCCGCTGCTTCAAAAAGTTTGGTAGGCATTTTATCCTTGATTGCCGGGATATTCTGATAAGGGAGCAAAGCAAAATCTGATTCCGTCATTGCGTGAATAAGTTGTTCGTGTGAGACAGGAATCTCAGAGAGAATCAATTCAATCGCTGGGACATTTTGGCAAGCCAGCGAAAGCGCTTTACCAAATTTTGAAAGGGTCAGATGTCCGATAATATTCAACCGGCTTTCGGGGAATTCTATTAAAACTGACTTGAACCAAACCACAGCATCGAGGATCCCGAAGGCCGGAGTGATGGTTCCGGTAATTACAAATTTGTATCCCTTTTTCAGGGGAAAGCGGATCGGCTTTACTTGTTTGATCGGCCCGGAATACTTGTTTTCCAAAACCAAAAAAGGTCGCTTTTCAGGCATTTCTTCCCCATAGCATTTCTCTGCAAAAAGATAAAGATCGATGCTATTTATTGACTCAGCATTTTGGATAATTCCGGTTGCCCGCTCTTTTGCTTTTGCAGTAAGATTGGGATTCAGATCCAGATTGGCGACGTAGTTTTCCTGCACATCGTAGACAAGTTTGAAGTTAAAAAGCTTTTTGAAAAGCGCTGCAACAGGCAAATATTCATATGTGCAACAAATCAAAATCCTAGGTCTGATTTTCACAAGAAGTCTGATAAATCTTAGCTGGGAAATGACCCGTTTCCATTTTGAAATGAAGGAACTTTGAGAGGAGTAAAAATTAACACTGTCCTTTTGTTCGTGCATTTTACCTGAAAATCCTATGATGTTTAGGCTGTATGTATTTGTTTCGCGCAGTGAACGTCCCAGCTTTTCCCAAGCTCTTACGTCTTTTGCCGGCTTCAGACTTGAAGCTAAAAGGACAGGAATTGGTTTAGCCGGAATTTGACCCATAAACGAAACTACTTAAAATAATGGAACTGAAAACCATCATCGAAACTGCCTGGGAAAACCGGGAATTATTGAAAGAAGAAGCAACTCAAAAAGCAATTCGAGCTGTGATTGCTGATTTGGATCTGGGTCAACTTCGCGTAGCCGAGCCCACTGAGGATGGAAACTGGAAGGTAAATGATTGGATAAAAAAGGCAGTGATCCTTTATTTCCCAATCCAGAAGATGGAAACTATCGAAGTTGGACCATTCGAATTTCACGATAAAATGGCTTTGAAAACCAACTACGCGAAACAAGGTGTTCGGGTGGTTCCTCATGCTGTGGCTCGATACGGAGCGTATTTGGCAAGCGGAGTAGTGATGATGCCAAGTTATGTTAATATCGGCGCTTATGTTGACAGTGGCACGATGGTTGACACGTGGGCTACAGTCGGTTCTTGTGCGCAGATCGGCAAAAATGTTCATTTGAGCGGTGGAGTAGGTATTGGAGGAGTTTTGGAGCCTGTTCAGGCAGCACCGGTTATCATAGAAGAAGGAGCGTTTATCGGTTCAAGAGCTATTATCGTTGAAGGTGTCCGAATTGGAAAAGAAGCAGTAATCGGGGCCGGAGTTACGCTCACTGCAAGCTCGAAGATCATTGATGTGACCGGTCCAGAACCAGTTGAATACAAAGGTTATGTTCCGCCAAGATCAGTTGTGATACCGGGATCAATTTCAAAAGTATTCCCTTCCGGGACCTACCAAGTGCCCTGTGCTTTGATAATTGGTCAGAGAAAAGCTTCTACCGATCTCAAGACCTCTCTTAATGATGCGCTCAGAGATAATAGTGTAGCAGTCTAAAACATCAGTAATGAAAAATTTAACGTTTGTCTCTCTTGTTCTGATTCTATCTGGAATACTTTGGTCTTGTTCCAAACAAGACCAAAATACCGGTGACAAATTTTTTAAAGAAGGAGAATATACCAAGGCAGCGGAAGAGTATACCGAGAAACTTAAATTCAACCCGACTGACGTGAGAATGCTTTACAACCGTGGGCGTGCGCATGAAGAACAAAAGGAGTTTGAATTGGCAAAAGCAGATTACGATAAAGCATTGGAACTTGATCCTAACAATTTCCAGGTTCTTTTGAGCCTTGCTAATCTTCACCATGTGGAGAAGAACTTCAATAATGCCATGCTTTATGCAAGTCGTGCAGAGGAAATCCCGGGAGCGCCAGCAATGGCTTCTTTTATGAAAGCTAGGGCGCTGCAGCAAATGGGACTAGCAGAAGATGCATTGAAATCTTATGGAAATGCAATCAAGCTTGATAAGGATTTTGGACAGGCGTATTTGAATCGGGGTTTCTTGAAAATTGCGATGAAAAAGGAAAAAAGTGCCTGCGAGGATTTTAAACTCGCTCGCACTCTTGACTACCCCGGGGCAGAGGACGCTCTGGATAAATATTGTAAGTAATTAAAAAAACCGGCCTAGGCCGGTTTTTTTAATGTTCATGCGATTCTGCATTGTGATCGCAGAGATGTTCGGAAGTAAGTCTTCCTGATCCGGAACATGTTTTACAAGCGCTGGTTTCTTTATTTGACCCTTTACATACCGGACACGTAAGCCGGCCATTTCCGGAGCATCGTTCACATTCATAGAATTCAGGAATGTTGAAAATATTGATTCTGGTGATCATTCCAGTGCCTGCACATCTGCTGCAGCCCACTACACCTTTCGCTTTGCAATAATTACAGTCTTGTTCGATTTGTTTGTTTCCATCGCAAGTAAAGCATTCCCGGTATCGATATCCTCTTCTATCACAGAGTTGACAAACCTGAATTGCGTTCAAGGGTTCTTCCAATTTTTTCTGAAGCTCTTTCGCTCCATTGTAATGATCTCCTATGAACCCGCTTAATTCCAAATACTTATTCAGGAAATTAGAGCTATTGTCGTATTGCCCCAATTCGTACAAAGTTTCTGCGAAAAAGTAAGGCATTTCCTGAGGCAAAGGGAATCCAGAATCAATCAGATTTCTGAATAGTCCATTGGCGGTTTCATAGTCTTTTCGTTCCATTGCTGCTTGGGCGCCTTTCATCCAGGTATCCGTCTGGCCTAGGTTGGGTCCGAGCTGCGCAAAACCTGGAAAACTGATAAATATGCCTGAGAGGAATATTGAAAAGAGGAGCGAATTAAGAATCTTCTTCAAGTTGATGTTCTGGTTCTGTTTGAATTGACAATAAAGTTAGAAGTAATTTTATCTAAAAGTTAAACTTTGCAAGCGGCAGGAATTCTCAGATTTTTATTTCAGAATAATCCACCTGACCACTTTTGAAAAACCTGAATGTTTTTCAAAACCCTTTTTTGCTAACCGCAATGCAGTTTTTTTTGTAGTTTGTCTCACCATCCTTTTTCACTATGAGTACTACAGAGAAATTCAAATCACACCTCGCAGAGGGTCAGGTATTTAAAAAAGACTACATTATTCTTGGCACCGGAGTTTTGGATGGTGAGCCTGTCGCAGGAGCACAAATCAAAATTCCTCTCAAAACTCTTAATCGCCATGGGCTGATTGCAGGTGCGACCGGAACCGGGAAAACCAAAACATTACAAGTGATTGCTGAGCAGCTTTCCCTCAAAGGTATTCCTTCGGTATTAATGGATTTGAAAGGTGATCTTTCCGGTTTGGCGAGGCCCGGTGTTACAAACGATTTTATCCTGAATAGATCAGCTGTAATCGGTGTTGACTATAATCCAACGGGATTGCCGGTTGAACTCATGTCGATCTCGCACGAGAAGGGCGTAAGGCTGAAAGCGACCGTTTCTGAGTTTGGCCCGGTTCTGATTTCTCAGATTTTGGAGTTGAACGACACTCAGCAAGGGGTGATTGCGCTGATTTTCCGCTATTGCGATTTGTATCACCTCCCTTTGTTGGATTTAAAAGATCTCAAACGTGTGCTCCAATTCGTCAGTAATGAGGGGAAAGAGGCGATTGCAAAGGAATTTGGACAAGTTTCATCTTCTTCCGTCAGCACGATCATGCGGAAGATCATCGAACTGGAACAGCAAGGAGCTGAACTGTTCTTTGGGGAGAAGTCATTTGAAGTAGAGGATTTTTTACGAACTAAAGATGGAAAAGGAGTGATTTCAGTCATTCGTTTGACTGATATTCAGAGTACGCCCAAGCTGTTTTCAACCTTTATGTTGAGCTTACTTTCGGAGATTTATGAAACTTTTCCCGAGCAGGGAGATGCTGATCAGCCAAAGCTTTGCTTATTTATAGATGAGGCGCATTTGGTCTTTTCGACAGCATCCAAAGATCTCCTTGATAAGATTGAAGCGATCGTCAAACTGATCCGATCCAAAGGCGTGGGCGTTTATTTCTGTACGCAGACTCCGACGGATGTTCCGGAAAATATTCTCGGTCAATTGGGTTTGAAAGTTCAGCATGCCTTGCGAGCTTTCACGGCAAAGGATCGAAAAGCCATTACAAAAACTGCTGAAAACTATCCGGATTCGCCTTTCTATAAAACATCCGAAGTCCTTACTTCTATGGGAATCGGGGAAGCTTTGGTTACAGCTTTGAATGAGAAAGGTATTCCTACGCCATTGGCTCATACAATGGTAAGAGCTCCAATTTCCCGAATGGATATTTTGACAGAATCAGAAATTGATGAGTTGGTCAGAAGATCTCAATTGGTCCCAAAATACAATCAGGAAATAGACCGTGAGAGTGCTTTTGAACTCTTGGAAAGGAAGATGGAGCAAGTGGAGAAAGAGCAGGAAAGGGCAAATTTACCCAGACCAAGTACTCCCAATTCCAGGACGAGAACGAAGCCCGAAGAATCATTTATTGAGGAACTTAGTAAAAACACCATGGTTCGTCAGGTCGGAAGAACTCTTTTCAGAGAATTGGCTAGGGGGATTTTAGGTTCTTTCAGTCGTAAAAGCAGATAGAATTAAAACATTGAATATTAAACGATTATATTCTTGAAAATCGGCGTAATAGGCGGGGGAGCTTCCGGGTTTTTCGCAGCAATTCATGCAAGCGGTCCGGGGAGAGAAGTGACAATTTTCGAAAAATCACCCAAGCTTTTGTCAAAGGTGAAAGTTTCCGGAGGTGGTAGATGCAATGTGACACATCGGCCTTTGGAGATTTCAAAATTGGTTAAAAATTATCCTCGCGGGGAGAAATTTCTAAAAAAAGTCTTTGCCCATTTCAAATCCGAAGACACTATTGAATGGTTTGAAAGTCGGGGAGTGGCTTTGAAAGTTGAGTCGGATGGAAGGATGTTTCCGACCACTGATGATTCTCAATCAATCGTTGATGCTTTGATGCGAGAGGCGCAAAAACTAGGAATTACCATACTTATTTCAGTTGGAATCAAGTCGATTCACCCCTTGGAAAAAGGGTTTAAACTCGAGACAGACAAAGGTGAATTCCAATTTGATGCCTTGATCATCGCGAGTGGTGGTCATCCTAAAACCGACGGTTATAATTTCTTAAGTAGCCTCAAACACAGTATTTCATCCCCGATTCCTTCTTTATTCACTTTCAATACTCCAGGAGAACCTTTGAGAGAATTAATGGGAATTTCAATGCCGGATGGTTTGGTCAAGCTGGAAGGAACCAAACTCAATTACCGAGGCCCGATTTTGATTACGCATTGGGGATTGAGCGGTCCGGCAGTGCTCAAGCTTTCGGCTTTCGGAGCAGAATGGCTGCATGATCATAACTATCGGGCGAAGGCAATTATCAATTGGAATGCTGATTTGAGTGAAATGGACTATTCTGACCAATTGGCAAAATACGGTCTGAATCATCCTGCAAGGAAGGTTAATAGCCATCCTCTTTTTGGAATTCCGGTTAGGCTTTGGGAGCAATTGACAGATATTTCAGGAATCGAATCACCACAGACCTTCAATACTTTATCCAAAAAGCAAATCAATAAATTGGTGCAGAATCTTTTTTGCTATATTTTGACCGTAAATGGAAAAACAACATTTAAAGAAGAGTTCGTTACAGCTGGCGGAATTGCTCTAAATGAAGTCAATCCAGAGACAATGGAAAGTATTTATCACCCAAATTTATTCTTTGCAGGTGAAGTCCTGAATATGGATGGAATCACAGGCGGGTTTAACTTCCAGGCAGCTTGGTCTACTGGATTTTTGGCAGGACAATCAATTTTGAAAATTGCTTTATGATACAAAGTTACCCGGAACTGAATCTGAGAATCCAGGAAATGTCAGAAGGAGATGAGGAGTTTCGAATAGAATTAACCAATGCTATCTACAATGGACTGGTAGAGCTAAAGGCTAAATATTACGAAGGAATAGAGAAAGAAGATGAACTAATCATCCAGCAAATACGACATAAGTTGAAGCCAACTTTAAGCATGTTTGACTTTAGTGATTTGATTGTAGAACTTCAAAAAGGTAAAGAAATACTGGAATCCCGGGGATTTGGAAAAGAATTTACCCTTCATTTTGAAAGTTTAAATTCGATGCTTGAAGTAGCGGTAGAAAGAGTCTTTCAGCTGACCCAATAAAAAAGGATCAATTCTAGTTAATTCTGGTAAAACCATCGATCCAGAAACAGGTTTTAATGTTGCGCGCTTAAGTTTATCCGGGTTCATTTTTTAAGAATAATTGACTTCCCGTAAAGCTTTTTAATTTTGAGTTCTATGCCGATTATTTCTTCCACCTACCTAGGCCCGCCGACTTATTTATTCAACGGACATCTTGAAACCATTATTCCCAGCCTTTTTAGAAGAGTGAAAGGGGTAATCTATGTTCGGGAAAAAATAACTACGCCAGATCGTGATTTTTTAAACATTGATTGGTCGAAAATAGGCGGTGAAAAATTGCTGATCATTTCGCATGGTTTGGAAGGTGACTCAAAACGGCATTATGCCATGGGTTTGGTCAAACTCTTCAACTCAAAAGGTATTGATGTATTGGTCTGGAACAATCGGTCCTGCGGTGGTGAAATCAACTTGAATCCTGTCCTCTATCACCATGGAGCCAGTTACGATCTCAATACGACGATTGAGCATGTTCTGAAAACTCACCAATACAAAGAGATTTTTTTGGTTGGGATTAGTATGGGAGGTGCACAGACGCTCAAGTATTTGGGTGAAAAAGGTAAAGACCTTCCAAAAGAAATCACTCGTGCGGCTGTGTATTCGACTCCCTGCAATTTGGCCTCTAGCGCGGCGACTTTGAAGCTCAAATCAAATACATTTTACAGGAAGCGATTTTTGGATAAGTTGAAGAAGAAAATTGAAGCAAAAGCAGTCCAATTTCCTGATTTGATTGACTTGGATTTATTGAAAGGAGTAAATGACTTTGATACATTCGACACACTTTTTACCGCAAAACTTCATGGATTCAAAGATGCAAATGACTTCTATCAAGCTGTTAGCGCAGATAATTGGATGGGATTTATAGAGATTCCGACTTTAATTTTGAATGCGCTAAATGATCCGCTTCTAGGATCTGAATGCTATCCGGTAAGCCTTTCTGAAAGGAAAGTGGAGATCATTCTTGAAATGCCAAAAAGGGGAGGGCATACAGGATTTGTGCTACCAGGCCAGGAGTTCACATGGGCAGAAAATCGATTCGCAGAATTTTTACTTCAGGAATAAAAAAAAGGAAGCCAAATCGACTTCCTTCCCGGAATATATATTTTTAATTTTGATTAGAATCTCTTCAATGCCATAGCAGCTACAGTTCCTCCAATCGCAAGTGAACTAGTAGCAGCAGGAGATGGTGCGTTCAGCACGTTGATGGCGTATTCCGACTCCCGGATCGAAAAATCATCCAACAATCCGCCTGTTCGGTCACAAGCCTGAGCCCTGACTCCTGCTCCGCCTTCTACCAGATCAGATTCCTGAATTTCCGGGATCAATTCCTGCAAGGCTTTGGTAAATGCTGCTTTTGAAAAGGACCGATACATCTCCCCGAATCCTGTTTGCCAGTATTTGGCAGCTACTTTTTGGAATCCCGGCCAAGCAAGTGTTTCAGCAAGTTCTTTCAGGTTGATTTGAGATTTCTTGTATCCTTCCCTGCGGAAAGCCAAAACGGCGTTTGGTCCGGCCTCAACTCCTCCTTTTTTCATTCGGGTAAAATGAACTCCCAGGAAAGGGAAATTAGGGTCAGGAACCGGGTAAATCAGGTTATTGACAAGGTATTCTTTTTCTTTTCTGAGCTTAAAATACTCTCCTCTAAACGGGATGATTTTCACATCAATCGGATCTTCCACGCTCATCTGAGCGACTTTATCAGAATAGAGACCGGCACAGTTGATGACCAGTTTAGCCTGAAAATCATTCTTGGAAGTTTCAATTCTATTGATGCCATTCTCATGTTTGATGTTCAATACTTTATGATTCAAAAAAATCTCTCCACCATTCTGAAGAATCTTTCTTCCGTAAGCTAAAGCAACCTGAAAATAATCCACAATTCCTGTTTGAGGCACATGAATCGCAGCGACTCCGGCACAGTATGGCTCGTAGTCTTTAAGTTCATCCAGCGTGATCAATCTTGTCCCTGTCAGACCATTTTGCAGACCTCTTTCTATGAGACCGTTCAGGAGAGAGATTTGCTCTTTTCGGGTCGCAACTACAACCTTTCCAGTGATTTCGAAGGGAATTTTTTCCTCTTCGCAAAACTGAATCAATTCATGATATCCACCGATGCAGTTGGTGGCTTTAAGCGAGCCCGGTTTGTAATACAGACCGGAGTGGATTACACCGCTGTTATTAGCTGTTTGATGTTTGGCTACCTGATCCTCCTTTTCCAAAATACCTATTTTTAGAGCTGGATTTGCTTTTTGGATTTTTAACGCGGTTGCCAGACCGACTATTCCTCCACCAACTATTATTATGTCGTATATCATGCTGAACAAATTTCGATATCAAATATACGTTTCGGGAAGTCAATTTTCCTTCACCATGCGTGAACCAATTTCTAACGAATTCTGAGTTTTTTACAAAATCATTTAAAAAAAGCGTCAACATTGAATTTAATTTGCGGTTCCAACGGTTAGATGCCAAATATCTTTAGATGATTCGACTAGTCTTTTTTTTGATTTCCTTTTCATTTTTCACCCAGGCATCGGCTCAGTTTACCGTAAAAGGAAAAGTAACTGACGCTCAAACAAATGATCCAATACCATTTGCCTCTGTCTTGTTGAAAGGAACCTCAACAGGTATTTCTACTGATTTTGAAGGGAATTACCTGATTCAGGCAAGATCACTGCCTGATAGTATCGTAGTGAGTTATTTGGGATATGTCAATGCTGCGAAAGTATTATCCCGGGAAACTGATCAGACAATCAATTTTCAGTTGAAACCTTCGGATTTTGAACTGGACGCTTTTGTTTTTGAAGCAGGCGAAAATCCTGCATTTGAAATTATTCGCAGGGCATCCGAGAAGCGAAAGGAATTTGATAAAAGAACCCTCACTGCCTACGAGACTAAGAACTACACCAAGATTGAGATTGATATCGATAATCTATCGGAGGATTTTAGAAACCGGAAGTCGGTAAGAGGTGTAACGGCAGTCTTGGACAGCATCAAGGAGCTCACCAATGATGAAGGGGAAAAGATTCTCCCTGTATTTTTCTCCGAAACTATTTCGAAATATTACTATCGAAACAGCCCGGAACTTAGAAAAGAAATCATCGAAAAGACCAAAGTGACTGGAGTTGGGATTACGGATGGTTCGACAACTTCACAGATTACAGGATCAGTTTTTCAAGAATATAACTTTTACAAAAACTGGCTTCAGATTCTGAATAAGGACTTTATGTCGCCCATTTCAGATGGCTGGAGAACTTTTTATGACTACGATTTGATTGATTCGGTCTTAATTGGACAGGACTCTTGCTACAAACTTCAGGTGTATCCCCGAAGAGAACAGGATCTTGCCTTTTCCGGTACTATCTGGATCAACAAAGAAACGTATGCGCTGAAACAAGTGGATTTGACTATTCCCAAAACAGCAAATCTCAACTACGTGGAGCGAATCAAAATTCAGCAGGAATTGGCACCAACTTCAGCCGGACCTTTGATCCCAACCAAAACCAGAGTTTTGATCAAAATCGGTCAAATCAGTGCAAATTCCGCAGGACTACTGGCGAAGTTCTATACTTCCACGGATAGTGTGGTAGTTGACCAGCCTCAGGGAACCGATTTCTTCAACCAAGCGGTTGAATTAAATCCTGATTTCAACATTCATGATCCTTCATTTTGGCAAACAAACAGGCCGGATCCTTTGAGTTCGGATGAATTGGCTGTTTTGCAGATGGTCGATACCCTGAAGAAAATCCCGATTATCAGGTTTTATTCAGAAGGATTGAAATTTTTTGCAACGGGGTATAAGCCAATCGGGAAAGTAGATATAGGGCCTTGGCCAGCCTTTTTCAATTACAATGATGTGGAAGGGGTTAGGTTGGGATTTGGAATGAGAACCAATTTTAAATTCAGCAAAACCTGGGAAATCAAAGGATATATGGGGTATGGTTTTACAGATCAGGAATTGAAATATACCGCATCTGTTACCCGAATTTTGGACCGAGCACGCTGGACAACATTGAGCCTGACTACACAGAGAGAAATTGATCAGGTCGGATTGGAGATTTCAAATTTGCAAGGCAACAGCATATTCCTGGCAGCGAGCCGTTTTGGAACCTTGAGGAGTCCTTATTTCAGCACAAATCATCGGTTGAATTTCCAACGGGAATTCTTCAAAGGTTTTCTGTTTTCCGCAGGTGTAAATGTGGGTCAATTTGATCCGTTGTTCGACTTTTATTATTTGGAAAAGGAAACAAGAGAATTCAAGTCCAGTTTTGAAACCACTGAGCTTCAGGCAGGAATCCGATACGGAAGAGACGAAATCATCATCATCAATGACAACGAACGCGCTTCACTCGGGTCTTTAAAATGGCCGATTTTTGAGGTGAATTATGCAAAAGGAATGAAGTGGCTGAGCGGAGATATTGAATACAGCAAATTGAGTTTGTATGTCTATCAGCGAATCAACCTAGGACTTCTGGGAGTAGGACGATATGAATTGGATGCAGGGAAGGTATTTGGGGAAGTGCCTTATCCGCTTATGAAAAATCACTTGGGTAACGAGACGATTTTTTATACTACGGCAGCATTCAACACCATGAATTTCACGGAATTCAGCTCTGATCAATTCGTCAGTGTTCGCTACAGGCAATCCTTTGAGGGGTTTTTGTTGAATTCAATTCCCTTGATCAAGAAACTGAAGTGGAGATTCGTAGGAAATGCTAACGTGCTATGGGGTTCTGTTCAGGATTATAACATTGAAAATGTGCCAACTGTGGATCCGGAAGGCAATCCTTTGGCAACCTTTGGTCGTCTGGATGCAAATGTCCCTTATGTCGAACTTGGCTATGGAGTCGAAAATATATTCAAGTTCTTCCGGGTGGATTTTTTCCATCGAATGACTTATCTGGATAATCCCGGAGCAAAGCCTTTTGTGGTGAAAGTTAGTGCACAGATTATTCTTTAATTTTAAAGGACTACGAAATTCTTGGTTTATTGGAAATAGATACCTAAGCTAGCTAGCAAGTTTCTAGATTCGCTAAGTCACTGATAGTTATGATGCTTTTCACATCCCATACCAATTTTTCACTTCAAATCAGATTAATGCTGGTCTGTTTTGGTCTGGTTTTGTTGACTCTACCTTTTCAAGCTTTTTCTCAAAAGGAAGCTGAAACATTTACCTCAAAAAAAGCGGTTTATCTTGAAGTCGGCGGAAGTTCTGGAAGATACGCTATCAACTACAGCAAGATTTTCCATCAAAAAGGGAAACTAAAGCTGAATGCGAGTGCCGGCTTTTCCATGTGGCGTAATCAAATAAATGATTTCGAGACGATTTGGCTTCCCGTTATTCCTTTGGAGGTAACAGCCTTTTACGGCAGATCAAACCATCATCTGGAAATGGGTTTTGGGTTTACCTCCCTCTTAGACAGAACTTTAGATTTTGATTCAGAAACATTAGAATTAGAAGATAAAGTGGTTTTGGACGCCTACATTCCTCTAAGAGTTGGATACAGATACCAAAAACCAGAAGGCGGATTTTTTTTCCGAGTGGGATATACTCCAATTATCATTCTTCCAACTGGCGGAAGAGAAGGATGGGTCTTTGAGCCAAGATTTGCAGGGATAAGTTTTGGAAAGAGTTTTTGATTTAAAGAAAAATCTTTTCAAAGCCAGAGTACATGTAAGAGATTATGAAATCCATTATGCTTAACAACTGGTGGAGAAGAAATCGAATATCATTTCCACATTCCTTTCCCCTAAATTTTTCCTTTGCAGGATGGTTGTGCATATTTGCAGCTTAAACCAAATGCCTGTTTGTATGGGCAGAAACAATTTAACTCATGTCAGAACAAATCAACATTACACTTCCTGATGGCTCAGTGAAAGTGTTTGACAAAGGAACTACCGGACTACAGATTGCTCAAAGTATCAGCGAGGGTTTAGCACGGAACGTTCTAGCTGCCAAAGTAAATGGCCAGGTTTGGGATTCTTCCCGCCCCATCCATGAAGATTCCAGTGTGCAATTACTAACCTGGAATGATCTGGAAGGTAAAAGTACTTTTTGGCACTCTTCAGCGCACTTGATGGCTGAAGCGCTGGAAGCGCTCTATCCCGGAGTCAAGTTGGGTATAGGACCTCCAATTGAAACCGGTTTTTATTATGATGTCGATTTTGGAGATCATACGTTAGAAGGAGCGGAACTCGAGAAAATCGAGCAAAAAATGATCGAGTTGGCCAAAGAGAAAAGCGAATTCATCCGAAAGGCTATTTCCAAAAAGGATGCGGTAGCCTTCTTCCAGGAAAAAGGAGACGAGTACAAATTGGATCTTTTGGAAGGACTTGAAGATGGTTCAATTACCTTCTATGAGCAGGGAAACTTTGTAGATCTTTGTCGTGGACCACATATTCCCAATACCGGATTTATCAAAGCTGTTAAGCTGACCAATATTGCGGGTGCATACTGGAGAGGGGATGAGAAGCGTAAAATGCTTACTCGTATTTACGGTGTGACTTTTCCGAAGGCAAAAGAATTGCAGGATTATCTGACTCTTTTGGAAGAAGCGAAGAAGCGAGATCACCGTAAACTCGGTCGTGAACTTGAACTTTTCATGTTCTCGGAGAAAGTGGGAATGGGCCTTCCGCTTTGGTTGCCAAAAGGAACTTTGTTGCGTGAACGATTGGTGAATTTCATGAAGAAAGCCCAGGATAAATCAGGCTATCAGCAAGTAACCACGCCTCATATCGGACATAAAGCGCTTTATGAGACTTCCGGTCACTTTGAGAAATATGGGAAAGATTCTTTCCAGCCTATTACTACACCCAATGAAGGAGAGGAGTTTTTGCTGAAGCCGATGAACTGCCCTCACCACTGTGAGATTTATAAATATAAGCCACGCTCATACAAGGATCTTCCAATTCGCTACGCGGAATTTGGTACAGTTTACCGTTACGAGCAAAGCGGTGAATTGCATGGATTGACCCGAGTTCGAGGATTTACTCAGGATGATGCTCACATTTTCTGTCGACCTGATCAGGTAAAAGAGGAATTTATTAAAGTGATTGATTTGGTTTTGCACGTTTTCAAAGCCCTTGGTTTTGAAAATTATACTGCACAAATCTCCTTGAGAGATCCTGCGAAAGCGGAGAAATACATTGGAACTGAAGAAGCTTGGGAAAAAGCTGAATCGGCAATCATAGAGGCAACAGCAGAAAAGGGCCTGGAAACAGTTACCGTTTTGGGTGAAGCAGCTTTCTATGGTCCTAAGCTTGACTTCATGGTGAAAGATGCTTTGGGTAGAAAATGGCAACTAGGAACGATTCAGGTCGATTATAATTTGCCAGAAAGATTCCAGTTAGAATACATCGGTTCAGATAATCAAAAGCACCGTCCGGTAATGATCCACAGAGCCCCATTCGGGTCTTTGGAGCGCTTTGTAGCGGTTTTGATCGAGCATTGTGCAGGAAATTTCCCACTTTGGCTAGCTCCGGAGCAAATTAATATTCTCCCTATTTCGGAGAAGTTTGTTGGTTATGCTGAGGAAATTAAGGCCATTTTGGACGAGCATGGAATCACAGGATCCATCGATAATCGGGACGAGAAAATAGGAAGGAAAATCCGGGACTCAGAAGTTAAGAAAGTGCCTTTCATGCTGATAGTAGGAGAGAAGGAGCAGGAAGAGCGAATGCTTTCTGTAAGAAAACATGGTGAAGGCGACTTGGGGAATTACGCTCCGGATGAATTCATAAAGTATTTCCAGGGAATCATTTCAGAATCCCTGAGTAAGTAATAATTTAGGTAAAATAGAATTCTGCTTTTTTGAATTAGAAAAAATTCAGATATTTGCAGGCAATTTCACAAAAACAACCGAAAGTAAACTTGAGAGACAGACAACCCTTCAGAGGTAGACAAGAAGAACCCTACAAGGTAAACCAAAAGATCAGAGCCCGTGAGGTAAGAGTAGTGGGTGACTTCGTAGAAGGCGGCAACGCCGTTTTAGCTACAGACAAAGCCATCAGACTTGCCCAGGAAAATGACCTCGATTTGGTGGAGATTTCTCCCAATGTAGACCCTCCTGTTTGCAAGATTCTTGACTACGCTAAGTTCAAGTATGAGCAGAAAAAGAAGCAAAAGGAGATTAAATCCAATGCTGCCAAGGTCGTTTTAAAGGAAATTAGATTCGGACCTAATACCGATGATCATGATTTCAACTTTAAATTGAAGCATGCAATCAGCTTCTTAAAAGAAGGTGCAAAAGTAAAAGCTTACGTTCATTTCGTAGGTAGAAGTATTGTATTTAAAGAAAGAGGAGAAATGTTGCTGTTGAGGTTTGCCCAAGCTCTTGAGGATTATGGAGCAGTGGAGCAACTTCCGAAATTGGAAGGAAAAAGAATGAATATCTTTATCGCTCCGAAAGCAGGAAAGAAATAATTTCAACTAAACTATAACAGCAAAATGCCAAAAGTAAAAACCAAATCCAGTGCAAAGAAGCGGTTCACTTTGACGGGAACCGGCAAAATCAAAAGGAAACATGCTTTCAAAAGCCATATCCTGACGAAAAAATCTACTAAGAGAAAGCATAACCTGACCAAAACCGGTCTTGTACACGCTTCTGACGAAGGTAGAGTAAGAGACATGTTGAAAATCTGATTTTCAACTCCCTCTATTAAAAATTAAGGTTAATTTATTCACCAGATACTTTGGTCTCAAAGATCCTGATCAGTCGGGACACCAAGTGTCAAAAATCAACAAACTATGCCTAGATCGGTAAACGCGGTAGCGTCCAGAGCAAGAAGAAAAAAAGTCCTAAAGGCCACAAGAGGTTACTTCGGAAGAGGTAAAAACGTATGGACCGTAGCGAAAAATAAGTATGAGAAAGGTCTTCAGTACGCATACAGAGACCGTAAAGCTAAGAAAAGAGAATTCAGAGCTTTGTGGATTCAGCGTATCAACGCCGGTGCAAGAATGCACGGTATTTCCTATTCTCAATTAATGGGTTTATTGAAGAAAGCTGAAATCGAACTTAACCGTAAGGTTTTGGCAGATTTGGCCATGAATCACCCAGTAGCATTCAAAGCTGTAGTTGAAAGAGTAAAATAAGGTGTGCACTGCCTTATCTTACAAAAGCCTTCCTTAGGGAAGGCTTTTTTTTTAGGCCGACCCAATGAAATGGATATGGATGTTTTTTTAATTCTGAATCTAAAACAGTTTGAATATACCATAAGCTGAAACTGTCGCGATGGAAGCAACACTGAGCCAAAACATAATTTCAGATATCGGACCCGATACTGACTTTAAAAATCTGTTTTTTGATCGGAAAATAATAGCTGCAAAAACAACGATTAACAGTAAAACTGACCCAACAACTCCGCCTGAAAGTATCATGAAAGTTGGCATCTCAATGAATAGGTAAGTAATCACCCATAAGAGAGGGAAAAGCCAGGAAAGAATTGCCACCCATTTTTTACGGTCAATCATGCTTTCCGGATTTATCCAGCCAAGTTGCCCGAAGATATCCGGAAATAATCTTGACCAATATGCTAATGTGGCAAAGACGCTGGAGTACAAGGCAAAGAATGCTCCGGCCAAATAAGCCAAGCGTGCTTCACTTCCCAGAGATTGGGTGTAGATATTAGCTAAAGAGTTAATCAATTCATTTCCTTCAGGAATTACTTCCTGCCCATGGAGAATAGAGGCGCCAAGAAGGTAAAATGCAGCTGTTACAATGGTGTAGATAATCATAGCTACAATAGCATCTAGCTGCATGATTCTTATCCAGCCATTCGCTCTGGATTTCCACTCTTCGGATCCGTCGTTTACTCCTGCATACGTTGCATATCCTTTTTCCAGACACCAATAGGTGTAGGCGATTATTTCATCGCTGGCAACTCCGGTTATTCCAAATGCACCAATGGCAATGAAAACAAGATCGGAGGGAAGCTCGAACTTCAATCCACTTATCACATCTGAAAGTGTAAACCCAAGTGGGGTATAAGATATCGCAACAACTGAAGTAAGCGTCAAAATTGTGAATCCTGCAACCATCACTATTGAAGCGGTTTCGATTACGGAGTAATAATTTTTATAAATCAAAAAGCTTGAAGAAATTCCTAAGACAGGTACCCATATTAATACAGGTATTTCAGGGAATATCATCCCAATCGCAATCGCAGCACCTCCGAGCATTCCCCCTAATTGAAGAATCTTAAAAACGGTGAGCGTAAATGTAGCCCAAACTGCCCAGTTACCTTTTCTGAAAGAAGGGCCGGGAAGTTTCGAAAAGGAAAACATTAAAGTTTTGCCGCTTATGATTGCATTTTTACCAAATTCAAGCTGGATTGCCACTTTTACAAAGCAACTCACAAGGATAACCCAGAAAGTGATAAACCCACCTTTTGCACCCAGAATGGTAGTTGCGATCAACTCGCCTGAACCAACAATAGATGCTGAGAGTATAAAACCAGGACCCAAAAACTTTAGTCTGGAGAAAAATGACTGGGGCGGTTCTTTGGTTGAAATTTGGGCCATTATTAATACTATAATTTTGAATATAGCAATTAATGAATTTGAAAGTCAAATTGAGAAGTGATTTCAATAGAAAAGTAAATCCATGAAAAACAAAAAGGCTTCCATTTCTGAAAGCCTTTGTAGCGAGGACGAGAGTTGAACTCGTGACCTCAGGGTTATGAATCCTGCGCTCTAACCGACTGAGCTACCTCGCCAGGTATTAATTTTAATCGTTTTTCTACAAACTATCTAAACTTATGTCATAAGCTGCGGATATGAATCCTGATCTCTAACCTACCGATAGCTACCTGGATTATCTACTTCGCCATGAATCCAGTTTTAGGGAAATAGAAATATCTTCAAATAAATTTCTGGTATTGATTTTTGAAATTAATGCCTATATTAAAGCACAGTCTAATTTCAAAAGTGTAAGTTCGAAAACCATCTGTTTTCTTACCTTAAACACCCCCCTTGTAAATGGGAATGCAAATATGAGGTCTTGTACTGGGAAAAGCAAGTTGACTTAATTCAAAAAAGTGAAATTTTCACAAAGCAAAAGTAAAAATCATGGTTAAAAATAAATTTGTATCTGATTATCAAATCAATGCATCTAAAAAAATAGTATTTCATTATTTAAGTTCCGCAAGCGGTCTTGAGGAGTGGTTTGCCGATGAAGTTAAAATTGATGAAGACAAAAATTATATTTTCGATTTTGACAACGAGGAACATTACGCCAAGCTCGCTTCACTCCGACTTAATTCTCATGTCAAATTCGAATTCTTCGATCCCAAAAACCCTGTTGCTACAGATCATTCTTACATTGAATTCAAACTGGAAGAGAATGATTTGACCCAAACATTATTTCTCAAAGTAATTGACTATTCTGATGTTTATGATGAGGATGAATCGGTTTCCATTTGGGAAGGTTTGATAGGAAGGCTCAAAGAAATAATTGGTGGTTAATTTCAATCCAAATCACCAAATTTGAACTCTCTCCCCGATGAATCGTTATTCACAGGGAGAGTTGTTTAAACTATGAAGAAATTAGACAAGCTTATACTTGGGTCTTTTTTAGGCCCATTTTTATTAACTTTTGTGGTGGTTGATTTCATCTTGTTGACTGTCAACATGCTGAAGTACTTCGATGAGATCTTTGGTAAAGGCTTAGGATTTTGGATTTATATAGAACTGATCGGATATTTTGTGATCAGTATCTCGCCTATGGCTTTGCCTTTGGCAGTACTCCTTTCCAGTCTAATGACTTTCGGGAATCTTGGTGAGCATTTTGAGCTTACAGCAATCAAAAGTAGTGGGATTTCATTACTAAGGGCTTTAAGGCCCATTGGTGTTTTTGTAATTGTTTTAGCTTTCGCAGCCTATCTTTCCAATAATTACCTCGTTCCAAAAGTCAATCTAAAGACTTTCAGTTTGCTATATGATATTAGAATGAAGTCTCCTGCTTTGGAAATAAAAGAAGGAGTTTTTTACAATGGTATCCCAGGCTACAGTTTGAAAGTTAACAGTAAACCGGATGATGTCAGATTGAATGATATTATCATTTACAATCATTCTGATGGACAGGGAAATCTCAATGTGACAATGGCTGATTCGGGTAGGATGGAACCATTTTTCAATGAGAATTATATGAAATTGACCTTATATGACGGGCAAAATTATAAGGAAGCAAGAGCAACCAGAGGTATCTCAGAAAAGCCTGTTGAATTTAGCCGGACAAAATTTAAGGAGAATGTCATCATTTTTGATCTTGACGCATTCAAATTAACCCGAACTCCCGAAGATCTTTGGTCCACTAACAGATCAATAAAAAATATAGCTGAACTCAAGTCAGGACTCGATTCCATAAACACGCTTGTCAACGATCAGAAATATCAAAATTATCAAACTGCGGAAAGCATTTATCCCTTCTTTACTAGAAAAAGAAAATTAACTCCCTTGGAATTTATCCTTGAGAGAAGGGCTCAGGATGATACCTTACGGCAAGTGAGGGCTAGAAAAGACAAAGCTTACAATGATTCGATCGGTTTGATAAACAAAGATCTTGCATCCATTGATTCTAATAATGTGAATGGGGAGCCATTGTTAGTTCCAACTCCGGAGAACGGAGTTATTGCCAGTGAAGCAACTAACCAAGTTATGTCGGGAACCGACACAAATACTTTAAATGGAAAATCAGAAACGTTGGCTATTCCCATTCAAGAGAAAAGAGTTGTAGCTAGCAATTCTGAATTACCAAAAAGTGACACAGTTTTCCGGAAAAAGAAAGTTTACAGATCAATTGCAAGCCAAGTTGGAAATGGGCCAAGGCCTGACTCTGCTGTAATTGAATCACCGATTTTGGAAAGAAAAGGAGATATCTCCGTTTTTAATCAATCTGAATTAATTACGACTGTTGATACCTCAGGATTGGGGGAATCCAATGTTTTATTTAAACCAGAAAGGATAACTCCGCTTACTTCCAGAGAGAGGTTTATGCTTGATTCAGTTGTGAGTGAGCGTGGTTTGAATTCTAATGCATTAACAATGGCTTTGAATAATGCCAGAAATCTGAAAAATAACTTCAATGTTAAGAATGCTCAGGTTGATAGTTTTGATCGGGAATTCCGCCGATTTGAAATTGCATGGTATCAAAAATACACACAAGCCTTCGCATGTTTTGTGATGTTCATGATTGGAGCTCCATTGGGATCTATCATTAAGAAGGGCGGACTTGGGATGCCGGTAATTCTATCCATCACTTTCTTCATTCTTTTCTACATGCTTACCATTACCGGAGAAAAATGGGCAAAAGAAGGCGTCGTGGATCCTCTAATTGGAACTTGGTTTTCTAATTTATGTCTGATCCCTTTCGGATTATTTTTCTTGAGGCAGGCCAGGAAAGATGCACGACTATTTGAGCCTGATTTCTATATTGAAACATGGAAATCTATTCAAAATCGATTGAAAGTTATTAAAGCAAAAGTGGTTTGACCTTTTATTATTATAAATAAAACCTTACTTTTGTGTCTGTTTTAACAAAAATTTGACTAAACATGTATTTAACACCAGAGACAAAACAAGAGTTGTTTAAGAATCATGGACGGTTGAAATCTGAAACTGACACGGGATCACCTGAGTCTCAGATTGCACTCTTCACACACAGAATCAAGCATTTGACTGAGCATTTGAAGTCAAATAAGAAGGATCACTCCTCAAGATTAGGTTTGTTGAAGCTAGTAGGTAAAAGAAGAAGCCTATTGGATTACCTCCATCACAGAAACATTGAGCGATACAGAGCAATTCTTGCCGAGTTAGGACTCAGAAAATAACCCTCAGGTAAGGTTCTCTATGTTGAGGACCTTACTTTTTTGTTTTTTAGGTTATCTAATACAATTTTTAATCATCCGACGCTTTAATTCTAACACGCATTTATGTTACCAAATTTAATCACTAAGACCATCACACTTGAAGATGGCAGAGAAATCATTATTGAAACTGGCGCTTTAGCCAAACAGGCAGATGGGTCTGTTGTAGTAAGATTCGGAAAAGCCATGATTTTGGCAACCGTAGTATCAAAAAAAGAAGCCATTGAAGGCGTAGACTTTTTGCCTTTATCGGTCGATTACCAGGAGAAATTCGCAGCATCCGGTAAAATCCCGGGTGGATTTTTGAAAAGAGAAGGTAGATTATCTGATTATGAAATTTTGATCAGCCGACTGGTAGATCGGGCGATTCGCCCAATTTTCCCGGATGATTATCATGCGGACACTCAGGTTGCCATTACTTTGATGTCTTCTGATGATGAGGTTTTACCTGATTGTCTGGCAGGTCTTGCTGCATCGGCAGCTTTAGCTGTCTCGGATATTCCGTTCAACGGCCCAATTTCTGAAGTAAGAATTGCAAAGATTGACGGAAAGTATAAGCTTAATCCGGGACCTAAAGAGCTTGAGAAAGCATCTTTGGAATTCATCGTTGCAGGATCAATAGATTACATCTTGATGGTAGAAGGTGAAGCTAACGAAATCGCAGAAGATGAAATGGTTGAAGCTTTACAGCTTGCTCACGAAGAAATCAAGAGGCATTGCCAGGCTCAGATCGAACTTACCAAGATGGTTGGTAAAGAAAAGAAAAGAGAATATTCTCATGAGAAATCTGACTCTGCTCTCTACGAGAGAATGAAAGCAGATACTTATGATAAATTATATGCATCAGTAAGCAAGCAAATCCCTAATAAATCGGAGCGTTCTGCTTTGATTAAGGCGATTAAAGATGAGTTTGTAGCGGGATTAGGTACGGAGCATTCTTTTGAATCCAGCTTGATCAGCCCTTATTTCCATAAAATCCATAAAGAGGCGGCAAGAAACCTGACTTTGGATGAGAAGAAAAGACTTGACGGCAGAAAATTAAATGAGATCAGACCTATATGGTCAGTAGTTGATTATCTGCCATCTGCACACGGATCAGCAGTATTTACAAGAGGTGAAACTCAATCTGTCACCACTTGTACGCTTGGAACCAAGATGGATGAGATGATGATTGACGGTGCTACATTCTCTGGTTACAACAAATTTTACTTGCACTATAATTTCCCTGGATTTTCTACAGGTGAAGTGAAGCCTAACAGAGGTCCTGGAAGAAGAGAGGTAGGTCACGGAAACCTGGCAATGAGAGCTTTAAAAAAAGTGCTTCCTCCGGTTAACGAAAATCCATACACAATCAGAATTGTATCAGATATTTTAGAATCAAACGGTTCTTCTTCAATGGCAACTGTTTGCGCAGGTTCATTGGCATTGATGGACGCGGGAATTCAAATCAAAGCACCGGTTACAGGAATCGCGATGGGTATGATTTCTGATCCAAAGACTGGTAAATATTCAATTCTATCAGATATCCTTGGAGATGAAGATCACTTGGGCGACATGGATTTCAAAGTTACCGGTACTGCGAAAGGAATCACCGCTTGTCAGATGGACTTGAAAGTGGAAGGTTTGGACTACTCTGTATTGAAAGAGGCCCTTTATCAGGCGAAAGAAGGACGACTTCATATTTTGGATGAAATCAACAAAACTTTGGCTACGCCAAGAGCGGAGTTGAAGCCTCATACTCCTAGATCATTCATGATGTTTATTCCAAAAGAATTGATCGGAGCCGTAATCGGACCAGGAGGAAAAGTGATTCAGGAGATTCAAAAAGACACTCTTTGTACAATTATTATTGAAGAGGTAGATAACCAAGGTAAAATAAATATCTTCTCCTCTAATCAGGATAACCTTGATGCTGCACTGAGACGTATTAAATCTATCGTTGCTCAGCCGGAGATAGGAGAGACCTACACTGGTAAAGTAAAAAATATTCAACCATTTGGAGCATTTGTGGAATTTATGCCAGGTAAAGATGGTTTACTCCATATATCCGAGGTCAAGTGGGAAAGACTTGATACCATGGATGGAGTATTGGAGCCTGGAGAAGAAATCGTCGTTAAACTGATCGATGTTGACAAGAAAACGGGCAAATTCAAACTTTCAAGAAAGGTTCTGTTGCCTAAGCCTGAAAAACCTTCATCAGGGGAGCAGGCCTAATCAACCATTTGACTACTTTGATACTTATAAAAAAATTCAATTTCACAAATCATAATTCTGAATGAGGCAGCTAAAAATTAGCAAACAGATTACCAACAGAGAAAGCCAATCGCTTGATAAATACCTTCAGGAAATTGGTAAAGTAGACCTGTTGACTGCAGATGAAGAGGTAGTTCTGGCCAAAAGAATCAGAGAAGGTGATCAATTGGCGTTGGAAAAATTGACTAAAGCCAATCTTCGATTTGTTGTTTCGGTTGCGAAGCAATATCAAAATCAGGGTCTGTCTCTTGGAGACTTGATCAACGAAGGAAACCTTGGCTTGATCAAAGCTGCACAAAGATTTGACGAAACCAGAGGTTTCAAGTTTATTTCTTATGCGGTTTGGTGGATCAGACAATCAATCCTTCAGGCATTGGCTGAACAATCAAGAATTGTTCGTCTACCTTTAAACAGAGTTGGTTCACTCAACAAAATCAGCAAAACATTCAGCGAATTAGAGCAGAAGTTTGAGAGAGAGCCTTCACCTGAAGAATTGGCTGAAGTTCTTGAAGTGACTGCAAGTGAAGTTGTTGATACAATGAAGATCTCAGGTCGTCACGTATCCATGGACGCGCCTTTCGTTCAAGGGGAAGAAAATAGTCTTTTGGATGTATTGGAGAATGACGGAGATGAAAAACCAGATGATGGTTTGATGACTGACTCTCTCAGAAAAGAAGTTCAAAGAGCATTGTCCACCCTTACTCAAAGAGAAGCGGACGTGATTACTCTTTATTTTGGTTTAAATGGCGAACACGCTATGACTCTCGAAGAAATAGGTGAGAAATTTAATCTGACAAGAGAGCGAGTAAGACAGATAAAAGAAAAAGCAATCCGTCGCTTGCGACATACCTCCAGAAGTAAGACCCTAAAGCCTTACCTGGGTTAGAAAAAGAATAGAAAAAGGGGTCTCAAGCCCCTTTTTTTAATTTAAAACATATTGAATTTTTTCCATTTATAAGTTGCTAAAAGCTAACTTGAAATAGTTTGCTTTGGTAATTTTAACAAATGCTGGTTTTGTTTACCCATTGGAATTGATAAAATTAACCCGATTTAATATATCCTATTAATGAATCAAGAAATTGAAAAGGTCAAGGTTCTGATTATTGGTTCCGGGCCTGCAGGCTATACAGCAGCTATTTATGCATCCAGAGCGGGATTGAACCCTGTCCTCTACACAGGTCCTCAGCCTGGCGGTCAACTTACCATTACAAACGATGTGGAGAATTATCCTGGTTATCCGGATGGAGTAGTTGGTCCTGCTATGATGGAAGATTTCCGAAGACAAGCCGAGCGATTTGGTACACAGGTACGCTATGGCCTTGCGACAAATGTCGATTTTACTTCAAAACCATACATGGTTACAGTGGATGAAGAAATCAAGATTGAAGCACAAACTGTAATTATCTCCACCGGAGCTTCTGCAAAATGGTTGGGAATAGAAAGTGAAGCCAGATTGAATGGAAAAGGGGTGTCAGCCTGTGCTGTTTGTGACGGATTCTTTTTCAAAGGACAAGAGGTGGCGATTGTTGGTGCTGGCGACACAGCCTGTGAAGAAGCATCTTACCTTTCAAATATTTGCAGTAAGGTCTACATGCTTATCCGTAAGGATGAAATGCGGGCTTCCCAAATAATGCAAAATCGAGTTGCTAATAATCCAAAGATTGAAATACTCTGGAACACGGAAACAGATGAAATCTTAGGCGAGGATGAAGTAACCGGAGTCAGATTATTTAATAACAAAACAGGTGAAAAGCGCGAATTGGCAATTTCTGGCTTCTTTGTTGCTATTGGTCATCAACCCAATACGGATATCTTCAAAAGCTTTATTCACATGGATGAAGCTGGATACATCAAAACAATTCCAGGAAGTACCAGGACAAATATCAATGGTATATTTGCCTGTGGAGATGCACAAGATCATATTTACAGACAAGCTGTTACTGCCGCTGGAACAGGCTGTATGGCAGCGTTGGATGCTGAGAGGTATTTAGCCGAAACAGAGAATCACTAAACCCAATTCATGAGGTCATTTGTTCTGTCAATTTTCATAGGAGTAATTTTGAGCATTGGTGCTTTTCAGGCCAATGCTCAGGTTTTTCCTAAGATTATTAAGAAAAACAAAACAACAACTCCTTCCGGTCAGGAAAGAAGAAATATTGAACTGAGAGGTATTGACCAGGAATCCTACCTCAGAACCCTTTCCAGTACAACAGATTCCATCATTTTTGAAAATAACGTGAATTTGACCCGTGTCAGATCGATCGTTAGTGAAGACCAAAATCCCCTTATCTGGGCTCCAACCAATCAGCTCGTCAAAGTATCAGAGGAAATTCAAATAGACAGTATCTGGATCACCGCTTTTGAGCACTTTTCTACCTGGGATTCAAAAAAGATTAATATTTATGATTTTGATCCTAAAAAATTCCAGGATAGCGTAAATATCCGGTTGTATGACCAGAGGTTTGGTTATGACTGGAAACTTCCCTTATATACAACTCCTTTAACTTCCCCCTTTGGTCCCAGATGGAGGAGTATGCATTATGGTGTTGACCTTGATTTAGAAACTGGCGACCCTGTATTTGCAGGATTTGACGGAATTGTCCGCGTGCTGGGTTATGATCGATATGGTTATGGTTACTACCTTGTAGTTCGACATAAAAATGGCCTTGAGACTCTCTACGGTCACTTATCAAAAACTTTGGTTGATGTTGGGCAGGAGTTGAAAGCAGGAGATTTGATTGCAAAAGGTGGTAATACTGGCAGAAGTACTGGTTCGCATTTGCATTATGAACTTCGCTTTCAGGGATCTCCATTTGATCCGGAAAAAGTGTATGATTTCAAGGAATCCGTCATAAGGGACCAAACCTACCTGATTACAGCTTCCACTTTTTCACATATAGGTGCTGCTGTTGAAAAAGCTAAAACAACTGCATACCATCGTGTCAGAAAAGGAGAGAATCTTGGATCAATTGCAAGAAAATACGGTGTTACAGTCAGCACGCTTACAAAGCTGAATGGAATTTCCACCAGGACTATTTTGAAAATCGGACAGAATCTTAAGGTTAAATAGAGATAAGTACCTAAGAAAAGGAAAATGACAAAACTTGATATTTTAGTACTAGCAGCGCATCCGGATGACGCTGAATTAGGCTGCTCCGGAACAATCGCTTCCCAAGTTTCCAAAGGATATAAAGTTGGAATCGTTGACCTTACTCAAGGGGAAATGGGTACCCGGGGTACACCGAAGATTCGTCTTCAGGAATCGGATGATGCTGCAAAAATCCTAAAGCTTTCTGCACGTGAAAATCTGAGATTCAAAGATATTTATTTCAAAAACGACGAAGAGCATCAACATAAGTTGATTGAAATCATCCGAAAATACCAGCCTGAAATCGTCTTGGCTAACGCAGTTACGGACAGGCATCCGGACCATGGAAAAGGTTCAAGTCTTGCTTCAAATGCTTGTTTTATGAGTGGTCTTCGAACCATTGGAACCAGTTTCGAAGGAAAGAATCAAGACCCATGGAGACCCAAATTCGTATACCATTACATCCAGAATAATTTCATCGAGCCTGATTTCATTGTAGACATCACTCCATTTTGGCAGACCAAAATAGAAAGCATTTTGGCTTTCAGGTCCCAATTTTATGATCCATCCAACTCGGAACCGCAGAGCTTTATTTCTGATCCTGAGTTTTTGCCATTTATAGAGGCGAGAGCAAGAGAATTGGGACACAGGATTTTCGCGAAGTACGGAGAAGGATTTACCAAAGAGCGATTCCTTGGCGTTCATGACCTTTTCGACCTTAAATAATCAAGGCGCCAGCCTCGAGATTTTCCAGGAGTTATCTTCCGTTTTTTGATAGAGCACTCTGTCGTGAAGGCGACTTTCCCTTCCTTGCCAGAATTCAATTTTGATCGGAGTAAGCCTATAACCTCCCCAATGCTCTGGTCTTTTCATTGAATCAGGGTTAAATTCCCTTTCAATTTCTGACTGACGTTTATCTAATTCTTCTCGCGATTGAATCGGTTGGCTTTGAGGCGAAGTCCATGCACCCACTTGCGAGGCATAGGGTCTTGAAAAGAAATAGGCATCAGATTCCTCCGCACTTATTTTTTCAATTACCCCTTTGATACGGATCTGGCGCTCTAATTCAGCCCAATAAAAAGTGAGAGCCCCTTTGCCAGACGCTTCAAGTTCTCTTCCTTTTTCACTTTGGTAATTCGTGAAAAAGACAAAACCATGGTCCAACTCTTTAAGAAGTACGATTCTGCCATTTGGAAAGCCATCCAAACCAAGTGTTGACAAAGACATTGCATTCACTTCCAACACTTCCGAACGAAGCGCTTCTCCAAACCATTCTTTAAACTGAATGAACGGGCTTGGGCTTACATCTTTGATATCCAGCGATTTTAAAGTATATTCTTTACGTATTGAGGAAATATTCATTACCTGATTTTCTAATTTTTTTGGTGGATAAAAGTACCATAGGCATTGCATTTAAAAAATTATGATCTATATTTTTAAATAATTAACCTAATACACATGTATGAAGAAAGGAGAAATAAAAAGTCCTGAGGCAGGTGATCTTCTGATCTCTGAGCCTTTTCTTCAGGATGAAAATTTTGTCAGATCTGTAGTCCTTCTTTGTGAGCACCACAATGAGGGCAGTTTTGGTTTGGTTATCAACAAACCTTCAATTTTGAAACTGGGTGAATTGATAGAAGAATTGGCATTTTTAGAAAAAGAAGTCTTCGTGGGCGGACCTGTCGAGCAAAATACCCTTCATTTTATTTACATGGGAGATCACCAATTGGAAGGAAGTATTTCCCTTGGAAAAAATCTTTGGTGGGGAGGCAATTTTGATTCCCTGGTCGAAAAATTGAAAATCGGGCAATTGAATCCTGATTCCATTCGATTTTTTCTGGGATACAGCGGTTGGGGAGAAGGTCAGTTGATCGATGAGTTGGACGAGAAGACCTGGATTATTTGCAGGTCAGAAATCGATAGCCATACTTTCGAATACACACCCGAGGAACTTTGGAGAAACTTGCTCAAAAACATGGGAGGGGAGTTCCAGGTAATCGCAAATTATCCTCTTGACCCAAGATTAAATTAGGCAAAATCCCTATTTTTGCCCATATTGCCGCAAAACAGTACCTTTTTATGACCGAGAAAAGTAACGATTTGTCTGAAAAAGACAAGGTGACTCAAGCTTCTGAACAAGAAGACGCGAAGAGTATAAACAGCGAAATCAATGCTCAAGACAGCGAAGATTCTGCCGATGGAGTTCCCGTTGTGGAAGTTCTCGAAGAACCTGTTTTAGAAGCGGAACCAGAAGTTGAACCTGAGCCAATAGAATTGGCCACAGAAGTGATTTCTGATTCTTCCGCTGAAGAAACGCTGCCTGCTGAAAGCGAAACACATGAGGAGGTGGAAGAACCTTCCTCTGAAGAGGTGACTTCCGAATCGGTAGCTGATGCTCCTGAAAATCAAGAAGATCATGCCCCGGCTTCAGAAGAAGATGAAGATCATACTGAAGAGCAGATCGATCTTTCTGTTTTATCCAAAACTCAGCTTTCCAACTTGCTGAAAGACAAAATTAGCCAAGGGAATATCGCCAGAATAGACAAATTCGTTCATGACATTAAAGCTGTTTTTGACGAATTAGTCAATAAAGACAAAGAAGAAGCCTTGTCTAAATTCAAAGAGGTAAGTGGATCTGAGGACGATTTTGAATACCGTCCAAGTGACGAAGAAAAAGAATTCAATAAGCACTATTTTGAATACAGAAATCAGTTAACCTCTCTTCGAAAAGAGGCTGAGCGGCAAAAAGAGAAAAATCTTGCCGTAAAAACTGAACTACTTAATAAACTGCGTGACTTAGTGGACGGTGAAGAGACTACTCTTAGCATGTCTTCAATCAAGGCAATTCAGGATCAGTGGAAATCAATCGGGCCTGTACCCGTAGCACAAAACAAAAGTCTTTGGGCAAGTTTTAATGCGTTGATGGATCGTTTTTACGATAATCGAAGCATTTACTTTGAACTCAAAGAACTTGACCGCAAGAAGAATCTTGAGCATAAGAATGAGCTTTGCGAAAAGGCTGAAGGGCTCGTCCATGTGAAAGACCTGAAGGATGCGATTAAAGCTCTGAATGAACTTCACGATGAGTTTAAACATATTGGTCCTGTCCCTAGAGATGCTCAGGAAGCGCTTTGGAATAGATTCAAATCTGCTTCAGACATGATTTACGATCGTCGTAAGGAATTTTACGATGGCCAAAAAGAGGTTTTCAAAAATAATCAAGATGAAAAAGAAGCGTTGATCGAGACTTTGAAAACTTTCATCGATTTCAAAGCTGACAGGATTAAGGATTGGAATACCAAAACAAAAGAAATTCTTGAGATTCAGAAGAATTGGGAAAAGATAGGTCCTGTACCAAGAGAAGCCGGTAAGGAAATAAACAAAGCGTTCTGGGCTGCTTTCAAGCAGTTTTTCCACAACAAAAACTTGTTCTTCAAAGAATTGGATGATATCCGTGCAACGAATCAGGCTAATGCAGAGGCATTGATTGCGAAGGCTGAAGAGCTGAAGGAAAGCACAGACTGGCAAAATGCTGCGAATTCATTTATGAAGTTGCAGCAGGACTGGAAGACTCTCGGTCCCACACCGGAGAAAAACAGAGATGCCCTTTACAAAAAATTCAAAGCCGCTTGTGATGCGTTCTTTGATAGCCGTAGAAGCACCAATAAGGCTTCCAACTCTGAGTTTGAAGCCAATTTAAAAGCGAAGCAAGATATCTGTAAGCGAATTCAGGAGGCTGCAGGGGCTGATTCCCCAAGCGAGGAGTATTTGACACAGTTGATCGGAGAGTTCAACGAAGTGGGTTTTGTTCCGAGAAAAAATATGAAAGACATGCAGGTTCAGTTCAAAGCTGCTGTAGATTCCTATCTTGAAAAACTCAACCCTGCCGGTTCCGATAAAGAAGACTTCTTGTTCCGATTGAATCTGAATAAAATTCAGGCAGATCCGAATTCAGTGAAGACCTTGAATAAGAAGGAGCATGGAATCAGAAAGCAAATTTCCGATCTGGAGAACAGTGTCACCCTTTGGAGAAACAACCTAGACTTCTTTGCTGCTTCCAAAACTGCCGATAAATTGAGAGATCAGTTTGACATCAAGATTCAGAAAGCAGAAGAAGAAATCGATAAATTGAAGAAGAAGCTTTCAATTTTGAAGGAGTTTTAAATTAATCTCGCTCAGAATAAGGAAGATAGAATATTTCGGTTCTGAGCGTTTGGAGTGAATATAGAGAAGGTCTATATTTGCACCACCAGAATAAAAAAAGCCTCTTTAGCTCAGCTGGTAGAGCAACTGACTTGTAATCAGTAGGTCGCTGGTTCGATCCCGGCAAGGGGCTCAGGAAGGGAAGCAGAAATGCTTCCCTTTTTGTTTTTTTAACCACATTAATGATGGCTGACTTTTTTGTTTACATTTTGTACTCACCCAATTTGGACAGGTATTACATCGGCCAAACTGAGGATTTGGAAAGAAGATTTGTTGAACACAACACTCACTACTTTGAAAAATCATCAACAAGGACTGCGGATGATTGGCAAATGTATTTGAGTGTTCAGTGCAATTCTCGGGAACAATCTGTGAGAATTGAAACTCACATCAAAAAATCAAAATCGAGAGTCTATCTTGAAAACCTAAAGAAATACCCCGCAATCATTGGAAAGTTGCTGGCCAAATTCCAATGAGTAATCAGTAGGAAGCTGTCCGCGATGGCTATCGGGACGATCCCGGCAAGGGGCTCAGGAAGGGAAGCAGAAATGCTTCCCTTTTTGTTTTTTTGGATCTCTTCCCCCTATCAGGCCTAGTTTGTAATCCAAGTAGTCCCATCGGGACGGCACATCTCAAATCGGTCATGCCTGAAGGCATTTATAACATGCCGAAGGTATCCGACACCTTTTTTGCCTGAAAGAAATGTACCTTTTGATGATAGCCGTCTGAATCCGAGCCGCGTTTCAGAACAGCATTTTTATTGGCCCTTGGCACTTATCTCAACTATTTTCCTTAATTTTTCTCCATTATCTAACTAACAACAAGAATGAAAAAACTAGCTACGCTTTTATTTGCCCTGTTGATCGCAGGATCGGCCACTTTTACATTGTCCGGCTTTACTACCCTTTCACCTGAGTACTTTGAGGGAAAATGGGCGGTGACCGTCATGGATACTCCACAAGGGGATGCAACCATCCCGATGCGATTTGAAACAGTTGATGGAATGACCTCCGGTTATTTTATGGAGGATGCTTCAGGAAATGAGCTCAAAATGTCTTCGGTGACTATTGAAGGTGATATCCTGAATGCTGCATTCAATATTACCGGATATGATGTGACACTTTCCCTGAAAAAAGTGGAAGATGATTTCTCTTCCGGAAGCCTGATGGATATGTTTCCGGCTGAGGCAAAGAGAGTTAAAGAATAAATTTGTCAACGGTTGACAGTCGACAGTCCACGGCTTCGACACTTGAACTTCAGGTCTCGTTGCTTTTGGGCGACATTAGACGAATTGCGCAGGGATTTAAATGAAAAAATCCCCCATGCCCCTCCCGATAGCTATTGGGAATAAAGGGGGAGTCGCAACTAAGCTTTTTTCAAACCTGAATGTCTCTGTCTGTAGTGCAGTTATATAGCTACACTTTATAAATTAAAAGAGGCTTTCTCAATAGTTGGGAAAGCCTCTTTTTTTCTGAACGTTCCGGATAAACGAATGCATATCGTTTTTTAGGAACGGTTGGGGAGATTAATAGAAATCCGCATCAAGGATAAAGCTTGTCATCAAGAATTTTTAAATCTTACGTTTGCACGGGGTTGGATGGTTTTTACCCATGCAAATTGGAATGAATTGAAGAGCTTTTCAAATCTGATATCGGTATAAACGAAAAGTCCAACTACATCCAATTTGGAGATTTTTCACGAACCAGACATCTCAAGTTACCTCAAAAAATAATTTGAAATCATAAGAGAAAAGCACATTTCTAATGCTGTTCATTTAATTCAGGAACACATTGTTTACAAAAAAGAGTTGAAAGCTTAATCAAGCAGGAAAAATGAATAGGTTGAAATTCTTTAAGAAAAACCATCTGCCAAAAGAACGCTTTGCTAGCCGGCTGGGTATCGTAATAGTGAGATTTAGGACATATTGAAAAAAAATGCACCTGCAAAAATTTAGCAAAAGACAACTTTATATTAGACAGGCAGGACTCAATCAGTTTCTTTAACCGAGAGACAATCCTAAAATGCGAAAACAAAAAACTACCATTATTTTTATCGACAACAACCAGAAAGTTAGAAAGCCTATTTTAATACCTACTTTTTTAATAAAATATTCGAAGTTAATTGCCTTTTGTTTTTTAACCTTTTTAGGAATAGGAATATATACGTCAGTTTTATTTGGAAAGCAATATCTGGTTCAACAACAACAGGAAATAACAGCTCTTGTAACCAAAAATAAAGTTTATTCAAAGAAGTTAGTTAATCAATATGAATATTTAACTCGGCAAATAAGCGAGGTCAACAAATTGTTGATCAGCAAAGGAATAAATGAGACAGGTGCCAAAAGTGTTGACCAAATACCAAAACTTACTTTATCGTCGGAGGAAAGAAATGAAAATTTATTTTTAAAATATCTTGGAGACTTCAAAAACAAACTAATTATTACCCCACTTGGATTTCCAATCCAAGGTAATATTTCCTCCAGTTTTGGTGATAGACCAAATCCAATTAATGGGAAAGGAAAAGAGTTTCACTCTGGAATGGATATAAAGGCAGATCATGGGACTTTGGTGAAAAGTACTGCGGACGGAATGGTGATTTTTGCAGGCTATAAAGTAGGCTATGGAAATTTAGTGATTTTAAAGCACGGCGAAAACTTTAAAACCCTTTACGGACATCTTTCTAAAATTTTGGTCAAAGAAGGTGAAAAAATAAAAGCAGATACATTTATAGGCAAAGTAGGTTCCACAGGGCGGTCTACCGGTCCTCACCTCCATTACGAAATACATAGCAACGGAAAAAGAATAAATCCTAAAAACTTCATAGATCCAAACTAATATGTTCAAAAAGGCTAAAAAATCCCCATCAACTCTGTTAAATCAAGCAGAAATTCTGACCATTATTGGCGAGGATTTTGAATTGGAGGGAAGTATAAAAAGCGAAAGTAACGTACGTATTGAAGGAAAAATAACTGGGAATGTAACCGTTCAAAAAGGAGTTATTCTAGGAGAGAAAGGCAATATCAAAGGTAATATAGAATCAGAAATGGCTGTGATTTATGGGACGGTAAATGGGAATGTTAAAGTAAAGCAACTTGAAATCAAGCAAACAGGCTTTATAAATGGAGATATTAAAACGGATACAATCAGTATTGAAATGGGAGCTCATTATAATGGTAAATTAGAAATGAAAAATTTGCTAGTAAAAGAATCGCCTAATAATTCCTTATCATAATCTAGCCCAACGATTAAATCCTCTGTTGACTGATTAATTTTTTTTTAAAATCTTGGGATAATGTTCAGCTTTGATTTGTGATTCCTCAATTGCCCGATTCGGGCAAGAATAAGAAATTTGAGAGGGATTCACCGATTTTTGTTTGAGACTCCTTCAGAAACAGATCTTAAAATGTCCTCAGTAACCTATTATGGGTGATATCCTGAACGGCATTATATATTGCCGAACATGATTTGACACTTTCCCCAAAAAAGTGGAAGATGGTTTCCCTTCAGGAAGCCTGATGGATATGTTTCCGGTTGATGCAAAGAGAGTTAAAGAATAATTTTGGTCAACGGATGACAGTCGACGGTCCACTGCTCCTGAACTTCAAACTTTTCTTTAATTAGTTAGCGAGGTTCATGCGGATTGGTAATAAAAAAGAGGCTTTCTCAATTGATGGGAAAGCCTCTTCTTGTTTAAACTGTACGCAATACACCCATATCCAATTAGAACGTAGTCTGAAGTCCAGGTGTCAGTACTGTTGACAGTGGACAGTCTTCAGTTGACAGATCATTTTTTAAGCGTAAACTCCGGCAAATACTTAATCTCTCCGCCATTCATCGCTGATTCGTGGGCAAGAATTCCTACGCAAGTGATATTAGCTGATTGTCTTGCATCCGGATACGGCGCTCTTTCATCTGCCAAAGCCGTCAAAAACTCGTGAACAAGGTGAGGATGCGATCCTCCGTGACCTGAACCCTGAATAAAAGACAAATGCTGATTGTCATCACCATCATAGACACCTGCTGTAGTAAACGAAGCAATCTCAGCAGGAAGTAAGTGCGCATAATCCGGAATCTTCACTTTCGAAGGAGTTTCCCCCGTATGAATGACGCTATCCTCATGCTCCACAAGCGTCCATTCGAAGGACTTCTTGGAACCGTAAACATCAAAGCTCTCCCGATATTGTCTGGCTGTATTAAACAGGGATCTTGTAACCTCGGCAGACAGATCTGAATCTTTCAACTTGATATGGCAAGTCTCGATCGCGAATGGGGAACCGTATTTTGGAATCAGTTCTTCATCGATTTTGCCTGAACCGAAGCAGGAAACATACTCCGCCTGAGCTTTTGGCAAAGCCAAGACCGGTCCCACGCAATGCGTCGCATAGTGCATGGGAGGGAGGCCTTCCCAATAGCCCGGCCATCCGGCCATTTCCTGCTGATGCGAAGCTCTCAGAAACTGGATTTTGCCGAGTTCGCCTTTCTCATACATTTCTTTCACGAAGAGAAATTCACGGCTGTAAATCACCGTTTCCATCATCATATAGGTAAGCCCCGTTCTTTCGGTTTCTTCCACGATTGCGCGACATTCTTCAACGGTGGTTGCCATCGGAACGGTACATGCCACGTGTTTTCCTGCCCGAAGTGCTTTCAGGGATTGCTCTGCGTGGTTTTGGATCGGCGTATTGATGTGAACTGCGTCAACATTGGGATCTTTCAGCAATTCATCGTAATCGGTATAGACCTTCTCGATTCCGAAGGCTTTTCCGATTTCCTCCGCTTTCTCTCGGTTGCGCTGACAGATTGCGTACATGTTTGCCAATGGGTGCTTTTGATAGATTGGGATAAACTCCGCTCCAAATCCAAGACCTACGATGGCTATGTTGAATGGTTTTTGATTCATGTGTATTTAGTAGTAAGGGTTTAAAAAAGGGGGTAAATATTGGGACCGAAGACGGGAGGCCGAAGACGGAAGTTGGATGACCGGTGTTAGATGACCGATGATCGATAACTTTAAACTGCTAACTATAAACTAATTTTCCGCTGCCCACTTTCTAAGAAACTCCAGTCCTTCTTTTGCGAAGCCATCCTGACTTGGAACCAAGGGTTTCCAGATGCAAACTGCACCGGCTAGTTCTTTGATATCAGGGGTGAAGCTTTCGATAGAGATTGCTCCTTGATAGTTGATGGCTTCCAAGCCTCGCTTGTATGCGTCCCATCGGGTTTGTCCTGTTCCGGGAGTACCGCGGTAATTCTCCGAAACCTGCACGTGAATGAGTTTATCTCCGGCCCGCTTGATGGCAGTTTCGATATCAGGCTCCTCGATGTTCATATGAAAACCATCCAAAATCACTTTCGCAGCAGGTTCATTGATGTCACCGATCAATCGCATGAGTTCTTCGCAGGTATTAATCAGGTCCGTTTCAAACCGGTTTAGAGGTTCCAAAGCGATTTCCAATCCAAACCTGGAAGCTTCCTTACTGACGGTTCTCAAGTTGGTGACTGCACGATCCCATTCGATTTTCTTTTGCTCAGGAGAGACCAAGCGGGCTTTGCCAACGGCAGAATACATCGGACCGGCAACGAATTTGGCACCCAAACCCGAAGCAATCTCAAAGCAGGAATGGAGGTAATCAAAGCAGGTTTGGTGGAAAGCAGGGTCCTCATTGGTCAGATCCCGGCTCGTGCCGAAAGCTCCGCAGATAATGGGTTCGAGCCCATTATCTGCCAAAGCAAGCTTCACTTCATTGATATCGATCAGAGCCGGATCTTCCACCGGAATCTCCACAGCGTCGTATCCATAGGATTTGATTTTGGGAAAAAGCTGAAGCGTATCTGAGTTGAAAGGGGAGGTCCAAAGCCAGGTGCTTACTCCAAATTTTACATTCAAAGCCATACCTACTCGACTTTCATTATTCCGTTCATGATTCTCCAGTGACCCGGAATTGTACAGAGGAATGGATATTCCCCAGGCTCTGTCGGTGCTGTGAATACAATCGATTCTCTGCCTTCAGGATCTACCAAACGTGTGGCAATGATTACTTCCGGAATTTTAGGGACATAATTTTGCTCAGCACCTTTGGGATTTCTAGCCAGTTCATCAGCGGCTTTCCCTATAATTTCCAGGGAGCCTTTTTTGCCAATTACAAGGTTATGCTGCATGAAATCCGGATTGTCAAAGTCAATCGTAACCTGAGAACCAGCCTTCACGGTGAAAGTTGTTTTGTTGAATTTCATCTCATGAGGAATCACGCCGATTTTGATGACATTAGTTCCACTTACTGAAGCTGAAGCAGGTCCTCCTGCAGAAAGAATTTCAATATTTGCTCCTGGTTTTTTCAGGGCCAGAGTTGATTTATTGCTTAGTCTTCCTCCAAACCACCAGGTTCCTTCATATTTACCGACGACATTCTTTCCGTCGTTTCTGCCTACTCGAACACTTCGAGGAGTGAGTTCAGAAGTAAACAGGCCTTTTACTTTGCCTTTCGCAACTTCTTCACCGTTAATTTTCAAACTCATACTTCCATCTTCTATCAAAGTAGCATCAATGATAAATTGCTCCTCAGGAAGATTTTTCTTTGAGCTAATAATCACTTGCTTTTCATCCTGAGCAACCACAAAATGAAGTGCATCCTGATAAATATATAAGCTGTAGCCATTCGTGTTATTTCCATGAGCGACCAATACACCCTCTAGAGGATTTTCTGCTTTTGAAATAATCATCTGAATTCCGATTTCTTTTCCGTTTACATCCGGCGGGAAAAGAATGGAATTTCGCTGATCAAGCGGATATTGCTCACTTACCAGGCTTCGGCTGATTCGATCAGCCAACGAAAACTCTCCGTCAGAAGAAGCTTGCAGTGCTTTGGTATTGTCTCTTTTTGCAAATTCAGTTGGGTGAGCCAATACTGCTGCGAATATTGCCTGAGGCAAATATGCATCAGTTCCGTTTTCGACAGCATCAGCAGTTTTGATCAATGCTTTTGCAGCCTCTTCGGAGAAAGGCATTTCTGAAACAGCCAGGAAGGCATATTTCCTTGTGTGCAGATCAGCATCATTTAATAATTCCAAAGCCAGAATCGCCTGCAAAGCTTCAGGAGTTCTTGGCATTACCCGAAGTGCATTCTTTCGCACAGCAGCAGAAGGATGTTTTAGCGCTTTCTCCAATATCGAAATAGCTTCTTTGTTTTCTCCGTTCAGCTCTCCCAAACCTTGTAAAGTCCAAATTGCATTGACTGCCGGAGCGTTTAAACCAATCTCATCCACTTTTTGATCTGTAATGATCTCATACAAACCAGCCAAAACTTCTTTGTTTTTGGTTTCTACGATGATTCGCTGAGCGGTCAATCTCCAGAACATGTTTTCGCTTTTCAGTGCTTCCAGCAATGTGCTGGCATCTGCATCTTTCAAATCAAAAGTTTTGGAAGGTTCGCCGCCTTTGTAAGTCATTTTGTAAATCCTTCCATGCTTGCTGTCGCGAAGTGGATTGATGTAGGCGTTTCCTTCACCATTTTCAAAACCGCGTGGAGTTGGATTATGCTGAATGATGAAATTATACCAATCGGCCACCCAAAGTGAACCATCCGGTCCTACTTCTGCGTGAACTGGTGCAAACCACTCGTCTGAACTCGCAAGGATGTTGAATCCATTTTTCTCTTTATATCCTGATCCTTCCGGATTGATGATCGCATTGTGAAGGACTCTTCCCGTAGGCTCAGCTACGAATGCAATTCTATTCCAATAGTTCTTAGGAAAGCTTCTTGCAGTATAAAAATTATGTCCGGCTGCAGCTGTGTAACTACCAAACCAATCTACTTGTCTTAAGAAAGGCGTAATATGAGGCATGTCATAATGTGTGTCGATACCATGAACCGTATTTGCAGATCCCTGGAAAATCGGTCGTTTTACATATTCATTCGACATCGAGAAATAGACGCTGTGCTGACCATTTGCTGTAGAAATGAAAGTTTCGAAGTCTTCAGTGAATCCAAGTCCCCAGGTATTGTTACTCGTATTTCCCAAGTATTGCAGATTTGTTCCGGCAGGATCAAAACGGTAAACACCTTGTCCAAAGTTGTGAGTCGTGCCGCTCACTTCTCCGTTGAAACCAGCGTATCCTAAAACTCCCCAGATTTTATTGTCAAATCCATATCTCAAATTGGATGGTCCGGCGTGCGTATCGCTTTTGCCCCAACCTGTCATAATCACTTCACGGACGTCAGCTTTGTCATCGCCATCTGTGTCTTTCAAGAAGATGAAATCAGGAGCCATGGAAATAAGCACACCGCCGTTAGTCATCGTCAAACTTGTTGGGATATTCAGATTATCTGCGAAAATGGTCACTTTATCAGCTTTTCCATCTCCGTCTGTATCTTCCAAAATCTTGATTTTATCACTTCCTCCTTCAGTTCTCACTTCGTTAGGATAATCAGTCGTCTCGATTACAAACAGTCTTCCGCGCTCATCCCAGGCCATGGCCATCGGATTGATGATCATGGGTTCGGAAGCGAAAAGCTCCAATTCAAATCCTACAGGAACCTGAATCAACTTCATCGATTGCTCAGGAGTAAGCGGAAGCTGGAATCTAGGTGCCGGATCTTTTTTCTCATAATTTGGAATCTCAGCGTCTTTAAATTCCGGAACGGGAATCTCATAAGCAGCCAAAAGTTTGTTCACATCGTCACCGACAGCCCAAAGGATACCATTGGCCACCAATTGCTGGAATTCTTTCTTTTCCCAAGTCTTTTCATTGTGTCCGAAAGCCGTGTAAAAAACTCGTCCGTCGCCTTCTTCTCTGACCCAAGTGTAAGGCTCTTTTTTACCACCTTCCACTCGCTCCATCAATACGTGCATATCAGGATTTACTTTTGCGTGCACATACGTTTCATCCCAAGTCTCAAATTCCTCAATTCCAGCCATGACCGGATGGGCTTTGTCCACGATGGTGGCAGTAAAGTCTCCGGTGCCATGCGTGCTAAACTGACCACCTACTGCTTCGATAAACCAATCTGAGTTTTGGAAGCAAAAAGAAGCCGAGTGAATCGGAATCAATGCTTTTCCACTTTGCACGTAGGATTTGAGTGCTGATTCTTGCTCAGAAGAGATTGAATCATGATTTGCATAGATCATCAAACCGTCGTAATTATTCAACGTGACGGAGTTCAGATCATTCAGATCCGTAGTGTAGGTGAGGTTGATTCCCTTTTGGAAAAGGGGAGTCTGCAAATACATCATTAACTTTTCAGAGTTATGATGCTCGCTTTCATGACCCAAAACCAGGATTTCCACTCTTCGTGGGTCTGTGGATGAAAGGAAGTTTTGTTTGGAATTTTTGCCACATCCAGCGAGAAACGCCAGGATAAGGAGCGCAAAAACCCCCGACTTGAGTGTGAGGGACTTAAGAATTGACTTTAGCATGGTTAGGGTTTACATGTTACAAACGAAAGATAATATTCCGCATTCTATCTGGCAAAATCTCACTGTATTCACTTGATTTATGACTGTATTTTATCATTTTTGCATAGCAATTACTTTCAAAAGAGCATAAATCAGTGAAGAAACCTTTTCAAAAATCCAGAATTCCGGAAGGCAAGGCATTTGTAATCAGAGAATTGATTGCTCCTTTCTTTGATGTGAATTGGCATTTCCATTCAGAATATCAGCTTTTCACGGTTTTGAAGGGCAGGGGAACTCGGTTTATCGGAGATCATATGCAGTCTTTTAAAGAAGGCGATATGGTTTTCACAGGACCAAACTTGCCACATCTCTGGAGAAGTGATAATTCCTATTTTGATTCAAAAAATGGTTTGGAAACTCACGGTGTCGTGATTTATTTTCCGGATGATTTCCTGGGAAACTCAGTTTTTGCTATGGATGAGTTTGAAGAAATCGCTCAGGTTCTGCAGAAATCAGAAAGGGGGATTGAGATCAATGGAAAAACAAATCAAGCCATTCGGCTGATGATGCAGGAGCTGTTATATATGAAAGGAGGTCAGAGCATCATTCAGTTGCTTCAAATCCTGAACAAGATGGTGGATTCTGCCGATTGCCAGCCGATCACACAAGCCGGCTATATCAACTTGAATAAGGAATCCGAAACTGACCGAATGGGTCAGGTTTATGAGTTTGTGATGAAGAATTTCAAGGAGAAAATCACGCTTGAAGAAGTGTCAGAGATTGCCAATCTTTCCGTGAGTGCATTCAGCAGGTATTTTAAAACCCGGGTAAATAAGTCCTTTTCGGATTTTTTGAGCGAAGTGCGGATCAGTCATGCTTGCAAACTCCTGCATGAAGCAGAAATGAATATCAGCGAAATTTCATTTGAATGTGGGTTTTTCACCCTTTCCAACTTCAATAAGCAGTTTAAAGAAAGGACAGGAAAAACTCCGCTGGCTTATAAGAAGGATTATTTGGGGACTTTTTAAAAGATTTATGACAGATGTTGGATGACCGATGTTAAATTAAATCCGAAATCATAAATCCCAAATCTGAAATCCTTCACTTCCCAATCTTCTCCATCACCTGATCCAGAAAAGTACTGCTTATCGGAACTACCCGTCCACCGATATGAAGTTGGTGGCGCTCGACTTTGGTGACAAGCCCGGAATTAGCCAGGAAGGATCGGTGAGTTCGTACAAAGAAGGAGGGAAGCAGCTTTTCTGTCTCTGCGAAAGTCATCCTGCTGAGATGTTTTTCCTCCTTAAGCTGAAAGCTTACGTAATTTCCGGTTGCTTCGCAAAAGAGCAAATCTTCAAAATCAACCCGAACCTGGCCGTTTCCGGTTTTGATGAAAAGATGATTCAATTCGTCTTTTGGCTGAAGTTCAAACCATTCCTGCGCCTTTTGGCAGGCTTTCAGAAACCGGCTCAGATTAAATGGCTTAAGTAAATAATCCATCGCATCCAACTCGAAACCTTTCACCGCATAGTCAGAATAGGCAGTTGTGAAAATGACCTGCGTCTCTTTGGGCAACAAAGCAGCAACATCAATTCCTGAGATATCCGGCATATTGATATCCAGAAATATCACTTGAACGGGATTCTGTTTCAGAAATTCCAAGGCCTGGATAGCATTGGTAAATGTTTCTCTGAGTTCTAAAAAAGGGACTTTGGAAGCGTGTGATTTGATCACTTCCAAAGCCATGGATTCATCGTCTATTGCGATTGCGCTGAGCATTTTAGGTTAGTTGAATCGAAAGATGCACAAAGAAATCAGAATCATTTTTAATGATATTCAACTGATGTTTGTCTGGGTAGACAAGATCAAGACGCTTTTTGACATTATCCAGTCCGATTCCGGATTCTTCGCGGGAGTTTTCCAAAGGTTTTTCAGGATGAACGCTGTTGACCAGATCGAGGTGAACAGAGCCTGCAATGCATCTCAGATTGAGTTTGATCCAGGATTTTTCCTTCAGGCTGATTCCGTGTTTGAAGGCATTTTCCACATACGGAATCAATAACATAGGAGCAATATCCCCGTGACAATGTTCCTCACTGATCTGAATATCCACTTCCAGTTTGGATTCTTTACCAAACCGAAGCATTTGCAGATCTAGGTAATTTCTGAGGTAATTGATTTCGCGGGAAAGCGGAATTTTATCCTGCTGATTCTCATGGATCATGAATCGCATCATATCGCCCAGCTTTTGGATTCCGTCAGCCGTCTTCTCTGCATTTTCGATTAATGCACTGGCATAGAGCGTGTTTAAAGCATTAAACAAAAAGTGAGGATTGATCTGTGAGCGAAGGAAATCCAGATTTGCAGAGCCTTGATCAACCTTATATGTCAGGGTGTTAATTTGTCCCAGGTAGGAATCGTATTTATTGAAAATTAAGGTTGCTAAAGGGAATAAAATCACCATAAGAAAAACCGTGATTCCTAATCCAAAAATAAAGATCCTCCCTTCATTGTTTTCACCAGAAATAACCAAAAACACAACCAGATTCACGATTAAGAGTCCCCAATGGAATAACCTGGATTTTCTGATCTTACCTGCAAGTTCGTTTTTGTAAACAAAATAGTAATGAAACAATCCCAGAATCAATATTCCGGGTACTACCATTCCAAAAACGACTAAAGTTCCCGGATTGGTTATTTGAAGTGTCTGAATTAGAAAAAGTATGGTAAATACATAAATCAAGATCAAACGCGCAATATTATAAAGTTGAAAGTCGCTGATTTTTGGAGGCGTGAGGGCTTGATTCAGAATGAATGCACCTATCAAGTAGCACACATAAATCCCCACAACACCCAGGTAAAATGTTGGAAAAGGCGAACTTGATAGTTCTGAGTGATAGGCAAAAATTGCTACTACGAAGAAAGAAGCAACACCAACTAAGGCTATGAGCACTATCGCAATCCAAACTTTTTCGTCTGTTTCATATTTGGGTATCAAAACAGAATGCACCAAATGAAAAGCGATGAATAAGGTCATCGGAATGACTAGCCGTGAGACAAACTTGAAGATTTCGTGTCCTGACCCTTCATAAAAATCCGGCCTGAAAAGGAATAGGTTGAACAAAAAGATAGATAAGAATGCAGAGGTTACGATCCACCATTCGATTTGTCTAAAATCAAGACTTTTAGATTTCATAATTTATTGTTAACGGAAAAGAATTTGTAAACCCATTACGGGATTAATCAATTAAACTCTAAGCTTTTTTCATGACGAGACAAACCCAGTAAACAGCTCCTTAGCCCAAATTAGGCACTTTTACCACTTTTACATAAATACAAGGTTGGTGGCAGTTTTTCTATTTAGTCCGTTTCGCTTCTACCTTATTTCCATTCTGCAACAAAAATAATTTGAAAATTTCTCCATTTTCATTTTGTTCAAATTGAATTTGTGCATCTACAACTTTTAGAAAAAACAATCTTTCGCTCTCTGCAAATATTGGAAAAGCATTTTGTCCTGTTAATCGAGTAAAAAGTTGATTATTGTCCATCGTAATTTTAATTTCAAATTCATTTTCAACTTCATAAGTTCCTATAAATTTTTGTAATTGTTCAGTTGTTAAAGTAATCTCTTTTCTTATTTTGATAACAGGTAATGGTTTATTGTATAAAATACTCCGAATTGATTTAATTGGAATTGATACGTCATCATGATTTTGAAGAATTATAATTGTTTTATCATTGTCTATATGTCTGTCTATAAAAGTTACATACCCTGGCCAGCCACCGCCATGCGAAACAATTTTTCCATAATCAGCATTATTATCCACTTCCCAACCCAATCCATATTTAGTTTTAGATTTGTCATCCAAAGTAGCAACCTCAAACAGTTCACTCATTCCTTCTTTTGAAAGTAATTTGTTAGAGTATAACGCCCTGTCCCATTTTAATAAGTCATTTACAGTTGAATTGACACAACCATCTCCAACAATCCCATCAAGCCAAATAACCATTTTAGTTTCTGTTAAATCGTCAGGCAATTTGTAACTTTTTAAACTGTCTGAATAGACGTAGCCGAAGGCATAATTATCAATATTTTTTGGTGAAAGTCTACGATTATGTACAAAAGTATTTTCCATTTCTAATGGTTTGAAAATATTTTTAGCCAAAAAATTTGCAAAAGTTGTTCCAGAGGCTTTTTCAATTATTGAAGCTAAAAGTGCATATCCTGTATTACTGTAATTATATTTAGTGTTTGGAACAAATAAAATTTCTGGTTGATGCTTGCTAAAAATTGTAATAATATCTCTGTTGGTAGCAATTTTTGATTTATCAAAAAGGCTATCCATAAGTTCCATATAATCAGGTAGCCCGCTTGTATGATTTAACAAGTGTCTTATCGTAATTCCCTTATAGTTTGAAAGCTCTGGAATGTGTTTTGTAATGTTGTCGTCCAAATTTAATTTCCCCTTTTCTTTAAGAACCATAATTGCCATTGCCGTAAATTGTTTTGAGCAAGAGGCCAATTCAAAAATGGAATTTTTATTGAGTTTCTTTTTTTTTTCTTCATTGGCATTACCAAAACTATTGAAATAAATAACCTTACCTTTTTCTGCTATTAAGAAGTTGCCATTAATTTTTTTATTGGCGTAAAATGAATTTAGCATACTGTCAATCTTTTGAACTCTATCTTGCGCAAATACAAGTTGTCCAATTAAAAAAAATGCAAACATGATTATTAATTTCATAATTGAAATTTGTTAAGTTGTTAAATGTTCGTTGTCTTGATAAAATTGCTTCCATCAAGGTTTTTAAATCCAGTTGACTCTCTTGAAATTTCAGCTGATTCGCTATCGAAAACACCAAAAAGAGGTTGTAAATAATTGCCAGGATTATCAGCAAATAAAAGGCTTTTCGAGTCCGCATAGATCATTTTCAGTTGAGTAGGACAAGATTAATTCAACTCGAAAGTCGTGGCAAAAAAATGTGACGAAACAGGTAGTTTTTGGGATAGAACGAATTAGAAGTCTGAAAGATGAAAGCTGATAGAAAGCGCAAATTCGAAATCTCAAATCAGATTTCCCATGCGGAAAACATCGTTGAATTAATATCGAATATCGAATGATGAATTTCGAAGATTTAGAAAGGATATTTTTCAAGATCAATCCCCCAAATAATTGGAAGAAAGAAATAAACCATCAGTGTGATCAGAATGATGGAAATTACATTCAGGAGAAAACCTGCTTTCACCATATCCTTGATTTGAAGAAATCCTGATGCAAAAACTACTGCATTGGGCGGGGTTCCTACTGGAAGCATAAAAGCACAACTCGCGGCAATTGTGGCGCCGACCATGATTCCCAAAGGATGAAGGTCAAATTTCAATGCAACTGAAGCTAAAATTGGCAGGATCATGGAAGCTGTGGCGACATTCGAAGTTACTTCGGAAAGAAATACGACTAAGGCAACGAGAATCAGAAGAAGCATGAAAAAGCTGATTCCTTCGATCAAGGAGAAGCCTGATCCAATCCAATCTGCAAGTCCGGTTACTTTGAAGCCTTCGGCCAAAGCCAACCCCCCTCCAAAAAGAATTAATACCCCCCAAGGAATTCGCTCAGCTGTTTTCCAATCCAAAATTCGCTCACCTGGAATAGAGGAGGGGAGTACAAACACCAAAAGCACTCCGATCAAAACAATAATCGTGTCGTCAATTCCGGGAATTAACTGGTCCAGTATAAAGCCACGAATAATCCACGCAAAACAGACCAATCCAAAAACAATTAAAACCGCTTTTTCTTCGTAAGTGATCTTTCCGAGTGACTTTAGTTGATTTTCAATGATGTTTTTCCCGCCTGGAATACTGAAGTTTTTAGGAAGCTTGTTTCCAAAACTCACAAGATAAAACCAGCAAATGAGAATCAAGCCGATGACTAAAGGCACACCAAACATCATCCATTGTACGAATCCTACTTTGTAATCGTATAATTCTTCAATGACTCCTGCGAATACCAAATTAGTAGGTGTTCCAATTAATGTTCCCAAACCTCCAATGGAAGCACTATAGGCAATTCCAAGCATGATGTTTTTTCCAAAATTTTCGGAAACCTGGTGATCCGAACTTGTCAGTTGTGTTTTGAGCTGACTGACAACAGCCAGACCAATTGGTAACATCATCAAAGCTGTGGCTGAATTGGAAATCCACATGGATATAAAGCCTGTGGCAACTATAAATCCTAAAACAATCATCCTCAGATCGGTACCGATAAGGTTGATAATGCTAAGTGCAATTCTACGGTGAAGGCTCCATTTTTCGATTGCAGTAGCCAATAGGAAACCACCCATATAGAGCATCACCGTTGGATGCATATAATTGGAGGAAACATCTCCAATTGGAAAAATATTCAGCAACGGCATAAATATCAATGGAAGGAAAGCGGTAACCGCAATTGGCAAAGCTTCAGATATCCACCAGATCGACATCCATGCAGTCAATGCCAACATGGACTGGGCTTCGACACCCAAACCATCAGACTGACCAAAAAAGTAAATCAGCAAAAACGCAATAGGTCCAAGGTATAGTCCCAG
>JBILPR010000297.1:0-5397 GCA_044373795.1 Algoriphagus sp. | reverse complement strand
CCTGAATTCTGAGCTAAAAACAAAAATCACTCAGGCTTGTAATCACAAAGAGACTTCAATGAAACTTCGTGCCGAAAGAGCTTATTTAAGAGTTTTGGAAGGAGGATGCAGCATTCCAGTCTTTGCTTTGGCAAATCTGGAAGCTGATCAGTTGAAGCTTACCGGAGGAATCGTCAGTCTCGATGGGAAAACCAGAATTTCGATTGAGGTAAGGGGATCTTCGGATCAGCCGGAGGAACTTGGAAAAATGCTGGCGGATCGGATTTTTGCCGCAGGTGGAAAAGTAATTTTAGATCAAATCAAATCAACCCTGAATAAATGAATTACCTGAAAAATCTGCTTTTTCTATTCCTTTTCGTAAGTTCTGTAGCGTGTGCCGGAGACAAGGATTATGTGATCACGATCGAAACACGCCATGGAAATATCGTGGCTTTGCTGTTTGACGACACGCCTGAACATAAGTCCAACTTCATCGCTTTGGCAGAAGACGGAAGATTTGATTCTACTGAGTTTCACCGGATCATCAAAGGATTTATGGTGCAGGGAGGAGATGTGTTTACAAAAGAAGAACTACCCGCTGAAAAATGGCCAACCTTGCCGGCCGAAATTCGCCCAAATCACTCTCATAGAAAGGGAATGATTGCGGCAGCCCGTCAGGGCAATAATATCAATCCGGAGCGTCGTTCGAATGCTTCTCAGTTTTACATCGTGCAGGGCAGGGTTTACAATGAAGCAGAATTAATCACTGATATGGAAGCGCTTCAGGAGGCCTTCATGCGCTATGTGCAGATTGGCAGTCAGCAAGACCTTCGCAATGAATATAAAAGATTGTATGAAGCAGGGGAGTTTGACAGCCTGACCTCACTGTTGGTTTCGAAGCGGGATGAAATAGCCGAATCTCTCAGTCTGAAATTGACGAAAGACTATACTCCGGAACAAATCGAAGCCTACACAACTTTTGGCGGAACTCCTCATTTGGATCAGGAATACACGGTTTTCGGTGAAGTGATTCAGGGGATGGATGTAGTGGAGAAGATTGCAGCTGAGCCAACTGATACCCGGGAGATACCTCTGAATCCTGTCTATATGACTGTGAAAGCTGAGAAGATGTCCAAAAAGAAAATCGCAAAAGAGTATGGCTACAGCTATCCTGATTCCAACTAAAAAGAAGGTTTTTATCACCGGAGCCAATGGGCTTTTGGGGCAAAAGCTGGTTGAGCAGCTGGTAAAAAAAGATGAATTCCATGTGATTGCAAGCGGAAAAGGCGCTTGCAGATTGACGGGAACAGGTTTTGAATATGTCTCTCTGGATATTATAGATCAGGACCAGGTCAATCACGTTTTGGGGGAAATCAAACCTGAAATCATTATCCATGGAGCCGCCATCACAAACGTTGATACTTGCGAGCTGAATCAGAAAACTTGCTATGAAGTGAATGTAAAGGCAACCGAATATTTGGTTCAAGCCGGGGAGCTTTGCAAATGCCACTTCATTTACGTTTCAACAGATTTCATTTTTTCCGGAGAAGCCGGACCGGTGGACGAATCCGCTGAGCCTTCTCCTGTCAACTTCTATGGGGAAACCAAGCTGGAAGCGGAACAATTCGTGATGAAGCATTCCACGAAATGGGCGATTGCTCGCACGGTTTTGGTCTATGGCATTGCCAACGACCTGAGTAGGTCCAATATAATTTTATGGGTGAAGTCATCGCTTGAAGCAGGGAAAGAAATTCAGGTGGTGGATGATCAATTTCGAACTCCAACTCTTGCCGAGGATCTTGCAACCGGATGTATTTTGATTGCGGAGCGTTCGGCCCAGGGGATTTTTAATATTTCCGGATCTGATTTTTTGACGCCTTATCAGATGGCAATGATGACTGCGGAGTATTTTGAATTGAATAAAAACTTAATTATAAGAGCCGATTCCTCGACTTTTTCACAGCCTGCGAAAAGGCCCTTGAAAACTGGCTTATTAATTAAAAAGGCCCGAAATGAGCTTGGATTTGAGCCTAAAACTTTTCGGGAGGGAATTGCTATTTTGGCAAATCAAATTATATTAGCCCGCTCTTAAAAAGAAATTTTCACCCAAATTTCACTCAGCAACATTTATGGCAGATAGTTCAACCCCCGAGGAAAGAGGCAAATTTGGCTCAAGCCTTGGTTTCATTATGGCCGCAGCAGGCTCTGCGATAGGCTTGGGAAATATCTGGCGATTTCCATATTTGACAGGAGAAAATGGGGGCGGAGCTTTCGTTTTTGTTTACGTCCTCTGTGTTTTATTGATTGGTTTGCCACTGTTATTCAATGAAATTGCTCTGGGGAGAAAATCAGGAAAAAACCCAATTGGAGCGATCCGGGATACCGGAGGAAATAAATTTTGGCAAATTGCCGGAGTCCTCTGTATTGCGATGTGCTTTATTGTTTTTAGCTATTATTCCGTAATCGCCGGCTGGACGCTTGCTTATATTTTTACCGAATTGGTAAATATTCCGATTGATTTTCAAGAGTTTGTCCAGACTCCGATGTACGTCATTCCTTTGACATTTTTTTTTATCCTGATGACGATTCTGATTGTGTTAGGAGGAGTTTCAGGCGGGATTGAAAAGGCTTCTAAATTTTTGATGCCGGTTTTGTTTATCATTATTCTATTCATCGCTGGAAGATCAGTGACTTTGGAAGGCGCTCAGGAAGGTATTGAGTACTATTTATCGCCTGATTTTTCCAAGATAAATTCTAAAGTACTCTTGATTGCCCTCGGACAGGCATTCTTTTCCTTGGGTGTTGGCTGGGGTTTGATGATCACTTTTGGTTCATATTTGGATAAAAAATCCAACATAATTCAGGCCTCAGCATGGATAGTAGGAATGGACACTGCTGTTGCATTGTTGGCCGGTTTGATGGTGTTTCCGGCGCTATTTGCTTTGCTTCCAGGAAAAGATCCTGCTTCGGGTCCGGCACTAGTCTTTGAAGTTCTTCCATTGGTTTTCGACGTAATGCCAGGAGGCAATATTATCGGGGCTTTATTTTTTATTCTTTTGATGGTAGCGGCACTTACTTCAACTATTTCAATGCTTGAGGTTCCTGTAGCTTATCTGATCGATGAGAGAAAATGGCACCGAAAAAAGGCAACCTGGATTGTGGGAATTGCAGCAATGGCCTTATCCGTTCCTTCTGCCCTATCTTCAATTGAAGGTAATGTATTCGCAAACTTGACAATAAATTTTCTTGGTCATGAACTGAAAGGATTCTTTGGTATTATGGACTTTGTCTTTGGGACTTTTGCCGGAATCGTGATCTGCCTGATGCTGAGTTTGTATACAGGATGGGCTCAAAAAATAGCGGACTACGCAGATGAACTCACTTCCGGTGCACCCGGATTCAAAGGAGTTTTCCGCATAGGTTGGATCTTTTTTATTAAGTGGGTTTGCCCAATTGTTATTGGAGTGGTTATTCTTGATTTATTGGGGGTGTTCGGGACGTCTCAGTAAATTGATTGAAAGGGATTTATAGATAATTTTAAAAAGGAGACCGATGAGGTTCCCTTTTTTATTTTCAGGAAAACCTGAATTAAGAGGCTTTTGATTTTATACTCTTAATTGAATTTCATATACTTGAAATAGTTTTTTACTACTTCTCAATTTTCAGGACCCAGCTTTATGAGAGTACTTGTAGTTGACGATGATTCTCTTCATCTTTTGATTCTTCGGAAGATATTTGAAAAAGGAAACGATTTGGTCGTGGTGGCTCATAATGGAGTAGAAGCGATGGAGGTTTTACAGAACGATAACGGGTTCAACATCATTCTCACGGATATTATGATGCCGTTCATGGATGGGGTTGAATTGTTGGTGAATCTGAAAAAAAGTGATAAAACCAATAAAATTCCAATTATCGGATTTACGGCAGGTGATGTAGAATATTACAGGCAAACTTCACCTATTCCTTTCGATACTTTGGTAGCCAAGCCGATGGATTTTTGGGATTTGTACACCTTGGCTAAATCAAAGGCTAGTTTTGCCATCAATTAAATAATTCTTGGCAAGGGAATTGCAAAATGGATGTTTAGTAGAAAACTAACCCTAAATCCCTTTATCATGAAAAAGCTCATTTTTGCCTTTTTATTTGTCTTTTTGGCAATTGAAGGTTTCGCCCAAAATTCCGGATTTGGTATTAAAGCAGGACTAAGTAGTACCAAAATCGATTTCAAAAGTGACCAGTTTGTTCCAAATGACGCCCAAACAGGTTACCATGTAGGTGTTTTCGGTAGATTTGGAGGAGCAGGTTTTTTTGTCCAGCCAGAAATCTTATTTACCCAGACAAGTGGAAAGTTCATGGTTAATCTTCCTCCTTTCAGTAGTCAGAATCCTGATAATTACGAGGCTAATTTCAACAGGCTTGATATCCCGGTTATGGTTGGGTACAGGTTTTTTAAAGTGGTTCGGATTATGGCTGGTCCAATAGCCAGTTTCAACATCAATTCTGAAATAAAAGATGCTGTGGATACTGTACAGGATGTTGAGTTTAAAAATTCAACATTTGGGTATCAGGCAGGGCTTGGATTTGATCTTGGAAATCTTTCTGTAGATGCCAAATACGAAGGAGGGCTAAGTAGTTTGACAGAGAATATAGGAGAATTCAATACCGATAATCGAATCAATCAATGGGTACTTTCCGTAGGTTTTAAGATTTTCTAAGAAAAATAAATTAACAAAAAAGCCATCTGAATTTGATTCAGATGGCTTTTTTGTTTTTGAGACTTTTTACTTCTCCATTACCAGTTGTGTCGGTTTTGCCAAATCCTGTATTTGCTTCAAGTCGACTACATACACGCTTCGTCCATGGGAACCTACGATCAGGTGATTTTCTCTCTTCTGAATCACCATATCGTAAATGGCAACGTTTGGAATCTCACCCTGGAATAGGTTCCAGTGATTTCCTCCATCCATAGTCACATACAATCCATGATCTGTTCCAAGGTATAGGATCGCAGGATTCGTGTGATCTTCGATTAGAATGTTCACAGACTCATCGGGGAGATTGCCTTTGATCGCTGTCCAGGTCTTGCCATAGTCTACACTCTTGTATACCATTGTGGTGAATTCGTCGTATCGGTAGCCATTCAGCGTGATATAAACCAATCCTTCCTGAAATTTAGATGGGCTGATGCTACTTACCCATCTGTCCTGGGGAAGCCCTGCGTTTAGGTTTGTCCAGTTTGCTCCGCCATTTCTGGTGATCCAGACATTGCCGTCATCCGATCCTGCGTAAAGTGTTCCAAATTCCAAAGGCGATTCTTCCAATACAGAAAGTGTTGCAAAAGGTACATTTCCACTTTTCTTGTTTTTGGTCAGGTCTGGAGAGATCGTAGTCCATGTATTTCCCTGATCAAGTGATTGA
>JBILPR010000296.1:0-5461 GCA_044373795.1 Algoriphagus sp. | reverse complement strand
TGAACTGCTCAATCTCTGATGGCCAAAGGTTTTCAGGATACTCTGACTTGATAGGATCTGAATCCGGAATAAATGAAACCTCCTGACCCACATGATAAAATTCTTTCAAATCTCCCGTGTTTCGGCCCTTTGCATGCTCTTTTCCTTTCCCTGTATATCCACGCTGGAATCCGATTTCAGGTCTTTCGTACTGTGTTTTGATTTCGTCAGGCAGAGAAAAAAAAGACTTGATAGAATTATATAATCTGTCTTGAAGATCCTTGGAAAGGCCATGATTTTTTATGGCTACGAATCCAATATTTTGGTAAGCATCTCCAAGTCTTTGTACGAAGGCAGTTTTTTGTGCCGGAGTTCCGTCGGTAAATTCAGCCAGATCTAGGCTGGGGATCTCATCGAATAAAATTTCCATTAAAATTTGGGTTAAACTGATTGGTCCTGATTCCTCTCAAAATTAAATATCTTTAGGCTCAAATTACCTGCAGTATGAATAAAATCCTCGGTTTCCTCTTTTTTCTGGCGTTAATTACTTTTTCCTGTAATACGGATAAAAAGGGTCTCAATGGAGAAGATGTTATCTCCATTGGAGATTCCACTCTTCAATCAGGAGATTTAGCCAAGGTAACTTTCTATCAATCCGCAGATTCTTCTCAGATTCCTGATGCCATTCTGGAGCTTTATACTCCATTGGGAAATCAGGTATTTAAGCCGGGAAAGGTTCCATTTGAATTCAATATCAAAAATTATCCTTATGATCTGGATGGAAATCAGGATTATAAACTTTTCAACATCCTCAATGGAAGCGATCCTGTAGGTTTTGGCTCTCCGATTTTTCAAAGGGATTTGACCATCGGCAGTTACCGGATCGTCGCGTATTTAGTGGGGGAGGACGGTTTGGCTTTGAAAAACTTTGGAAATTATGTCGACAGGGACTTTCAGGTTGGAGAATCTCGACCTTTTCCCTATTCGGCTGAACCGTATTTGGTTCTCAATTATCCAAGGAACGGTCAAATCTTTGAAAAAGGGAATAAAGTGATCATAGATTTTTTGGTCGTCGGAGGTGATATGAAGTTGGATGGCTTGAAGGTCAGCGTTTCAATCAATGATTTATCGTATGAAGTGAAAGAAATGTCACCGATTCGGGTAGAGAATTTACCAAAAGGTGACTATCAAGTGAAGGTTCGAATAAAGCGAACAGACGGAAAAGAACTGGAAGGGCCTTTCTCTACTGTGAGCAAATCTATCATTGTTCGATAACATGCTTATCTTTGGAGCCCTAATTCTATCGATTTTCTCATGCTCTTAGTTAACCAAATCAGAGACAACTACGAAGGCGTACTTGCCGGACTTCAGAAACGTAATTTCCCAAACGCGAAAGCCGTTTTAGCTCAGGCTTTGGAGATTGATGACTTACGAAAATCCACTCAATCTCAACGCGATCAGATTCAGGCCGAGTCGAATGCAATTTCCAAGCAAATCGGTGTATTGATGAAAGAAGGAAAGGCTGCTGAGGCGACTGAAATTCGTGAGCTTACTGCTCAAATTAAAATTCAGATTAAGGAACTTGAAGATCAAAACTCCAAAGCGGAAGATGATTTGAAAGCCTTGCTTTATACAATTCCCAATGTCCCTCATTCTTCAGTTCCCGCTGGAAAGTCTGCAGAAGAGAATGAGATTGTGCTTGAAAATGGAGTGATTCCAGAACTTTTTCCAGGCAAACAGCCACATTGGGAGTTGATTAAGAAATATGACATAATAGACTTTGACCTGGGAATCAAAATTACCGGTGCTGGATTTCCTGTCTACAAAGGAAAAGGAGCAAGACTCCAGCGGGCTTTGATCAATTTCTTTTTGGATGAAGCTTTAGCTGCTGGCTATACGGAAATCCAACCCCCTATACTGGTCAATGAGGAATCAGGATATGGTACTGGTCAACTTCCGGATAAGGAAGGACAAATGTATTTTGCGACAGCAGATCAATTGTATTTGATCCCAACTGCAGAGGTCCCGATTACCAATTTGTATCGTGATGTGATACTCACACAGGAAGATCTGCCTATCAAAAATGTGGGATATACTCCTTGTTTCCGTCGGGAAGCAGGTAGTTGGGGCGCTCACGTCCGGGGATTAAATCGGCTTCACCAGTTTGATAAAGTAGAAATCGTACAAATCACTCATCCGGATGATTCATACGAAACACTGGAAAGTATGAGCGGGTATGTGCAAGGCTTGCTTCAAAAGCTCGAATTGCCGTATCGGGTTCTGAGGCTTTGTGGAGGAGATATGGGATTCACTTCAGCTTTGACGTATGACATGGAAGTATATTCTGCCGCACAGGAAAGATGGCTGGAGGTGAGTTCGGTAAGTAATTTTGAAACGTATCAGGCAAACAGACTAAAGCTTCGATTTAAAGGAGAGGACAAAAAAACACAGTTGGCTCACTCTCTTAATGGGAGTGCACTTGCTCTGCCAAGGATCGTGGCAGCAATCCTGGAAAATAATCAGACTCCGGACAGGATTAATCTTCCTAAAGTCTTACACAAATACCTTGGATTTGAATCAATCTGATCGTATTGACCCGGCGAATATCCGGGTTTTTTTGTAATAAAATTTCTGACTTTTAATTCTATTAAACATGAATAAATACTTGTTAACCTTGATGGGCATTGTTTTCTTGGTTCAAGTATCTTTTGCGCAGCAAACCAATGAAAAGGCCGAAATCACAGAAACAGTAGAACTTTATTTTGAAGGGATGATGGAGAGAAATAAAGCCAAACTGGAAGAGGCTTTTATTCAGGAGGCAAGATTGATTGGATATAGGGGAGAGAATTTCACGATTACTTCTTTCGAAACTTGGGCTGATGGAACCTCAAAAGGATCTCCCAGAAATCCGGAGGATTTTGTCAATAAAATTGTCTCAATCAGAGTTCAGGGAAATACTGCTGTTGCAGAAACGGAGTTGTTCTGGCCCGGAGTCTATTACTACGATTTCCTTACGCTTGTGAAAATCGATGGAAAATGGAAAATTGTCAATAAAAGCTGGTACGAAAAGAAACTTTAGAGGGAAGTTTCAGGTTTTTTCAATCGTCCTTAAAGTAATTCAGAAACATGCTTTCGGATAGAGGAAGCCATTTTTTCCATGGGAAGATCGTTCGGGTCTTTTCCAAATGGTTCCTCAATCTCTTCAGCAACCAATTCCAAACTTCCCAAGACATAGAAAATAAATGTCACGATAGGTGCTGCATAATAGCCCATGTTGAAGACATAGCCCATCGGCAAAGTCAGCACATAAAGCATGATGAACTTTTTGATAAAGGAGCCATAAGAAAACGGGATTGGTGTGTTTTTGATCCGCTCGCAAGCTCCACAGATATCTGTGAAAGCAGTTACCTCATTATTCAACACGATCAATTGGTCGCCGGTAATTTTCCTTTCCTGATAGAGTTGGTTCACTTTTGAGAAAATCAATCGGGCAATCTGGTTTGGGACATGTTTTTCAACGTCTATGCTTGTGATTTCCATATTGTAATTTTCATCGAGCATAAACTGTGTATTCTCCAATTGAAGATGGTCTTTCAATCCAAAAGCATAGGAAGGAATGCTGTATTTAAAGAAAAGACGATTGTCATAATCGTCCATTGGAAGCATTGCGCTTAGTTTTAAAGCGAGGTTACGGCTGGAGTTAACCAAGTTTCCCCAAAGCTTTCTTCCTTCCCACCAGCGATCGTAGGCAGAGTTTGTCCTGAAAACCAACAACATGGAAATCACAAAACTAAGCAAACTGTGCATGACCGGGATGTGCTGAACCCAGCTATTTTCCCCGATATGCATGTACTCAAGTTCAAAATATGCCACCCCAATAGAATAAGCAAAAATCAAAGCTAAAAGGGGAGCTAGTTTAATTAAAGTGTCTGACTTTTTGAAGAAAAATAGGACACTTAACCATTCTTTGGGATTGTAAACTTTCATCAGGTAGGTAGAGAAGTCTAAGATAGGATTGATGAATAATACCTGAAAATATCAGGAAAAAATTAAACGGGGGTCACTATTTTATTTTGCTCAAAAATGAAATTGACTCAAGCAGTATTCATTAGTTTCTCATGAATGGACAGGACCTGAGGAATCAGAAGTTTATTGTCGGTATTCTTGATAACAAAATCAGCCAATTCATTTTTTTCCTCGTCAGGCATCTGCTGATTGATGATTTGGTTCACCTGTTCTTCGCTCCGATTAGGGTCCCGCATGAGAGTTCTTGCCACTCTGATTTTCAAGGGGGAACTCACATTAATGACATAATCCAGTGATTTCTGTCCTCCCGTTTCAAAAATTAAGGCGGCTTCTTTTAAGACATAAGGTGTTGTCTGCAATTCAGCCCATTTTAAAAAGTCATTCCCTACAGCGGGATGAACGAGTGAATTGATTTTTTTGACTTTTTCCGGATCTGCGAAAACTGTTATGGCCAGAAAAGATCGGTTTATTGAACCATCAGGTAAATAAGATTTAACTCCAAATTCTTTTTTAATTTGCTCAGACAGCTCCCTATCATAAGTCATAAGCCATTTAGCTCTATTATCGGCATAATAAATTGGGATACCCAAGATTGAAAAAATCTTTGCCACGACAGATTTACCTGATCCTATTCCCCCAGTAATTCCAATTTTCAGCGAGCAATGCTTACTCATATTTTAATTTGATGAATTGAGGTTCTACCCGGACCTGCTCCAAATAATCAGGCATTGGCTTCACCTTGATCAAAATTGTACTGTCTTCCCTGTTCCTTTTTGAATAGTTCAAAACCGCTTCAAACTCCATATCTTTTAATTGGGGCGCCTTTCGCTCATCGACCAAATAATACATCATGAGCGACACTTCCTCATCTTCAAGAGTTACGGTCCTTGGGAAATTAATCTTCGTGAGCTTTAGTCTTTTATTCCCTTCCAGGAATGCAATTACCTCAAATTGTATGGTAATTGATTTTTCCTCGATATTGATTAGTTCGCTAAGTTCGGAAGGGATTGTTACCTCTACTTCTTTTTCAATGTTTTTATCGATTCTTGATTCCTTTAAAGGAAGAGGATAGCCCTTTGCCAGCTCACTTAGTATGGAACTTGGTCCTTTAACCGTGAGTTTATTAGGAGAGAATTTTACCTCATTAATGATCCGATAGTTTTTTGCCATAGAGAAGCTGAGCGTGTCCAGAATCGGCTGAATTTCTCTAATCTGGATTTCATCGATTTTGAAGGTGATCGAATCGTCGAGGACAGAAACCAATTGAGTAGGATTCAAAAATTCAGCTAGGGGACGTTTTAAATCAGATGTCAGCAAGAATTCCCTTTCCGAGGGATTTCTAAGTTCAATTGAATAGGGAGTGGTATTTAATTTGAAATACTTCTGAAGTAAATCCCAACCGTTTCCCTTTAATTCTACCTGGATAGTTTCAGGAAGTTTTTCTATCGGAATAAAG
>JBILPR010000058.1:0-18174 GCA_044373795.1 Algoriphagus sp. | reverse complement strand
ACGCTAATGGAATAATTGCCATCCAAATCGGTGGTAGTACCCACTGTCGTACCCTTCACGAGGACGGTTGCACCTGGCAAGCCCAGTCCATCTTCTTCGGAAATTACCCTGCCGGTAATTACCCGTTGTTGCGCCATTACCTCATAACTGAGGGTCATGGTGAAAAGCGCAACAATAAAGAGTAAAGCTTTTCTCATAAGGTATTTAGTTTAGTTGATGTGTAAATAAAATCTCTTTGTATTGAATTTCAAAATGCAGCCCTGATATCGAAATGAATTATTTTATTTATGTTTTTTATATTTTAAATCCATTTCAATCATTTTATTTTAATTTTATTTCATTGTATTTATCATATTTTCATAGTAAAGCGCATTTCGGATAATTAGTGGTTAAAATTTTGTTTAAGCGGGGCCAAGCAGTGAATATTTGGTATCGATACCAGTATTAACAAAAATTAACCGAAAAGACCATATTTTTTAACATTAACAAAACATTATTCTGTCTTAGGGACAATTTCTGTTATTGAAAAAAAATTTTTATTAGGCCATAAAAAATTTTATAGAATAATAAATGTTTTTTTGAATCAGTAAAAGAATATTCACTATTCATTCTTTTCATTATCAAAATTTTATTCTTCAAATGATAAATTTGCAGAATTAAAAAAATCAATAAACCCATAAACAAAATTTAACGGGTTCATTTTTTTATCATTTGGTCTGTTTTTTTGTCAAAAACCTAAAAAATGGTTTCATTTTTCACTAATTCATTAAATTTAAAATGAGTATCTCAAAGTGAAGGCTGCTTCATCTTCCCAAAGACTGGTAAAGTCCTGAAAATTATATGCGGGTTTCCAGTCAAACGCGATATAAAAATTGGAATTGTTGATATTATAATCCAGACCTACTATCAAGTCCACTCCATACGCAGTCCAATCTTGGTTACTTCTGTCTGTCCATGGTGGCAAGCCTTTTCCTTCTTTCCATACTCCATAGTGAGCGCCTCCTCCAATATACCATTCAAGACCTCTGAATTCCCGGATATCCATATGATGCTCATATAATAAGGCTGTCACCCAACCATCCCATCTATTGTACACCATCAATTCCACCGCACCTTGAGGAGCAATGAATTGCTTTACAGATCCACCTACACAGGTACCTGCCCTGAAACCTATCATGGTGTTGTAATCCCTGATCTGTGCTTGAGCTTCATTACTTAAGCCTATTATTAAAAACAGAAATACTGTGAAAATTTGCAGGACTAGTTTCATGGTAAAACTCGGGCGTTTAAATACAGCCTAAAATGTAAATATTTTTTCCGGAGTGATGCAATAATCCAATGGCATATCGTGCTCTTCGGAAGGAATCTTTTCCTCTGGTAAAAAATAACTCAACCCGACTTTGACCACTTCCGGCTTTAGTCCTTTTAAAAAAACATCGTAATAACCTTTTCCAAACCCAATCCTGCTTCCCGCTTTGTCAAATACCAGTAAGGGAACCAAAATAAGCTGCAGAACATCTGTCTCAACTTTCTCAGCATCTACAGGAATTGGAATCCCCATTTTACCTTCCTCAAAAACAGTTTTTGGATTCAGAAGGAAAGTATCCATTTCCAAGTTCTTTGATTTGACTATTGAGGTATAAACTTTCTTTTGATCAGCTTCGAGATACTCCTTAATTATATAAGTGTTTATCTCGTCCTGCCTTTCGATCGGAAAGAATAAATGGAAATGAGTGAAGTCCTTTCTGGCAGAGAGCCAAACTTTAAATTGATTCAGGATTTCAAATGAGTACCGCAGTTTTTCAGTCGATGTCAAGAGAGCTCTTTTCGACTTGTAAACCTCTCTCAGCCTAAACTTCTCCTCTTTCATAGTTCCAGCACCATCATTCGGAAATCAAGCGGATCAAAACAATCCAACAAGTCATCGATCAATCCAGGATTGTCCAAATAAAACTGCATCATATTTACCACACGTTCCTGAGGACTTCCTCCCGGCATTGTAAAATCCCTGATCACTTCACCGCGCTCCAGGTGGATCTTTAATCTCGTTTCCTCAGCCTTCCGCAACTTGGCGCTCATCTGCTCGAGGATTTTCAAGGAACGAACTTTCCCCGCCTCAAATGCATGCTTCAGACTTGGCTCCAGCACTGCAGCTTCGCTTCCCGTCTGATCAAATATCGATGCTACCATTTCTTTTTGCTTTTCAAGATTGATATCCATACTTGACTCCGCCAGAACAAATTGTCTTTTCCAGGTTTCATAGTCCTTGAAAAGATCCTTGTGGCTCCATCCAATCTGCTCAATCTTCTTCTGGATCTTTTTATCCAGGATCAATCCAAAATTTCTCGGAAGTAAAACAGGAAACGGAATCTCAAAATGGTCAAAAATCCCTTTCAACTGTAACCAGTAAATGACTTCGGCAGGTCCTCCCAGATACGCTAAATCAGGAAGGATCATCTCCTGATAAAGTGGTCTCAAAACCACATTTGGACTGAAACGCTCCGGATGTTGCTCAACCATTTCTCGGATTTCCGATTCGGAAAATCTCAAATCCGTATTCAAAACGGCATATCCATTTTCAGTCTTTTCTATTCGCTCTCGAATTCCCTTGACGAGGTAGAAAAAATTAATTTCTCGGGGAAAAATCTGGCTTTTGTACCCCAGTGAAGCAAGTTTTTCACTGTTTTGGGTCGCTTTTGCAAAAGGGGTATGCTGAATCAGATCTTCTAAAATGACTTTACTGAATGTTCGCTTTAATTCCGGCTCATTTCCATCCAAAATCAAAAGTCCTTCTTTGGCAAAAAGGAAATGGACATATTTTCGGACAGCCAATGCAAGAGTTTTGGAACTCGAATAGGCTTCTTTGAAAAAATCAGGAGTAAAAGAAATGGTTTTCAAAAAAGCCTTCAAGCTTTCATCCAATTCGAAATCACCTACTGCACCGGTTTGATTGCTATTCCATTGGTATTTTTTCCCGTCAAGCTTAAAATAATTGATCTCATCAAAGTCATGATCCTCTGAAGCCATCCAATAAACCGGAACAAAATGAAATTCGGGGTAATTACTTTTGAGTTTCCTCGCAAGATTTATTGTCGAGACAATCTTATAGATGAAATAAAGAGGTCCGGTGAAAAGATTCAGCTGATGACCGGTGGTGACGGTAAATGTTTTTTCCGTCGCAAGGCTGGAAATATTCACCTCCGTAATCTCTCCGATTTCCAATCCCTGATATTGATTCCTGAGAGAGGTCACTAAAGCGTTTCGCTGCGCAGAAGAAAAATTCTTAGCGGCAATGGCTTCTCTGAAACTTTCGATTTTCGGTGAATGTGTGTAAAAAGGCTTCAGTTGATCCTTTTCGTTCAGATAATCCAGAAAAAATTGTGAAAATTGACCGGTTTGATCCAGCTCTACGCAGTGTTTTTTCATGAGTAAATAAGCAGATGTCTATTTTGGGAAGCTAACTTAGGGAATCAATTCAAAGTTCGGTTTTTTTGGCAAAAAAACAGGATCGCTTCCACCAATGGCAACAGGAATCCAAGCTGAAGAGGGTATAAATAAAAATCAGCCAATTCCGCTTTAAAGAAATTGAACAGAAGTCCGATATTCAGTGAATATCTTAGCTTTGCACGTAAAGAAATCCATGCTCCCTTATCATAAATTTTACCTGAATAACGGCCTGGAAGTGATCGTTCATGAAGATCACAGCAGTAAAATGGCCGTTGTGAATCTGCTGTATAAAGTCGGTTCCAAAAATGAACTCCTTGGAAAAACAGGGTTAGCTCATTTCTTCGAGCATTTGATGTTTGGCAGTTCGGCAAATGTACCCGTCTTCGATCGGGAACTGGAGCGAGTTGGCGGCTCCTGTAATGCCTTCACGAGTTCGGATATTACCAATTACTACATCACACTTCCAGCTTCGAATATCGAGACAGCTTTTTGGTTGGAATCCGACCGGATGCTCCAACTCACACTGAGCGAGAAAACCATTGAAACGCAGCGCAAAGTAGTGACCGAAGAATACAAACAACGCTACTTGAATCAACCCTATGGCGATGTTTGGCATCATTTCCGGGATTTGGCCTTTGAAAAGCATCCCTACCGCTGGCCTACAATCGGTCAGAATCTGGAAGATATAGTTGGCTACACGCGCGAAGACGTCTGGGATTTTTACCAAACTCATTATACCCCGGACAATGCGATTTTGGTAGTGGGCGGAGATGTGACTCCTCAGGAAGTGGAAAGGCTTGCCAAAAAATGGTTTGAACCAATTCCAAGTCAGCATATCTCAAAGCCAACGATTCTTCAGGAGGATCCACAAATAGCTAAGAAAACCAAAGCCATACAGTCAAAAGTACCGACAGACGCACTTTACAAAGCTTTCAAAATGCCTGCTAAAGGTGATCACGGATATCTTGAAGCTGATTTGGTAAGCGATCTTTTAGGTTTTGGACAATCGTCCATCCTCGAGCAGCGACTGGTGAAAAACGGGAAACTATTTGCATCCGTTGGAGCCTATATTTTGGGATCCAATGACCCTGGATTATTGGTTTTCTCCGGCAAAATGGAACAGGGAGTCTCTGCTGATCTTGCAGAAAAAGCCCTGGACGAAGTCATCAATGATTTTCTCCATCAGGAAATCTCGGCCGAATCACTCCAAAAAATCAAAAATCAGGGTGAGGCAATGAAGACTTATGAATCCATCCAATTGCTCAACCGGGTAATGAATCTAGCTTTCGCAGCTAATCTGGGAAGCCCTGATTTGTACTGGTCAGAATTCGAAACAAAATCAAAACTGGAAGCTGAAGGCATCATGACCTGGGCCAATCAATTGCTCCGCGAGGAAAATGCTTCAGTACTTTATTACCAATCAATTAAAGCATGAATAATTTCAGAATAGGTTTTGGCTATGATGTGCATCAGCTTCGAGCGGGATATGATTTTTGGCTGGGAGGAATAAAATTAGAACATGAGACAGGCGCCGTGGGCCATTCCGATGCGGATGTTTTGATCCACGTCATTTGTGACGCCCTTCTTGGAGCTGCAAATTTGAGAGATATCGGATATCATTTCTCAGACACTGACCCAAAATTCAAAGGAATCGACAGTAAAATCCTGCTCAAAGAAGTGATGGTTTTGCTCCGGGAAGCCGGGTATGAAATCGGAAATCTGGATACGACCATTTGCCTGCAAAGGCCGAAAGTAAATCCGCATATTCCAACCATGAAAACCTGTCTGGCAGAGGTGATGAACGTGCCAGAAAGCGACATTTCCATAAAAGCCACTACTACAGAAAAACTTGGATTCGTCGGGAGAGAAGAAGGCATTTCAGCTTACTGCGTGGCATTAATCCATAAAGTATGAGCGATAAATTAAGAATCATCACAACGGATGATGGCTCTCATTCTATCTACCATGAGGAGCTAAAAGAAACTTACCATAGTTTCCATGGAGCTTTTCGGGAAACCATTCATGTTTACATGCTCTATGGGATGGATTCCTGGCTCATGCGAAATCCACAAAAGCGGCCAATCAGAATTTTGGAGGTGGGATTTGGTACAGGTTTAACTGCCTGGCTGACGCTGGTATGGGCCGAACAAAATCAAATCCCTGTTTTATACCATACAATTGAGCCATTTCCCCTTTCTGAGGATATTTATTCCCGCCTTAACTACGTCGAGCAGGACCATTCCATTTGGCATTATCATAAATATTTCAAGGCTTTACATGAGGCACCTTGGAATGAAGGGGTAATTCTTTCAGAATATTTCAATATGAAAAAGGAAAACATCAAGCTGGAGGATGCGCAACTTTATCCCACAGACGTAGTCTTCTTTGATGCATTTGCTCCGAAAAAACAACCGGATGTCTGGAAAAAAGAATTGTTGGGAAATGTAGTAGAGGTGATGAACCCCGGAGCTGTATTTACCACTTACTGCGCAGTGGGCAAGCTGAGACGCGACCTGAAAGATCTGGGACTCGAAGTAGAAATCTTACCGGGACCACTTGGTAAGAAAGAAATGACCCGAGCCTGGAAGAAATAATTAAGGCATAGGCTTTGATTAAAAAGAGGAAACGACTCAAAAATGAAAAGTCTTTTCCTCTTTTTCTTTTTTATTTCTTCCGCAATGGCCTTTGCTCAGGCAAAATTAGAATTGATGGTTCAGGAACGAGATCAGCTTCACTCCCAATGGAAAGCTTCTGAAAACAAAAAATCCGGGATTTTTGGAAACCGTACCAAAAAAGACATGATTGGATCCAACGAATGGCTCGAGAGAATCATTGTGAAAGATAACTTGATTATGGACGAGCTAAGACTAAGCGGCGCAATAGAGAATACTTCAGTTTCACAGGAAAAAGAAGATTACAAATCTATCACCCTGAAGCTGGAGCAAGACGTACAGGCACTGAAAAGAGCCGTGGCAGATAGGGATAAGCAGATTGAAGAAAAGACTTCTGAGCGAAGAACTTTTGAATGGGTCAGCCTAATTCTCTTCTGGGGTTGCCTTAGTTTGGGTTATTGGGGATACAAGCAAAAAACTAAACTAAAAAACTCCCTTCCGGGAGTTTAAACTAAGCTTTGAGACGGGCGACTGGCGTCCGGGCTCCTTTGGTCACCTGACCCAAGCTAACCAAAATTTCTGCATCAAGGGGAAGATACATATCCACCCGTGATCCGAACTTAATAAAGCCAAATTCAGCTCCTTGCTCGAGTTCTGATCCTGCCTTCACGTACCATTTGATCCTTCTGGCTAAAGCTCCTGCAATCTGTCTCACAAGTAATTTTGTGCCATTAGCGCTTTTTATCACCATCGTGGTCCGCTCGTTTTCAGTACTGGACTTTGGGTGCCAGGCTACAAGATATTTGCCTGGATGATAGTGGAAAAACTCGACTACGCCCTTTATCGGAGATCGATTCACATGCACATTGATTGGCGACATGAAAATGGAGACCTGTCTTCTTTTTTCTTTCAAATATTCTCCCTCGAAAGTCTCTTCGATCACGACCACTTTCCCATCTGCAGGAGCAAATACAAGCCCTTCCTCATTTGGAAGAGGGAAAATCGGATTGCGGAAAAACTGCAGGATAATCAGGTAGATAACCACACTTCCCAGCAACGAGACATTGATCCAAAGTCTTTCATCCGGGAGAAAATAGTAAAGCAGGTAATTCAGCGAGGCTAATACAATGAGTAGCCAAAACAATAAAACTCGTCCTTCTCTGTGTATAGTCATATGCGTAAAACTAAAAGGCGCAGGATAGCTCCTGCGCCTCAAAGATAAAATAATCTTTTGATTGAGTTCTCTTAGAAACCTCCTCTGTAGTTGTATGTCTTGGCAACTTTATCAATTGCAACGATATAAGCAGCAATTCTCAAAGGAACTTCGTACTTCAATGAGGTTGCATATACATTGTTGAATGCATCTTTCATGATTCTATCTGAGCGCCTGTTCACACGATCGGCAGTCCATTTGTAGCCCAATCTGTTTTGAACCCACTCAAAATATGATACTGTCACCCCGCCGGCATTAGCCAGGATGTCAGGCACAGCCATGATTCCTTTTTCATTGATGATGGCATCAGCTTTTGCTGAAGTTGGACCATTGGCTCCTTCTACAATCAGTTTTGCTCTGATCTTGTCCACATTATGGATTGTAATCACATCTTCAACTGCCGCCGGAACCAACACATCAACCTCTAGCGTCAATAGATCTCCTGCATCAGGAAGTTTGTCTCCTCCGGTGAATCCTTCAAGGATTCCATTATTGGAATCTCTGTATTGGATTGCTTCCTGGATATTTATTCCTTTCTCGTTGTAGAAAGCACCGGTATGATCGGAAATACCTACGATCTTCAATCCTCTTTCCTCCAAAAGCAAAGCTGCCCAGGATCCTACGTTTCCAAAGCCCTGAACTGCACAAGTAGCTTGGAACGGATTGATTTTCAGTTTTTGCATCGCCGCCAACGTGGTGACCATTACTCCTCGACCGGTAGCTTCTGTTCTTCCCAATGATCCTCCGAGAACCAATGGCTTTCCGGTAACGACTGCATTCACTGTCATCCCGTGAGCTTTTGAATATTCATCCATCAACCAGGCCATTTCTCTTGGTCCTGTACCCATATCCGGAGCGGGAATATCTTTATCAGGCCCAAAAACATCGATCAATGCCAGAGTATAAGCACGAACCAAGCGTTCGATTTCACCTTTAGACATTTCGCGGGGATTGCAACGGACTCCACCTTTTCCTCCACCGTAAGGAATGTCCACAACAGCGCATTTCCAAGTCATCCATGCAGCAAGCGCACGCACCTCATCGATGTGTACATCCGGGGCAAACCGAATTCCTCCTTTGGCCGGACCTAAGATATTGGAGTGAATAACACGGATCCCTTCGAACACCTTGATCTTACCATTATCCATGGTAATCGGGAGCGAGACAATCACTTGTTTAGCCGGATTTTTCAATACGTTGTACACCTCTTCAGAGAGTCCAAGCTTCTCTGCTGCGATGTTGAATCTTTCCATCATTGACTCCAATGGATTCTCTTTATCTACTATTGGAGCCGGTTCAATGTAAGCCATATTCGGGTCTAGATTTTTTTGTGAAATGCTCTACAATATTAATCAGATTTTCAGTTTCGCTGGGGAAGAATTAGAAGATTTTCAAAAATGCGGTAATAAATGGCGCTGATAATAGCAATCCGTCAAAACGATCCATGAATCCCCCATGTCCGGGAAGACCCTGACCAGAGTCTTTTATCTCAATGGATCGCTTAAAAAGTGACTCGATCAAGTCCCCGTATGTTCCGGCTATGATGATGATTCCGGCGATCACCAACCATTTCCAATCTTCAATGGTATGGAAGAACCTAGCAATAACAAAGGCAACCGCAATTGCAGAAAACGCCCCGCCCAAAAATCCCTCCCAGGATTTTTTGGGAGAAACCCGCTCAAACAATTTTGTCTTCCCAAATCTGGTTCCTGCAAAATAGGCTCCTGTATCACTTGCCCAAAGAATCAGCAAACAACCTATCAGGATTTCATAATGATAGATCTGATCCACTGAAAAGACAGCCAGATTTAAAAGTGAAAAGGGAACTGCCACATAGAAAATACCCAGATAAGTGAATGCAACTCCCGTGAAGGGTTTTTTATCAGTTTTCTTGTAGAGTTTGATGAAAAAAGTCAGGGAAACTATCGGGAAAATCAGGTATAAGTATTCATTGGGAAACTGTTCTTTTTCTATCAAAAAGGTGAGCGAAAAGAGCATCAATCCCAAAAAGGTCCCGAAACTCCGAAGCGGGAGCATGCCATCCAAGCCAGTCAGTTTATAGAATTCCATCTGAGAGAAACCCAGAATGCAGGCAAAAATCAAAAAATATGTCCAATCCGAATAAATACTTCCCACAACCACAATCAATCCTCCAATCACACCTGTGATAGCTCTTTGACCCAGATTGCTGTAGTTGTTGATATTAAAACGTGATTGCATTTTGGATTAATTTGGTGGCATTCATTGCATCGTCTCGATTTACCAGCACTTCGTAGGTTCCGAAGATCTGGTAAACTGTTTCTTTTTTATTGAGGACCACTGCTTGGATTTCGTTTTCTATCAGGATTCCTTTCACGATTTCGGCTCTTACCTGCATGCCATCTTCAAAAACCTTAATCCAATTCTCCATTCCGGGTAGTATTCATTTTCTTAAAGTAAAAGATTCCAGCCAAAAGAACCAACAAACCAAAAAATGCAACGGGATAAGATACCTCATCCGTAGACTCAAGATCGAAGTCAATCATGCCCTGATTGGCCATGTAAACCATTATCACCGTAAATGAATTATTGAAAATATGTGCAAGAATCGGATAAACCAGGCTTCCGGAGTACACATACAAATAGCCAAAAACAGCCCCCAGAAAGACCCGGGGTAAAAACCCGTAAAATTGAACGTGAATTGCTGAGAAAATAATAGCAGTAAGCCAAATTCCCAGGTGAACAGAACCTGTGTAGAAATGCATTTTGGGCTGTATCACTCCCCTGAAAAACATCTCTTCCCCAATTCCTGCTAATACACCGATCACCAAAATACCCATCAATAACTCCGGAATAGTCTGGAAATCGGTCAGGAACTTGGTCAACTCCATCAACTGCAACTCCATCTCTTTCATCCAGGTTTCCGTTTCCGACATGAATTCGGGCAAGACAAGTTGACTATTGAAATAAACCAAGAAGGCATTGAAAAGCATGGCTCCGAAGGTGAGAAGGATAAGCACAGCTCCGGATTTGAGATTAAATCTCGAAAATTGAACATCCCAGCGAAGGTTTGCTTTGTCGATCCTGTTGGAAATTATCCAGGCAGCAAGCCAGAATCCGATTCCTGAACCGATTCCCTGGACAAGAAGCATTGCCATTCGTCCATTTGGAACATCAAAATCTCCACTCATCAGACCGACAATGTCCTCCAAAGTGATTTCAAAAAGGCTGGGAATGATCGCCAAAGCAGCTCCTTGCAACGCAACCAAAACTCCTAAAGTGACTAAAACAATGACTACCAGGGATAAAAGCCAACTCTTCCGTTTGGCTATTTCTGATTCGGTTTCGTAAATCTCCATATTTGAGGTAAATTTAAGCGCAATTTTAGAATACAGAAGTGGTAAAAATAGGAAAGTTGGAGTTGGGCGAGTTCCCATTGCTTTTAGCACCCATGGAAGACGTGAGCGATCCGCCATTCCGGGCAGTATGCAAGCAAAATGGTGCAGATCTCATGTACACAGAATTTATCAGTTCCGAGGGACTGATTCGGGATGCTGCAAAGAGTATTCAAAAGCTGGATATTTTCGATTATGAAAAACCAATCGGGATTCAGATTTTCGGAAACGAAATCGAATCTATGCGGGAAGCTGCCGCAATTGCCGAAGAAGCTGGTCCTGATATCCTCGATATAAACTACGGCTGCCCGGTCCATAAGGTAGCCTGCAAAGGTGCCGGGGCCGGAATCCTGCTCGATATAGATAAAATGGTATCCATGACCGCCGAAATCGTCAAGCGGGTAAATATCCCCGTGACTGTAAAAACACGATTAGGCTGGGACAATAACACAATCAGAATCGTGGAAGTGGCAGAAAGGCTTCAGGACATTGGCATTCAGGCCATCAGCATTCATGCCCGAACGCGTCAGCAGATGTACAAAGGTGAAGCTGACTGGAGCTATCTGAATCTGGTCAAAGACAATCCGAGATTGCATATTCCTGTTTTTGGAAATGGAGACATCGATTCTCCGGCGAAAGCGCTGGAATACAAAAACAAATACAACGTCGATGGAATGATGATCGGAAGAGCTTCGATTGGTTATCCATGGATTTTCAACGAAATCAAGCACTACCTCGCAACCGGCGAAAACCTTCCTTCCCCGGATTTGGACGAAAGAATTAAAGTAGCGAAAAAGCATCTTGATTTTTCAGTCGAATGGAAAGGGGAAAAGCAGGGAATCCTGGAAATGAGACGCCACTACACCAGTTATTTCCGTGGCATGCCTAATTTCAAAAGCTTCAGAACCGAAATGGTCACTGCCGAAACTTATGAGCATGTCTGCGAGATTCTGAATCAGGTTTCAGAAGTATATGCTGATTATGAGTTTTAAAGATTCGATCCAACCTCAAGCGCATTAAATAAAAAGAGCAGTATTCCGATTTTGGAATCTGCTCTTTTTTATTCTATTCTGCGATAAAAAATCAGCAGAAAATATCTTCCCAAAATCGAGTTACCCTGAATTTTCAATAAATATTTTAGAACTCATTTTTTTTGAAATAAAACTGCCGGGGAATTGCTTCTTTTGCATCGGAAAAGCTTTTTTTTCCGCCGGAAAATGACACCAACCACCAATCACAGCAACCTAAAAAACTGGGCCTTGCTGGTAGTACTTGCTCTTATTTGGGGCAGTTCCTTCATCTTGATTAAGCGAGGACTTGAAGTGTTCTCTCCGGGAGAGGTAGGAGCTTACCGAATCGTAGCAGCCGCCACTTTCCTGCTTCCTCTTTCCCTTCCCAGAATTAAATTTCTGACAAGCGAACAAGCTCAGAATCTGATTTTGATTGGACTCCTTGGAAGCTTTATCCCGGCATTTCTATTTCCTACTGCCCAAACCAGACTCAGCAGTTCTTTAACCGGAGTTTTGAATGCGTTGACTCCTTTGTTTGTGGTGATTATCGGAGCCCTATTTTTCCGGTCTAAAATCACCAGAAGAAACGCTTTAGGATTGGTAATTGCCTTTATCGGAGTTTTGATTTTGATTACACTCAAAGAAGGCTCAGGACTTGATTCATTTAAAGGAATCAACGGTTACGCTTTTTTTGTGATTTTAGCCTGCATCTGCTATGGCTTCAATCTCCATCTTATCAAATCCCGATTCGATTCACTCAAATCAATTGAGATCACCGCTATTTCTCTTTTGATGGTTTTGCCACTTGCTTTAGTTTACTTGATGGCCGGAACAGAATTTTCGTACAAACTTGTCACCCACGATGGTGCTTTGAGAGCTTTGGGGTTTGTAACTTTATTGGGAGTGATGGGCACCGCTATCGCATTGATTCTGTTCAACATTATGGTGAAAACCGCCTCTCCTATTTTCGCCAGTTCTGTCACCTACCTGATTCCTGTCGTCGCGATTTTCTGGGGCGTTTTGGATGGGGAAGTGCTGCTTTTTGGGCATTACCTTGGGATAGCTGCTGTAATTCTGGGGGTGTGGGTAGGTAATCGAAAGAAAATTATTCAAGGCTGAGGAATCATTTCCCCTCCTCAAACACCTTCATTTCCTTTTTGCTCATCTCCAGAATGATTATTTCCCTTGGAAATACAACCTCCAGTTCTTCAGGCTGAGCTATCACCCGATTTCCCGTTGGCGTGGAGAATTTCACAGGAATGTTCGTGTATTTTAATTTTTCTGTCCCCACCTTTTCAGTTTTAAGGCAAACCATTCGAACATGTCTGCCCGAATTGTAATTTTCTCCCGCTGACTCTGCGAGTTCATCTCCAGGAAAAACCATCTGACCAACTTCCACTTTCTGAGAACCGGATTTGAGCACCATGATTCTGGTAATAGTGCCGTCTTCGTGGTAAAGCTCAATATGATTCTCATTACTGCTGAAGTCAAGATTATTAGCTTCCGGATTTTCCTGCATCTTAATTTCAGCCACAATACCCTTTCTCGGAGCAATAATTATAGTGGGCTCCTCAAATCGAAAGGAGACTCCTCGATAAGGATTATCACCCTCGTCTCTCCCGAGCCGATTCTCGATAGTTGTCAATAAAAAGGCCTGCACTTTCACTCCTTCCTGCACGGGAATCAGATAGACTGGCTCTGTTTTATTTTTGCCATACACATTTCCTTTTGCAAAGGAATAAGAGAAAGAATAATTAGTGCCCTGTCCGGCCAAAGTCGGCTTCAAGGTGGCCAAGCGGATTCTTCCCGGCATCGCTAATCCCATTACAGACCCACCGCCCGTGGAGGTCAGATTTTGAAGAGTTGGGAAATTCAGGATTACAGAATAAGGTATGATCTCCGGATTTTCGGAAAAAAACAGAATGTTTCCGTTTTCGTCGCGCTCTGTTTCGATCGTGATCTGCGCAAACGACAAGACTGAAAGAAGTTGAAATAAGAGAAAAATAGAGAGAAATTTCATGAAAGATGATTTTAAACTAAACATATCTCAAAAACCACAATCTTCAAACTAAATAATCAAAAAATTAATCGCCTTTCATTCGGTCTCTCCAGGCAAAAACCAACATCGGCAATTGCTGATAGCTGTTTACCCCCGCTTTTACCCCCTGAGATTTCAGAAATATATCATTCGATTTTCGACTGAGCTCTAGAGAAAAAGGCTTGACGGCTTCGGCCGCTTTCTGAAGTGAGATCAAATCATTCATGATTCCCCGATCCAGAGTCTTCATAAATTCTTTGAATTCATCCGGAGCAATCCGGTAAAAATCGCGAAACTGATACATCAATAAGCGCAACTGACCTGAGTACCGAAGCAAGGGATCGTCGCTATTGCTGCAAATAACCCAAGCGATAAAGTTCGCCTCGCCTTCATCGGTCACTCCATAGCTATGAGCCATTTCGTGTGCGATGGTAAATGGCTGCTCCAATGGATGCAAGGTCGGGTCTATGTAACTCTCACCCGTAAAAGGAAAATAGATCCCCAAAATTCCCATTTTTCGCATAAAACCACCAGGTGGAAACATTTTGGTCCGAGGATTTCCGGTGAAATTAAGACCGAGCATATCCAGGTTCTCCCCCACATTTGTTCGTACTAATTTTTCCAACTCGGGATAGGGGAGTGTCTCGGTAATTGCAGTCGTATCCTGAGTGATGATTCCCCGATATTGAAGCACGAGCCGCTGGGTAATCCAGATCTCTTCCTTCAACTCTACTAAGTCCAACGCTTTGGGCTTGAGTCCAAGCTGCTGGAAAATAGGCGTTCGATGATAATTAAATCCCCAAAGGATAAGGAAGAAAAAAACCAAAGCACCCAGACCATTTGCTAAAGCCTTGACACTGTAAAAAGCTCTTTCTTTCCAGCCAATCCTTCTGCTGAACTTTAAAAAATAAAGTCCCAAAATTCCCAATAGGAGAAGTATAAAAAGGTAAACGCTGGGAAATGGCAAATTTCCCAGCGTCAGATCTATGACGTTCCGGATTCCCGGAAAGAATGTTCTTGAATAAATAGTGTCTGTAGCCTCCGGATTTTGAATAGCCAGATAGCGAACTCCAAGAGCCAGAATGCCCAGAATCGCCCAAGACCAGTCTCTTTTTCCCATGAGGTCAGAACGAGATTAGATTCCTTCTGCCTGAACTTCCTTTACCTCAGGAAGCATACGGGTAAGCAGGTTTTGGATTCCTGCTTTCAACGTGACAGTACTCGATGGGCAACCTGAACAAGAACCCTGAAGGAGGACTTTCACGATTCCATCCTCAAAAGAATGGAATACAATAGCGCCGCCATCTTGCTCTACAGCTGGTCTGATGTATTCGTCCAGAATGCCTTTGATTTTCTTCACTATCTCAGAATCGTTTTCATCGAAAAGAGGATCTTTATCAAAACTAACCTGCACAACAGACTGGCCTGACTCAAGATATTGTCTGATATAATCGCGAAGAATCGTCTGAATTTCTGACCATTCCACCTCTTCAGCCTTGGTGACTGTGACAAAATTTGAGGCAATAAATACCCGTTGGACAGCAGCAAAATTGAAAAGTTCTTTAGCCAGTTGGCTGTTTCCTGCACTTTCCAAATCCGGATAATCGAAACTTACACCGTCTTCCGCCAACATGAAATTGGCTACAAACTTTAAAGAGTTCGGGTTGGGATTGGCCTCCATGTAGAGGTGAACAGGTCTTGTTTGTGCTTTCAGCATGGGATTTTTGTTTAGAAAACCGAAATCAGGGCTTTAAGTTCCTGATTTCGGAAAATTCCACATTATTTTAAAGGATGACCTTTGGCTGCCCACCAGATCCCGCCATACAAATGCTTCAGAAAATCAGGATCCTGAAAGGCACTTTCTACGTGACCTAAAGCCGTGTAAAAAGATCTTCCTCCGTCAAATTCGTGATACCAAGCCATTGGGTGGTTTGGTCCGTTTCCTTTTGCCACTGTGTAGCTGGTTTCGTCCGCGTTGATCAGAACTTTGATATTGGGGTTGATATTTTTGAATTCGTACAATTCGTCAGTCCAAAGCCAAGTATCCGGCAAGTGGAAAGTAGCCGGATGTGTTTTGTCCAAAACCTGAAGTCTGACAGTTTGCTGCTTTGGGTGAGCCAGGAAATACGCTCCTATCATTTGGTTGTACCAAGGCCATTCATATTCGGTATCTGTAGCAGAATGAATTCCGACAACACCTTTTCCGCTTTGTACATATTTTTGGAATGCCGCTTTTTGCTCGTCATTGAAGATGGTACCTGTTGTACTCATCAGGATGACCACGTCATATTTTGCCAGATTTTCCTCTGTGAAAGCTTTCGCATCCTCAGTCGTGTATACATCAAAAACATGGGTTTCGCCCATTTTCTTCAGTGCTACCACCCCATCCGGAATGGATTGGTGGCGAAAACCTGCAGTCTTGCTGAAAACCAAGGCTTTGAACTGCTGTGCCGGAGCGATGAAAACAACGCTGAGAAGCAATCCAAGCGTGATTAAGGTGGGTTTGAGATTCATAGTTTTGGGTTATTGGTTGATGATTATTAAGTGAATGTTTATTGGCTTGTTGGGCTCTAAGTTATTGGTTAATAGGTTATTTGTAAGTAGGTTATTGGGAATTACATCCAAGATCAAAATATATCCGAAATCATATATCCGAAATCATATATCCGAAATCATATATCCGAAATCATATATCCGAAATCCGAAATCACTTCACAATTTCAAACTTCTCACCTGCTTCTTTTCTGGAGAAAGCATTGAAATGCCACCATTCCGACCCGATTCCGGTAAATCCTGAAGCTTTCATTACTTTTCGAAGGATCTCCCGATTGGCAACTTGGGCGCGGGAGACCTTGCCTTCAGCCATCATTTCTAATTCCCTGTCAGGATAGGCTTCATAGCCAAAGAAATCATAATTCGTACCCATGTCAATCGGTCTTCCGCCTTCATTATCAAAGATCGTCAGGTCAACTGCCACTCCGAAGTTGTGCAAACTTCCTGCTTTCGGATCAGCCACATAGAGCGGCTTGATACTGTCAGGCTTGTCCAGATTATCCCAAAGAATCTGCTGGACGCTCAAAGGACGAACACCGTCATAAACCAGCAAAGTCAGATTTGGATATTCACTTTGAAGCATTTCCTGGGCTTTTTTCAATCGATCCGCTACTTCGGGCTGCAAATAGGCATGGGTTAAATCCCCGTAAACATCCTGCTCAAAGAAATTATTTGTGGTCGAATACATGAGTTCCACCTTCAATCCGGGAATGGCTTCTTCGATATTAACCAATCCCTGATTTTTCAATGCTTCCTCCAGCTCATTCAACTCAACTGTCTCGGAAACTTCCGGGTTATCTTTTTTGGTTTCATCCTTTGGCTGGATGATCACCGCGTCTCCTTTATCAGAAGCACATGCCAGAGAAAGGACTGAAAGAGCCAGGAAGTAAAGGGTATTTTTCATCGCTTATTTAAGGTCTTTTTTTATTAAAGTTGCCGAAGCTTGTGCCGTCGGTAAAACAACGATATCTGCCAAAACCACATGAGCCGGACGATTTACGGAAAATTCTATAATATCCGCAATGTCCTGAGCGACAAGTGGCTCGTATCCCTGATAGATCGTCTCTGAACGTGTCGAATCCCCTTTGAATCTTACCAGCGAAAACTCAGTCTCTACTAACCCCGGATGAATTGCGACAACTCTGATTCCAAACGGATTCAAGTCCATTCTCATTCCTTGGGTGATCGCATCTACGGCATGTTTGGACGCACAATAGACGTTGCCATTTGGGTAAACTTCCTTGCCGGCAATAGACCCGATATTGATAATCATCCCTGATTTACGCTCGCACATTCCCGGGATAATGGCTTTGGAAACGTACAACAAGCCTTTCACATTGATGTCTATCATCGCATCCCAATCGTCCATATTTCCGGATTGGATTGGGTCCATGCCATGTGCATTTCCTGCATTGTTGAGAAGTACGTCTACCTTTTTCCAGTTTTCGGGAAGGTTTCCGAGTATTTCCATCACCGTTTCACGATCTCTCACATCAAAAACCAAGGGGAGAAAATCGATTCCTTCTGGCATTTCAGATTTCAATTCTTCCAGGCGATCCGCTCTTCTTCCGGTAGCAATGATATGAAAGCCCATTTTGGCTAAAGTGATAGCAGAGGCACGGCCAATTCCCGAAGTAGCTCCGGTGACCAACGCAATTTTCTTTTCCATGACGGCAAGATAACTGATTTAGAAAAAAGGTCGGTCAGGATTTTTAGCTCTGGCGAAAGCAAAAAGGGAAATTTACTTTTTCTCGAATATGATATTCACCTTCTTGGCACTCACCAAATAAAAAAAAGATCGAAGTTCATATCTACCTGCTTTGGACTGTCGTCGGTGGTCTGTGGACTATTCAAATTCTCCTACTGAAAATTCAAATAGAGTGTGATCGACTTATTCTTGATAGAAGAGATGGCATCCGGATTTCGG
>JBILPR010000295.1:0-5491 GCA_044373795.1 Algoriphagus sp. | reverse complement strand
AAGAGAAAAAGCGAGGCAACAAAAACTCTAAAGCCAAGCGAAACCGGAATCAGATGAAGACGAAGGCTAAGTGGAAGAAAAAAGGAGATGTCTAAAAATCAAAAAAAAAGGATCCCGAGGAAATCGGAGGGCACTGAAAAAGTCTTTTTGTAGGTTTAAATGTTAAAAAGGGAGTAGAACCGCAAGGCTATCTACTCCCTTTTTTGTATTTTGTATTAGCCTAAAACGCCAAATAAAGCATGCTTGTACAACAACTAAAATTTCAATTAAGCGAGTATAGTGCTCTTTATAATTTGATTGTTCCAAAGCATAATCTTCTCAGAAAGATTAATGACTTGGTGGATTTTTCCTTCGTTTACGATGAATTGGTCAATAAATATTGCCTCAATAATGGAGGTACAGCTGAAAGTCCAATCCGGATGTTTAAATATTTATTGCTAAAGACCATTTATAATATATCCGATGTTGATGTAGTTGAGCGCTCAGGTTTTGATATGTCGTTCAAGTATTTTTTGGATATGTCACCCCAAGAAGACGTAATCAATCCAAGTTCCCTGACAAAATTCAGAAAGCTACGGCTGAAGGATACCGATTTACTGAGCATGTTGATCAGTAAAACAGTGGGCATTGCTATAGAAAAAGGAGTAATCCGATCCAACTCCATCATTGTTGATGCTACTCATACCCTATCCAGGTCCAATCCCTTCTCGGCGATAGATGTATTAAGAGAACGCTCAAAACAACTCCGGAAGGCTATTTATAGCTACGATAAAGACTGGAAGGAGCGTATGCCCAGAAAGAATGTTGACCATGATTTAGTAAAAGAGTTGGCTTATTGTAAACAGCTGGAAGAAATTGTTGAAAAGGATGAATCTATCAGCTCTATTCCAGCAGTACGAGAAAAATTGAATTTTTTAAAAGAAACAGTTGAAGACACGCAAGAAAACATCACCCTATCAAAAGATGAAGATGCTAAAACTGGTCATAAATCCGCAGACAGTTCATTCTTTGGCTATAAGACACACTTAGCAATGACCGAAGAGCGAATTATAACAGCGGCAGTGGTAACTTCAGGTGAAAAAGGTGATGGACCAGAGCTCCCCAAGCTTTTAGAAATTAGTCAGGAAAATGGCATTGGCGTGGACACAATAATAGGTGATTCAGCTTACTCTGGAAAAGAAAACATCAAATTAACCAGTGCGCAAAACATTAAAATAGTATCCAAACTCAACCCGTCAATTACGCAAGGTTTTAGAAAAAGCGAAGACAAATTTGATTACAATAAGGATGCTGACAGGTTTGTATGTCCAGCAGGCCACTTGGCAATAAGAAAAGCTAGACAAGGGAAAAAGAACAAGGGAACAAACCAAGTCGACACCTACTATTTTGATGTTGAAAAGTGTAAAACCTGCCCTTTAAGAAACGGCTGCTATAAACAGAGGGCAAAGACAAAAACCTACTCTGTATCTATCAAGTCAGATATTCACACCGAACAAATTACTTTTCAGCAGACAGAATACTTCAAAGAAAAAGCGAAACATCGCTACAAAATAGAAGCGAAAAATGGAGAGTTGAAAAATGTACATGGCTATGGTCGGGCAAAATCATACGGCATAATCAATATGCAAATGCAAAGTGCGATAGCGATTTTTGCAGTAAATCTCAAAAGAATCATTAAAATGAGTGTGTAGCTAAAAAAAACACATCATTCTCTCCAAAAATCCTGTTCTAATGGACATTTTTGAATGGCATTATCAAAATGACCTTGAATTCAACTCCTAAACCAAACAACGTATTAGTGGGAAAAAAGAAATAAAAAAGCGCTTAAGTTCAAGCTTGTCTTAAACTTAACCGCTTTCTATGAAATCCCTGAAGAAGAGAGGCTTTTTCAGTGCCCTCTCTTAAAGCTTCCCTTTTTTGTCTTTTCTATTGGCTTAAACTTATTTTTTAATCATTGGCAACACAATTCTGCTCATGCTTTTACCGCCATCATGAATCAAGATGGAGACAAACACTCTTTCGCTTCCGTCAAAGTCATCTTCTAAGGTGATTGTCGCGACTGATCGAAATTTGGGAGTTGGCAGAATTTTCAATATGACAGAAAACACCACTTGGACCATTCAAAGATTCCAGTAATTGCTGATTTGGATTCCTTCTCGTTCCTGATTCAGATTGCCCGCATAAATCAATTTTGAACTGCTTTTAGGGGCGATTTTTTGGAAGTATTTCAGCCCTTTCAGGAAATCGGAATGATAGGTTTCCGAGGATTTGATTTCAATGGCCGTAAGATTTCCGTCTTTTTCCTGCAAAAGATCCACTTCATTTTGATTGCTGTCTCTCCAAAAGTAAAGCGAAGGAATATTTCCTGCATTCAATTCAGATTTCATAATTTCTGTCACCACCAGGTTTTCAAATAAGGGTCCCCTTGCAAAGTGTACACTCAAGTCTTCGGGTTTTTTGATTCCCAATAGGCTGCTGACTACCCCTGTGTCATAGAAAAATACTTTAGGAGATTTGAGGATTCGTTTGTTGAAGTTTTTGTAGTAGGACTGTAGCCGAAAAGCAATAAATGAAGATTCCAATACTGAAAGCCATGCATTTACAGTTTTTTGATCTATTCCCAATTCATTGGAGAAATTACTTTGATTGAATATCTGTCCAACTCTGCCGGCCAGAAGTTGAAGGAATTTTTGAAAATTCCCCAAGTCTTTTATGTTCAACAGTTGTCGTACATCTCGCTCGATGTACGTTTGTATGTAGTTGGGATAAAAATCTCTGGGCTCGATGTCAAATTGATATTTACGGGGATAGCCACCATTGACCACGATTGTTTCCCAAGACGATCCGGATAGTTGATCAGAAATTTCTTTCATAGAAAGTGGCAAAAGATTTAGCATTGCCACTCTTCCTGCCAATGATTGAGTGATTTGGCTGGAAAGTAAAAAATTCTGGGAGCCGGTTAGAATATAATCGCCTGGTCTGTTTCGTTCGTCCGTTACGACCTGTAGATAGGAGAAAAGCTCAGGAACCCACTGGACTTCATCCAGAATTACTCCATTTTGGTAAGTTCTAAGAAATCCCAAGGGGTCGTTTTTGGCAAAAGATCGTTCCTCAGGCAGTTCCAGATTTACATATGCATATTCGGGTTTCAAGCGTTTGGCAAAAGTGGTTTTTCCGGATTGCCTTGGTCCGGTAATGGCCAGCAATGGGAATTTGCTTAAAAGTGATAAAGCCTTAGGTTTAAGATGTCTGTCGTAATAATCCATTTTATGTAAATTAGGAATTCAATTCCTAATTTACATAAAAAGATGAATTTTAAAAGTAAAAATTTGATTGAGAGTAAGTTGTGGGATTGCTCTGTTGATTTATAATTCTTCCTCCAACATCGCTCCTCTAGAATAAATTCAAAGAAATGATTACTGCGTGGGTAGTCTTTTCTCAAGAAGTCAAAGTCCGAAATCCTGCACCTTAAGAGGGAGAGAGGGATCGAGGTGTTTGTTAGGTAGGATTTTCAGTAATACAGTAATTTGTGATTCTTTTTTGATCGTATCTTACCCTTAGAGCTTGAGGCTTGGAAACGCACTTGGAAAACAACTTCTTAAGAGTGAAGCAAATTAATTAGTAAGAAAATTAGGGAGAAAAGGCATTAAAAAAAATGACATGTAGATAGTTTCAAGATTGGCCCGGTCCTGACAGTTATACAAAGCATGGAAGGTAATCTACAGTTCAAATCCAGCATTTGACCACATCTTAGAGGGAGTGGAAAAACTAAATCTGAAGCTAGGTGTAACTTAAAAAATTATCACTATATTTTTAAATGGGTTATCAAATTATGACACTAAAAACTAAGTTTTTAATATTATTAGTGTCATTAATCATTTTCTTTCATCATTGTACTCCGGAAAAAAATGTACCAGAAATACAATTTGACCTTAATGGTGAAAGTAAACTCACTTTCAACAATTTGAGTGATTCGGCCGTTCGGGTCAATTTTGAAAAATGGTCAAGTATTCCTGTGGAGGTATCGACTTTAGATACGCTTTTATATCCTGATGCAAGTATTGATGTTTATCTTAAAAACCATAGCATGGATTATGTCCATTTGGATATAAATCATAAAAAGCTCGATATTTTCATGCTGCCAGGTTCTGTGGACACTTTAACTTTTATGGAGAATGACTCAATTGTTTTTTCAGGTGATCTGAGTCTCGTTAATTTGTTTCTTTTTCAAAACGCAAAAATGAAACTAAGTTTTGATCATTTTAACCAGAAAACGGCGATGGCCACACATAGTGAAAAAGATTTTATGCGTTTCAATGAAGTGAATGACTCTGTTTCACTTGTTCAGCTAAATAACCTTGAATTGAATAAATCACAATTGCCTGATTGGTATGTAAAACTTGAAAAAGAGAGATTGGGATATAGAAATGTGGCAAGTAAGCTAAACAGCATTTCCTACAGAAAAAACATGCTTAAAATTGAAGATGACATTCCTACATCGTTTTTGGAGAATTTGGTTAATACCGTAAAATTGGAAAATGAGAGATTTATCGGTGAGCAAAATTACATGCTTTTTTTACATGAGTACGCCAATATAAAAAGCTTGGAAAAGTCTAAATCAAAGGCAAAAAGTAACAACTTAAATCACTCAACAAGTATTTATATAGCCCAAGAAATAGAGGAATTGTTTACAGGAAACGTCAAAGATGCCATCTTAGCTTTTCGCATAAGTATGCTGATAAAGCATACAAGATCCGAATATGACTCTACGGTTTTAGAATACTTCTCGGACAAACAAATGAGGGATTTTATAAAAGAATATTATAATTCTAGTGTGGAATTGAGGGCGGGTGCCAGGATGCCATATTTTTATTTAATAAATCAAAAAGGAGAAGATGTCGAATCAAAAGATTATCTCGGAAATATAGTATTGATCAATTTTTGGGCAGATTGGTGCAAACCTTGTATTGAAGAATTCCCATATGAAAACGCTCTGGTAAAAAAATATCATGGAAAACCTGTTAAAATCATTAATATCTGCTTGGAATCAAAGCCTGAGAGATGGAAAGAATATATCACCAAATATGGTCTGAAAATGGACAATCTTTATGCAAACGAGATCTGGACCAAAAACCTCAAAAACAAGTATGATATCACAGGGATTCCACATTCGGTTCTTATAGACTGGAACGGTAACATCGTGGAGAACAGAGCTAAAAGTGCAAGCAGAGGGGTTGATGAATTGATTGATGAGCTTTTGAGGAAAATGGAATTATAACCTTATTTATTTCCTTCATTAGCTTTCTGTTTCCTACTTTTCTTCTTGATATTTATTTTATTTCCATTCTTCGGTTCCGCAGAAGTAATTCACCACAAAAAAGGGAGGCCGATTAGGAGGGCACTGAAAAAGTCCTCAAATATTTTAAGCACTTTTGAAAAATAAAATAAAGGCCCTGAGAATCGTCTGTACGAAAGTAGTTATGAGTCCGGA
>JBILPR010000294.1:0-5500 GCA_044373795.1 Algoriphagus sp. | reverse complement strand
CACGTGATCTCTTCTTTGAGGTTTGTAGCCAGTGTTGAAAAAGGAATTGGTTTTGCCTTGGAGAATTTCATAGCGCTCAATTCGATGATAATAATCCCGGTCAAAAGGGATGTAGGATCCTTGGGCAAGTGAGAAAAAGGGCAGCGAGTAAGATGCTATAAAAATCAGCAAACTCAGGGTCAGGCGCAGGCAGGATCGTTTTTGCATTGGCTAAAGCTAGAAAACATTCCCGAAAATGAGATTTTGATCAGAAAAATCAATGGTGTCCATCTTCTCAAAAGCCCTGTTTTTCAAACTTTTCCCCAAAAAAGCCGGAAATACTTGATAAAGATTTGGTGTGTTTTCTGAAAAAGGGTAGCTTTGTGCCTCATTTGAAAAAGGTACTATAAAAAATCAGTGATATGAAAGCTACAATTCATCCAAACTACAGAGACGTGGTCTTCTATGACACTTCAAGCGAGTTTAAGTTTTTGACAAAATCTACAATCGAAACTTCTGAGACGATCGTATTTGAAGATGGAAATACCTACCCGGTATTCAAAATCGAAGTAAGTGCTGAATCTCACCCGTTCTATACAGGTAAGAAAATGATGCTGGATACTGCAGGTCGTGTTGAGAAATTCAACAGAAGATACGCTGCTAAGAAGTAATTCGAGCAAACTCATTCTAAAGAGTCTCCTGGAGTATGTATTCCGGGAGACTTTTTTATTTTTGCCCTATGGATAATTTGCTCTTGTTTGATGATCCGGCCATTCGTGGATCTCTATTACCTTTTACTTTTACCCGGCCGGTGTCGGATATCCGGATTGGGATCCTGAAAATTTCAGAAAAATGGGAAAAGCGCTCCGGTTCAGCGGTTTCTTTCCTCACCCAAGATTATTTGCAAAAGAAATTCTCAAGAAAATCGGGTGATGCACTTGCTGTCAACGGTGCTTGGCTTCCTGAAAATGGAGTAGAGAAAATTCTCCAAAAGCTCGAAAAAAATCAATCGCTTTATTTCGGCAAAACTCTTCTCGCGACTTACATCGGCCAAACGGAGAAGAATCTTGACTTTGCGAAGGAAAAGGAAATAATCCAGTTGGACTCTGAGCCGGTTTTGCTTCAGAAAACCTGGAACATTTTTCAGTTCAATGGGTCTGAAATCAAAAAAGACTTTGAACTGATCACAGCCGGACGAAAGTCAGCAGAAATCAACGATCCTTATACCCGGGTTTATTCATCGGAAAATATTTTCATTGAGGAAGGAGCTAACATCAAAGCCGCGATTCTCAATGCTGAAAACGGCCCGATCTACATTGGGAAAAATACCGAGATCCAGGAAGGCGCCATCATTCGCGGACCATTTGCGCTTTGCGAAGGCTCAACCATCAATATGGGAGCAAAACTGCGGGGAGACACGACGGTCGGCCCTCATTCCAAAGTGGGCGGGGAAGTTTCCAACGCGGTGATTTTCGGCTACAGCAACAAAGGCCATGAAGGCTTTTTAGGAAATTCTGTCATTGGCGAATGGTGTAATCTTGGTGCTGATACGAACACGAGTAACCTCAAAAACAACTACGCTCCGGTCAAACTTTGGGATTACACCAAAGGTGGATTTGCAAATACAGGACTGCAATTTTGCGGCTTGATGATGGGTGACCATTCCAAGTGCGGCATCAATACGATGTTCAATACCGGAACAGTCGTCGGCGTGGGTTCTAATATTTTTGGAGATGGATATCCCCGAAACTTTATTCCTTCCTTTGCTTGGGGTGGAGCGGCAGGATTCTCTACCTTCCAGTTTCCCAAATTTGAAGAAGTAGCCATCGCTGTGATGGGCCGAAGAAAAATAGCCTGGACTCCTGAAGACAAAGAAATCCTTTCCAGGATTTTTGAAACGTCAGCGAGTTATAGAATTTGGGAGAAATCATCCTGATCGACTAAATCATGCAATTTGCTGATATTCCGGGTTTGCCCGAGACCAAAGAAAACCTGCTCAATGCCGTCAAAAATAACCATTTGGCGCATGCTTTACTTTTTTATGGGCCTGAGGGCTCAGCCAACCTGACCATGTCTTTGGCCTTGGCCACCTATTTATATTGCCAAAATCCAGGTCCGGATGATTCCTGCGGAAAGTGCACGGCTTGTCAGCGAATGTCCAGATTGGTGCTGCCGGATCTGAACTTTGCTTTTCCGGCGATTGCCAGAACCAAAGAGGATGATAAGGAGGAGGATGAAAAGGAAGAAAAACTGGATATTTTGACCAGCTGGCGGAAGTTTGCCATCGAGCAGCCTTATGGAAATGTCCATGACTACATCTACTTCAATGGATTTGAAAAAAAGCAATTGAATATTTCAAAAGGTGCCGCAAGGAAAATAATTCAGGCACTCTCTCTGATGTCTTTCGAAGGAGGATATAAAATTATGTTGATCTGGGCACCGGAATTTTTACACCCTTCCGCTGCCAACGCTTTACTCAAAATCATCGAAGAACCCCAGGCAAAGACGATTTTTATGTTGGTAACTTCCCAGCCGGATCAGCTTTTGACGACGATTCTTTCCCGAACTCAGAAAGTGATGGTGAGAGCATTTACAGATGAAGAAATCAAATCTCATCTCATTCAAACCGGACGTTCTGCGCCCGGAGCTGCCGATCAAATCGCGATGGTGGCTGATGGAAATTTGAGGGAAGCATATCGCCTTGTGGATCAAGTCGAAGATTTGCAGGTAAGCCAGATCAGAAATTGGTTTCGGCTTTGTCATGGCAAAAAGCTGAAAGAGATTTTTACGCTTTCTGATGAGTTTCACAAAACTGATAAGGAAGCTCAAAAATCGCTGATGCTCACAGGCCTGAACGTCCTCAGGGAGATTTTGCTGAAAAATATAAGTTTGGATTCTCTCCTGCGTACAAGTGGAGAGGACAGGAATTTCGTCAATAACATCAGCGTGAACGTGCTGACCGAAGATCATGTGAATAGCCTCTACACACTCTTCAATGAGGCTCATTATCATTTGGAGCGAAATGGAAATGCAAAACTGATTTTTACGGATCTTTCGATGCAAATCCTTCTCCTGATGGCCAAAATCGATTGACATGGAGAAAAAGATCATTGGCCGAAAAGAGAAAATCTCTCTTCCTAAACTTGGATTGAAGCTTGTCTGGGCCAAAATTGATACAGGTGCCTACACAAGCAGTATTCATGCGGAACAGATCAGGGAAGAAGAATACAAAGGCAAAAAAGTTTTGGCCTTTCAGGCTCTTCTGCCGGGTCATCCTTCTTTTACAGGAAAGACGGTAAGGTTTGAGAACTACAGAGAAAAAAAAGTGAAAAATTCTTTCGGGCATGCAGAGACTCGCTATCTGATCGAAATCAAAATCAGACTGGCCGGAGAAACGTATCCTGCTGAGTTTACACTTTCTGATAGATCCAGCATGAAAAATTCCATTTTGCTTGGACGAAAACTTCTAAGGAATCGTTTCCTTGTAGATGTGACAGGTTCTAATTTGTCGAGAGCTTACCGAAAAAAAACAAAATGAAATCGAGCATAACGCATGCGTTACACACCGGAATAATTATCAACCATGTGAGATTCCATCTGACCTTTAAAAACAATTATAAACAGATGAAATCGAGCATGATGAGTATGTCACACACAGGGATGATTATTTACCATGCGAGATTCCATGTGGCATTAAAGAAAAAATTTTAATCACATGAAAATCGCAATCCTTTCCAGGAATTCAAATTTATACTCAACCAGAAGGCTTTACCAGGCGATTCAGGCTGCAGGTCACGAAGCCATCATCGTCAATCACAGTATCTGCGATCTGATCATTGAACAAGAGGGACCTTCGATTATTTACAAAGGTGAAAAACTCACCGGAGTCGATGCAATCATCCCAAGGATCGGAGCCTCTGTTACTTTTTACGGAACGGCCGTCGTTCGTCAATTTGAATTGATGGGAGTTTTCTCCGCGGTCAATTCTCAGGCGATCGTACGAAGCCGGGACAAATTGCGAAGTCTCCAGATTCTCTCGAAAGCGGGCTTGGGGATGCCAAAAACTGCTTTTACCAACTTTTCCAAAGGAGGAGAAAAGCAACTTGTGGAGCATGTCGGTGGTGCGCCGCTGATCATCAAACTGCTGGAAGGAACGCAAGGTCTCGGGGTAGTTTTGGCAGAAACCAAAAAAGCCGGTCAATCAGTAATCGAAGCTTTCCACGGATTGAAAGCAAGAATTATCGTTCAGGAGTTTATCAAAGAAGCTAAAGGTGCTGATATCCGTGCATTCATCGTGAACGGAAAAGTGGTCGGGGCTATGAAGCGACAAGGTGCTGAGGGTGAGTTTCGCTCTAACTTGCATCGAGGAGGAAAAGCAACTGTGATCAAACTTTCCGCAGCGGAAAAAAAGGCTGCACTTGGAGCTGCTAAAGCACTTGGGCTGGACATCGCCGGGGTAGATATGCTTCAGTCTGATCGCGGCCCTTTGATTTTGGAAGTGAATAGTTCTCCCGGTTTGGAAGGAATCGAGCAAGCAACCGGAGTCAATATAGCAGGTGAAATCATTAAGTACATCGAGGACGGAGTGCTGAAGCGCACCGGAAAAAGAGACAGCAATCAATGAGTCATAAAGTGAAAATAGGAACCCGTGGCAGCAAGCTTGCACTTTGGCAGGCCTACCACGTGGAGGAACTTTTGCAAAAATCGGGACTGGAAACAGAGATCGTCATCATCGATACGAAGGGAGATCAGGTGCTTGATGTTTCCATCGCAAAAATCGGCAGTAAAGGAGTTTTTACTCAGGAGCTCGAAGATCAATTGTTGGATGGGAGGATTGATATAGCCGTTCACAGTGCCAAAGACATGCAGTCGAATTTGCCTGAAGGCTTTGAAATCATTGCTTTCACCGAGCGTGAAAAAGAGAATGATGTGATCGTATCGCATCAGAAAAATATTTCCCTTGCAGATTCCTCCAAGCCTTTAGTATTGGGAACATCTTCGACTCGGAGAGTTTCGACTTTGAAGTATTTCTATCCCCATGTGACAACAGTGGAGGTTCGTGGTAATCTGCAGACAAGAATCCGCAAAATGGAGGAGGGACTTTGCGATGCGCTTTTGCTGGCGTATGCGGGTGTCCACCGAATGGGTTATGATGAAATGATTTCGCAGGAGCTCGATTTGGCTGAATTTACTCCGGCCGTAGGACAAGGAAGCGTAGCAATAGAAGTGGCAGAAATCCTGAATCCTGAGCTGAAGGCAAAAATCACTCAGGCGTGCAATCACAAAGAGACTTCAATGAGACTTCGGGCGGAAAGAGCTTATTTGAGAGTTTTGGAAGGGGGATGCAGCATTCCAGTCTTTGCTTTGGCAAATCTGGAAGCAGATCAGTTGAAGCTTACCGGAGGAATCGTCAGTCTCGATGGGAAAACCAGAATTTCGATTGAGGTAAGGGGATCTTCGGATCAGCCGGAGGAACTTGGAAAAATGCTGGCGGATCGGGTTTTTGCCGCAGGTGGAAAAG
>JBILPR010000292.1:0-5608 GCA_044373795.1 Algoriphagus sp. | reverse complement strand
GATCTTACCCAGTTTGGATAGGCGAAAATGTTACCGGTATTTGCCGGGAACCTATTAAAAGAAGTCAACGAACCGTCTTCATTGTAAATAGGCATGATTGGCCAAGTGTGAAGCGCATTGAACAGGATACCTGTACCTCTGTCGCCGTCTGTTCTCGGTACATTGTCTATTACATACTGTGGAGCAAGATTTACTCCTATTTTAACTTTATCTGATACCAGATAGTCAGTATTCATTCTCAAAGAGAATCTTTGATAATCAGTATTTAATACTACACCTTGTTGATCAAATACACCTAAAATTACAGCTGTATTTACTCTTTCCTTATTGGAAGTCAACGTCATGTTGTAACTGGAAATTGGTGCTGTTTGCAATAATGCATCGTACCAATCATTGGTTTTTCCCTCGTAGCTCGCTGGATTTTGATAAATATCAGGAACAGGCTGACCTGCGGCCTCATAATATTCTTTCTTGAAAGTTGCAAATTCAACAGCATCCATCATTTCCAATCTGCCTTCCATTGGTACTTCCTGGAAGCCAGTGAACATGTTCAGGGATACATTGGTCTGGCCTGTTTTACCTTTTTTGGTTGTGATGATGACCACACCGTTTGCAGCTCTTGAACCGTACAAAGCAGTAGAAGCTGCATCTTTCAAGATTGTGATTTCCTCGATTTCATCCGGGTTGATTGCGTTGATATCGCCTGTGATAGGGAATCCGTCAACTACATACAATGGATTACTTCCTCCGGATACAGAGAGTTGACCTCTGATTCTCACGTTCATACCTTTTCCAGGCTGACCTGTAGTCTGATTGATTTGCACACCGGCCAGTTTCCCCTGGAGTTTTTGTGCAACTGAAGAAACCGGCATGTCTGCAAGTTCTTTTGAACCTACAGTTTGAACAGCACCGGTTAATTCCTTTTTGATTTGGCTACCGTAACCTACTACAATTACCTCAGAAAGGTCAGATGTAGAGTAGGTTAAACCTACAGTCAAGTCTCCCTGATTTGCCTGAACAAGGATCTCTTTCGAGTTAAATCCTACGAAACTTACAACCAGCGTTTCACCGACAGATGCTTCCATAATGAAGCTACCGTCGATATCTGTGATCGTGCCTCGCTGAGTGCCTTTAACGACAACTAAGGCGCCTGGAACAGGCTCGTTATCTCCTTCGGAGATTACCTTTCCCTTGACATTAAATGTTTGCGCGTGAGCCATAAAACTCAGGCAAAACATGAAAAGCAAAAATCCTATGAACCGGATCTTGACTTTAGTTTGATAGTGGTTTTTCATATGATTGGGTTTAATGAATTGGACTATAATTAAAACCAAGTACACAATCTGATTCACTATTTCTATCCTGCACCATCCTGCATTTTTGAGCAAATTTTGACAAGAACACTTTTTAAAATCACAGGATACCTCAGGATGCTTTTATTAAAAAAAAAAAATTGTTAAAACTATATATTTAAATAAAATCATTGTTTTTTCAGTTTAATAAATACAGGACACAACAGGACATAACTAATAGAATATCATAAGTAATTTCAATTTCATTAGCAGGTTATCTTTTTGATATTTAATTTGAGTCCTTGCTCCTTAATTTAAAGTCAATAAAAAACCTCAGTCTAAAATTTGCTCAATAATTAAATCCCTTCAGCAATGCCCAAAAGAATCCTTCTTCAAGCCCTACTTCTTTTTTCGATTGGAATTCTCTCTTTCCAATGCACCCAGCGCAAAGTACTTCCTCTTAAAAAAAATGCAAGCATTGCCTTAATCGGAAACAACCTTGGCTCCCGAATGATGAATTATGGTCATTTCGAAACTGAAATGCACTTGCGATATCCGGACAGCACCCTTATCATCCGAAATCTTTGCGATCCGGGTGATACTCCGGGTTTCCGACCAAGATCCGGTACAAATGATCCTTGGGCATTTCCGGGTGCAGAAGAATTTCAAACTGAATACGCGACTCCCTCCGGAAGTGAGGGATTTTTGGAGAAGCCTGACCAATGGCTGACTCGATTGAAGGCAGATTATGTAATCGGTTTCTTTGGCTACAATGAATCATTCCTAGGTCCGGAAGGGCTGGAAAACTACAAAGCTGAATTAGATGCTTTCATCAGGCATTCAAAAAGTCAGAAATACAATGGTGCTACCCCGCCTCAGCTAGCCTTGGTTTCCCCTATCGCTTTCGAAGATCGCTCCGCAGAAATAGACGTGCCAAATGGTGTAAAAGAAAATGAAAACATCTCCTTATATACAGAGGCGATGAGGGAAGTTGCAAAGAAGAATGAGGTCTTGTTTGTAGATGCCTTTGCTCCATCCAAAAAATGGTACGATCAGACCGAAGAGCCTTTGACCATCGATGGCTCTCAACTGAATGATTTGGGCTATCAAAAGTTGGCGAAACTTCTTGCCGATGAGCTTTTTGGCAAAGCAGATTTGGATGCAGAAGCGAACAAAGAATTGGTTCATGAGGCTGTCATGGAGAAGAATTGGCTTTGGACCAATGATTATAAAATCCCGAATGGGGTTCACGTCTTCGGAAGAAGGTACGATCCTTTTGGTCCGGATAATTACCCTTTTGAGCTGGAAAAAATCCGTCAAATGACTGCTATCCGCGATACTGCTATCTGGATGTCTGTGAAAGGCGAAAAGAAAGACCTGGTTGCAGCAGATGCCAAGACGGTTCAACTTCCGGAAGTGAAAACAAATTACAACCCCGATAATAACGGGAGCCTGGAATACAAATACGGCGAAGATGCCCTGAAGACAATCAAAGTTCCTGAAGGTTATAAAATCGACCTTTTCGCATCAGAAAAAGAATTCCCCGATCTGGCGAATCCAGTTCAGCTTTCTTTTGATAATAAAGGCAGACTTTGGGTTGCTACTATGCCAAGCTATCCTCATTACAAACCGGGTGACCAAAGACCAAAGGATAAATTGATCATCCTGGAAGACACCGATAACGATGGAAAAGCTGACAAGCAAACCACTTTCGCAGATGATTTGCATATTCCTGTAGGTTTCGAAATCGCACCCGAAGGAGTCTATGTTTCGCAGGGAAACAACCTGGTACTTCTGATAGATGACAATGGAGATGATAAAGCTGATCGAAAAGAAATCCTGTTGAGCGGTTTTGATGACCATGATACGCATCATGCAATTTCGGCTTTCACCACGGATGAATCTGGTGCGATTCACATGGCTGAAGGAGTTTTCCTCCATACGAATGTGGAAACTTCTTACGGACCTGTTCGTGCTTCCAATGGCGGATTTTACCGATACGAACCCAAAAGACATAAGTTGGAGCGTGTCAATCAGGTCAGCATTCCTAATCCATGGGGTATTGCTTTTGACGAATGGGGTCAAAACTTCTACGCCGAAACTTCCGGGCCAAATGTAAACTGGATGTTACCGGGTTCGGTCCTTCCTCGTTATGGAAACGCTAACTTCAAAGGTCCAAACCTGATCGAAAAAGATCATATGGTTCGTCCGACTTCAGGGTTGGAATTCATTTCCAGCCGTCACTTCCCGGATGATGTTCAGGGTGACATGATCATCAACAACACGATCGGATTCCTTGGTACCAAGCAGCATCAGATGATCGAGGACACGGTTGGTTTCATTACCAAATGGAAACAGGATTTGGTGATTTCCTCAGATCGCAATTTCCGCCCTGTAGACATGGAAATAGCACCTGATGGTTCACTTTACATCGTGGATTGGCACAATATCCTGATCGGTCACATGCAGCATAATGCTCGAGATCCGCTCAGAGATCACGTCCATGGAAGGATTTACCGTGTGACTTATCCTTCCCGTCCTTTGGTGACTCCTGCAAAAGTGGCCGGAGCAAGCATCGCCGAATTGCTGGAAAACCTGAAACTGCCTGAATACAGAACCCGGTACAGAACCCGCAGAGAACTTCGCGGAAGGGACAAAGAGGAAGTTTTTGCAGCAGTGCAAAACTGGACAAAATCCCTCGATAAAAATGATTCAAACTACGAACACAACTTGCTTGAAGGCCTTTGGGTAACCTGGGGCATCAATAAAGTGGATCAGGATCTACTAAAGCAAATGCTAAAATCCAAAGATTACAGAGTAAGAGCAGCGGCAACCCGTGTCGTGAGATATACCGGACATCAAGTCAAAGATCAGGCAGAACTCCTGATGGCATCTGCCAAAGATTCTCATGGAAGAGTCAGAATGGAAGCCATCGCAGCAGCTTCCTGGCTCCCAAGAGAAGTTGGTCTGCCGATCCTTGCTGAAGCTGAAAAACAAACGAAGGATAAAACCTGGATTCCAGGAACGCTGGAAACTGCAGTTGCTCATCTCAGCGGCATCTCAGTTACGGAGAAAAAGGAAGAAGACATCAAATCTTCCCTCACGGGATCTGATCGGGAACTCTTCGTTCTCGGAAAAGAAATCTATGCACGTGAAGGATTCTGTAGTACTTGCCATCAATCTGACGGAAAAGGACTTATTGCTTCTCGATTCCCCCCTTTGTCAGGTACACCTTGGGTTACAGGGAGTCCTGAGCGTCTGATCAAAATTGTATTGAAAGGCCTGATGGGAGAGATTGAAGTCTTGGGTCGTCAATATCCCGGACAAGTTCCGATGACTCCATACGAAGGAATGCTTGATGACTCCGAAATCGCTGCAGTACTTACTTATGTGAGAAATTCCTTCGGAAATCAGGCTTCCACCATTTCTCCGGACCTGGTAAGAAAAGTTCGTGAAGAGGTCAAAGACAAAGAAGGATTCTATAAGCCTGCGGATTTGCTAAAAATGCATCCGATGGAGAAGTGATTTCAGATAGTGGATTTATGATTTCGGGTACTTCGACATTCGATGTTCGTAATTCGATATTCATTATTAAAAAACCTTTAAACGCCGTGTTTAATCGCAATAATCAGTTTCAGTAATCCAACAATTCCCGATAAGGCTTTTCACCAGAAGTCTTATCGGGGAATTAATTAATCTGGAATTCTGCTTTTGTACTAAGAAAAGCTTGAAGGGGCCTAAAATTGGGTGAAAATCTATCGAAATGGCTTCTTCAGTCATCGGTCTTCCAGCCAGTCAAACAAGGAATTTATGGTTCCTGAAACATTGCGGATAATCTATTAATCAACCTCAAAAGCCCATGAACCCGATCAAAACCTGTCTTTTCCTAACCGCTTTCTCTATTCCGGTTTTTCTTTCCGCCCAGGAGATGAGTCCAAAATTCAAAAAGCAGGTGATCGCTTTTGAAAGCGCTGAGTCTGTCGGGGTAATGGATGTGGATAATGACGGCGTTCTGGATTTGGTATCGGGTAGCTTTTGGTTCAAAGGTCCTCAATTCCTCGATCGATTCATGATTGGTCAAGTCAAGCAATTCGGAGAATATTTCGAGGACTTCTCAACCATCCCGATGGATGTAAATTCTGACGGAAATATGGATTACATCACCGGAGGATGGTTTGAAGGAAAGTTAATCTGGAAAGAAAACCCGGGAAATAATAAAGAGTGGGCGACACACCTGATCGCCGAAACCGGAAATGTGGAAACAGCAAGAGGCTGGGATCTTGATGGAGACGGGATTTTGGAAATAATTCCCAATA
>JBILPR010000291.1:0-5625 GCA_044373795.1 Algoriphagus sp. | reverse complement strand
ATGATGTTGGTTTCCGATCAATTGAACAATACCCTGAGCATCGCTGATGCGATCGAATATGCCAAGGAAAATTTGATGGCAGACCTTCCCGATGAAGTGATTTGGTTCGATGGTTCAGGACTGAGCTCGCGGAATATGTTCACTCCGAGAAGTATCATCGCCTTACTCAGGAAAATCAGAACGGAAGTTCCTCTGGAAAAAATCAAAGCCTACTTTCCCGCAGGCGGTGAATCCGGAACCATCCGTGCATGGTATAAAGCTGACGAAGGACAGCCTCCCTACATTTATGCTAAAACAGGTTCACTCAGCATGAGTACTGCACTGAGTGGTTATCTTATTACCAAAAGCGGTAAAATCCTTCATTTCTCTTGCCTGATGAATAACTATCCTATTCCTGCCAATGACCTGAAAACGGAGTTGCAAAAAGTGCTTTATTACATCCATGATCAATATTGACCCATGGAAATCGCTAAAGAAAACAATCCGTATTCCGGGCTAAAATCACAAATCTCGGAACTCCTCCTTCTTGGTAGAGAGCAAGCCGGGAGAGCTGTAAATTCCATTTTGGTGCAGACCTACTGGCAGATTGGGCGGCATATCGTAGAGTTTGAGCAGGGAGGAAATGAGAAATCGGAATATGGATCGGAACTTTTGGATCGCCTATCCAGAGACTTGTCAATGGAATTTGGAAAGGGCTTTAGTAGGACGAATCTCTTCCAAATCAGACAGTTCTATTATAAATTTCCAAAAATCCAGACACTGTCTGGACAATTGAGTTGGAGCCACTATGTAGAAATAATCAAGGCGGATCAAGCGCTTGAAATTGGTTTTTACACGAAGCAATCTGAAAAGGAAAACTGGAGCGTCCGGGAGCTAAAGCGGCAGATGAAAAGCATGCTTTTTCACCGATTGGCACTTAGTAAAGACAAGCAGGCAGTTTTGAGTCTGTCCGAAAAAGGATCGGAAATCCAAAATCCGCAGGACATCATCAAAGATCCCTATGTTTTCGAATTTTTGGGAATCCCACACTCAACAAACTATTCTGAGGGAGAATTGGAAGAAAGGCTAATTCAAAATCTTGAAAAATTTCTGCTGGAACTGGGGAAAGGTTTTGCTTTTATTGGCCGCCAATATAGGATCAGCCTGGCCAACCGTCATTTCTATGTTGACTTGGTTTTCTATCACCGGATCCTCAAATGCTTCGTATTGATCGATTTAAAAAGAGGAGAAATAGAGCATAATGACATCGGGCAAATGAATCTTTACCTAAACTACTTTCGAAAGGAAGAAAATACAGAAGGCGATAATGCCCCAATTGGAATCGTGCCAGGAGCCTACAAAGATCAAATCCTTGTTGAATACGCCACTGAAAATATCAGCAATCAATTATTTGTCAGCAAATACGAACTCTTCCTTCCAGATAAAAAACAGTTGGCAACCGCGTTAGAAAAACTATTAGACCACGACTAAATATCATGAAACTTCGCCGTCGGGAGTGTCTCCACTCCCGACCCGATCTTAAGAATGATAGATATTAAAACTTACCACGGCTTAGAAAATATTTCAAATTCACTTTGACATCGACCAAATCATGAAACACATCTCCATTTTCATCTTCACTTTTCTCCTATTCTCACACTCTCTTTTCTCCCAATCCTTCACCATGGAGCAGGTGGGGAAATTCAGTTTCCCCTCCGAACTCACAGCTTCTCCTTCCGGAGAAATGATCGCCTGGGCGCTGAATGAGCAGGGGAAAAGGAATGTTTACTTCGCAAAAGGACCTGATTTCAAACCTGAAAAACTCACTTCCTTCGATAAGGATGACGGTCAGGAAATCAGCGGTCTGCAGTTCAGCCCGGATGGTACCTTCCTTGCTTTTGTGCGGGGCGGAGATCATGGAGGAGGCAACGCATCCTCAACAGTAAATGTTGAGAATCTTTCATGGCTTCCAAAAGTTGAGATATGGAAAATTAATCTGCAAACCGGAAAAGAAGAAGTTATAACGGAAGGAGATGACATCGCTTTAGGCGCACCACACCAACTTGCCTTCATCAAAAGCGGTCAGGTTTGGACCGTCGATTTGGAAGGAGCCGATAAGCCAACTCAACTTTTTCAGACGAAGGGAAATGTAAACTCGATACAGTTTTCTCCTGACGGAAAAAAGCTTGCTTTCACAGCAAATAGAAGCACACATTCCTTGGTCGGAATCTATGCTGACAACGCTACACCTATCCAATGGATGGCACCTTCTTTTCACCGAGACATCACTCCAAAATGGTCCCCTGACGGAAAGCAAATTTCCTTTATCCGAACTCGTGGCGGAGAAGGAGCGGCATTTCCGCTTTTGGTACCGAGACATACTCCTTGGGAAATCTGGATTGCCGATACGGAGACCGGTGAAGGCAAGAAACTTTGGAAAGCACCTGAAACGCTTCGCGGATCCATCCCAACGACGACCGGAAGCATCAATTTGAATTTCGCAGCCGACAACCAACTCACGTACCTGTCTTATGAAGACGGATGGCCGCATCTGTATGCTCTGGATATTTCCTCTGGAAAGACCAAACTTCTTACGCCCGGCAATTACATGGTGGAGCAAATGAAGCAGAGTCCCGATGGTAAAAAAATCATTTTCGCAGCTAATGCAGGTTCTCAGCCAGAAGATATCGACCGTCGGCATATCGGATCGGTAGAAATCGCAGACAGCAAACTCACCTGGGAAACTTCAGGATCAGGAATTGAAGCCTATCCGGTTTATGTGGGAAATGCAGGAAAAATGGCATTTTTCTCCGCAACCGCTCAACGATCGCATTTGGTGACAATCAATAATGGAACGGACACGGGGGTTTTGCAGCTGGAAATCATCCCTTCTGACTTTCCGCAGGCAAAACTAGTGACTCCTAAACAGGTGAAATTCACTGCTCCGGATGGCACGACCATCTATGGTCAGCTTTTCGAAAAAGAAGGGGGCACGACCAAAAAGCCCGGAGTTGTCTTCATTCATGGCGGACCGCAACGACAGATGCTTCTGGGCTGGAGTTACATGGATTATTATTCCAATACTTATTCGCTGAACCAGTATTTGGCGGAACTCGGATTTTCGGTTTTGTCTGTCAATTTCAGACTGGGAATCGGTTATGGGTATGAATTTCACCGACCGGCAAATGCCTATCATCAGGGTGCTGTCGAATATCAGGACGTGAAAGCCGCCGGAGAATACCTCGCTTCCTTGCCTCAGGTTGACGGTGAGAGAATCGGTGTTTATGGTGGTTCGTATGGCGGATATCTTGCTTCTCTTGCTTTGGCACGAGATTCAGATTTATTCAAAGTGGGCGTGGACATCCATGGAGTGCATGACCTGGATGGACGATATGCTATCCCCGATGGGTACGAAAAAGCTCCCGACTACGAGCAGGCCAAGAAAATTGCCTGGGAATCTTCTCCAATTCCTGATCTGGCAACCTGGACTTCACCGGTTTTATTTATCCATGCCGACGATGATCGCAATGTTGCGGTCAGTCAGACCGTGGATTTGATCCGGAGATTTGAAGAATTGGGAAAACCTTACGAGTCGATCTTCATTCCGGGTGACACGCACCATTGGATGAAATGGAGCAATATGATTCTTGTGGATCAAGCTACTGCAGATTTTCTGAAAAAACATTTGATGGATTAATTATTTGATGAATAGCTGTGAGTGAAGACACTCACAGCGGCAATTGAAAGTAAGATAAACTCTCGCCAACTGGAGTATTCCCATTATGCTTCATATGAGATGTGAGTTCACCATTTTGGAGGACAATAACCAATCAATTTTCTGGATTATCATGACCGAAAACAAAACCAAACCTGAAAAAACCTCCGTTCCGGACTTCATCAATTCGGTGGAGGATGAACAGAAAAGGAAGGACAGCTTCGCTCTTTTGGAACTCTTCAAATCGATCACTAAAGAGGAACCTGTCATGTGGGGTCCTTCCATCATCGGATTTGGAGAATACCATTACAAGTACGCTTCGGGCCGGGAAGGCGAATTTCTGATTTCCGGATTTTCCCCGCGGAAAGCTGCTTTAACATTATACCTGATGGGCTGCATGGAAAATGAATTCACTCCTTTGATGGAAAAGCTGGGGAAATACAAAAAGGGGGTAGGATGCATTTACGTCAAGAAATTAGCAGATATTGATTTGGAAGTATTGAAGCAATTAATTGCCGAATCCTATTCATTTATGAAAGCTAAATACCACACAAAATGATTCATATTTTGAATGGGGATGCATTAGCTATGAGATTTCCGGAGTCCATTCCGGGTGAGAAAATAATCGTTCGGGAAGCTTTAATCGACGGACCGGTGAAGTCTGATTCCCCGGAAGAATTTTGGAAAATCAGAAGCCGGTTTATCAATGAGAATTATCCTGATGCTTCCGATTTAGATTATTCCAAACTCAGCGTTTCAGAATTTGAGAAAATCCTGAACCTCCCACCTGATTCAAAAATCTATTGTTGGTTTGAAGAGGATTTGTTTTGCCAGGTCAATCTTTGGTTCGTGCTGCATTTACTTCACAACAATCCATCCGAAGTTTACCTCGCTCTTCCGTATCCGGATTCCCCTTACCGTTTCAGCCACTTAGACGAGCTGGATTTGGTGGATTCTTATGAGGCCAAAGCGCATTTCCTGAGCATAAAAGAGCGGGAAATTCTGGAAACACTCTGGCAACACTTTCAAAATGAGGAAATCTTTAAAGCGCTTCAGATCGGCGAGTTATTTAATGAGCGATTTCCCTTTCTCAAGAAGGCCGTCGAGGCATGGCGAGATATGATCCCTGTCGGAGACTTTCCCGGAAAGCCAAAAGCAACTTTGCTGGAAATCCGGGATGAACTTCAAACTGGAGACTTCCAGCTTATTTTCACCGAATTTCAGAGGCGATTACCGATCTATGGTTTTGGAGATTTCCAATTAAAAAAGCTCTTGAGAGAATTGAAAAATAAATGATCCAAGTCCATGCTTTTGGGGCAGGTAATAAGTCTCAAACTCATGACTTTGTAAAGGCTTGGGACTCGTCAAGACCACTTCCAACTGAGCTGAACGCATAATATTTCGAGAATTAAAAAATTGAATTATTACTTTTCATCTGAGCAAACCTGCTTTTTTTTTCCATTACATAACTTCACCTCATGCATTGGTTCACAGAATTCCCTATTCCCAAATCGCCGTCGCCCATCTCCCACAGTTCTAAAATCCTAAGTTTAGGTTCCTGCTTTGCCCAAACTATCGGGCAGAAAATGCTGGACTCCAAATTGGATATTCTCGTCAATCCCTTCGGAACGATCTTTCATCCAAATGCTCTTGCAGATCTTTTGGAAGCAGGAATCTCAGGAAACACAGTGGATCATAACCTGATTTCAGAGCGCGATGGATTGTTTTTTCACTATTCTGCGCATTCTGATTTGGTTGGAAAGTCAAAGGATGAATTGCTGGAAAAGCTTAATCAAAGAATTGACTTGACCGGAGGATATCTGAAAACAGGAACACATTTGATTCTGACTTTGGGTACTGCTTGGGTTTACGAGTTTAAGAAAAATCAAACCTTGGTCGCCAACTGCCATAAACAGCCTTCGGATTTATTT
>JBILPR010000290.1:0-5653 GCA_044373795.1 Algoriphagus sp. | reverse complement strand
TGAGCGATTCCTTTCCACACGCTTAAGTCGCCGGTTTCTTTCCAATAGAGGTAAGCGAGAGAGGATTTGGTACCCGCGCCGTCCGCATGCATGATGTTGCAAAACTCAGGATCGTTGCCGAGGGTGTCTTCAACAATTTTGCAGAAAGCTTTCGGAAAAAGTCCTTTGTCCAGTTTTGATATGGCCTGATGTACGTCTTCTTTGGAGGCCGAAACCCCGCGCTGCATGTATCGCTCGTTCATGGGGACAAAGTTAAAGATATCCTCAGGAAAATGCGGCGGGATTGGGGAAAAGGTTGGGAGGGGTAGGAAATGTAAAATGTAAAATTGAGAATTGAGAATGGATTCAGTCGCCTTCTCTCAGATTTCCTGAATATAATCTTAATTGGGATAGAACCTTTTGATTTATTGATGTGTATATTTATTAAAATCATACACATGTGAGAACAAATATTGAAATAGAAGAAAGCCTGATTACAGAAGCCATGAAAGCTTCCGGACTAACCACAAAAAAAGCCACTGTCGAGGAAGGGCTTCGGTTAATTATTTCTCTTAAGAAACAAGAAGGAATTAAATCACTTCGTGGAAAGGTAAAATGGGAAGGCGACTTGGATCAAATGAGAACTGATCAATGATTCTTGTTGATTCTTCAGTTTGGATTGATTACCTAAATGGCAATGATACTGAGCAAGCCAATTTTTTGGATCGGGCGATAGGAAAGCAAGGGATTGTAATCGGGGATTTGATTTTTATGGAAGTTCTGCAAGGTTTCAAAAAAGAAAAAGACTTTATGGAGGTAAAAAATTTCCTTGAGGAATTTCCATTTTTTGTACTCGTAGGTAAAGAAATGGCTCTCCAATCAGCCTTAAACTACAGGACTCTTCGGACCAATGGATTCACTGTGAGGAAAACAATTGATGTTTTAATTGGTACTTTTTGTATTGAAAATGGAGTAACCCTACTTCATTCAGACAGAGATTTTGATCCTATGATTGAATTTTTCGGACTGAAATCGGTTTTTTAAGTCAAACAAAAAAAGCCCTTCGATCATATTTAACCGAGAACTTCTATTGCCGCCGGATGTGTCATCACTCCGGCATTTTTAAAGAACGTGAGTGGAGAAACTCACGTAGGCGAAGATTGGGATTAAGATCTATTTTCTGATTCAAACAAAAAGCCCTCCGATTCTTTTGGATCGAAGGGCTTTTTAAAAATTTCGAATGCTGAACATCTATTGCTGAATTTCGAAGTTTTCGATAAAACCCGAAATCCAACTTAAATCATTCTTTAATCTCAATCACTTTAAACTGAGTTCGGCGGTTGACCTGATGTTCTTCTTCGGTTTGTGCATTTGGAATGATCAGCTGAGATTCTCCGTATCCTTTCGCTACCAATCTCTCAGCAGCAATGCCTTTGGAAACCATATAATCCACAGCTGATTGCGCTCTTCTCTGAGACAAGTCAAGGTTATAGGCATCACCTGATCTCGAGTCGGTATGGGAACTCAATTCGATTCGGATACTTGGGTTGTCCTTCAGTACGGCTACGAGTTTGTCCAGTTCAATTGCAGCGTCAAGTCTGATGTCTGCTTTGTCCAAATCGTAGTAAATGTTTTCCAGCACGATCGACTTGTCCAAAATCAACTGATCCAAAATGATCGTGGTATCAAGTGTAATATTGGTTACTTCCTGAATCAAAGTTGCAGGGTCAGGCGTCTTTCCGATGGTGGTGTAAGGCACAGACCTGGAGAAATAGCCGCCTTTAGATGCAATGATCGTGAAGTTTGCATTCGGTTCAAGGGTAAATCGTACTCGTCCGTTTGTGTTGGAGAAATCACCACCGGATTGCTTTTTATTTCCATCATACAAGACCACTCTCGCTTGTTCCAACACTTTATCCGGCTGTCCCGCGATGCGTTCTTTGGTGGTCACGTTGAGGAGGACATTGACGATTTTTGGTTTCGGAGTTTTGTCTTCGAAAAAGTAAATATCATCATCGCCTTCTCCGCCTTCACGGTTGGAACTCAGATAGCCGGCCTTAGGATATTCGGTGAAGAATAATCCAAAATCGTCGTTGGGGCTGTTTATGTTTTCACCCAGATTTCGGTTGGTTTGCTTTCCCGATTCGTCTTTTTCAGCTACAAACAAATCCAGCTTTCCATAACCCGGATGTCCGTCAGATGAGAAGAAAAACTTTCCATCTGCCTCCATTCTTGGAAACATTTCATTTCCCGGCGTATTGATAGTCGGGCCAAGATTGACTGCATTGCCAAAGTCGGCATTGGCCAATCGGGTGGCTTTATACAAATCAATTCCTCCAAATCCTCCCGGTCTGTTGGAAGCAAAGTATAATTCGCTTCCGTCGGGGCTGAAAGCCGGAGTGGAATTCCACCAGGTTTCTTCCTCATTTACCGGCATCCAGATTGGCTGTGTAAATCCCGAACCTCTGAAATAAGAAACAAACAAAGCTGGTTCCGGCAAGTCTTTGGGAGAAGTGGAATTGCCACGAGCATAAATGATGGTGTTTCCGTCAGGACTAATGGCGATAGCTGCTTGATTTAGGCCTTCCTCATTCTTGAATTCCGGAAGAGCCTGAACAGCTTTTGTGTCTACCCGAAGACCTTCTGCCCGAGCGCGAAAAAGTTTGTGGTAAGGTGATCCGTCGGCGGCGTACAATCCTGAGGCCTCTCTGCCCGAGGTGAAATAAATGAAGTCCTCGCTCAAAACAGGTGCATAATCGGCACCTGCAGTATTCAATTCCTTATAATTAACCAGCACATGATTTGGCCAGTAATTTTCGATTCCGTCCTTTAGTTTTATGGCCTCTATTTGGCGTTGGGTTTCTGCGGCATAGGTTTCATCCTGCGTATATTCTTTTGCTTTTTCAAAAGCTGCTTTTGCCTCCTCGGTCTTTTCCTGCGCTTTTAAGCTTAATCCCAATCGATAGTAATTTTCAAAACTTGGGTCTTCTGTAACCAGCTTTTCGTAGTAGGGACCTGCTTTTTCGATACGGTTGGAAAGGCGATAGCTTTCTGCAATTACTTTATTGGCTTCCGTATTCAACGAATCTTCTGCCAGAATTTGGGAATAAGTCGAAATCGCATATTGATATTGACCGGAAAGGAATTGATCATTTCCTTTTTCCTGAAGGCTTTTGCAGGAGCTTATTCCACCAAGAAAAAGAAGGCTTATCCAGAAAAAATAATGTTTCATGATTTGGCTTTTATTATTCAGAGGTCTGATGGGATCACAATACTTTTTAAAATTGAGGTTTCGCATAGATTTGATTTCAATTTATAAATCTGGTCTGCCGATTCCCTTAGGCAATTAGGTCTGAACCTTACTGTTGTTCTACGTTGAATATTACTAAATTAATTTGGAAAATATTTGTTCATCCAGCTTTTACCTGCCGAAATCCAAACCTCCTCCAACTCTGCTTTTCGCTGAATAAGCGGGTTGATCACAAGTGTATCCACCGCGATTTCACCTTCGATTACTTTTGATTTAATGCCCAAAGCAGGAGCCACTTTCAATTCCCCGCTAGTGGATTTGTAACTCACTTTACCCTGATCGGTCAGGTTGATTCCCAGGGTGTTTTCAAGTTCCCGCAAAGCTTTTACCGAACTGTCGATGGAGCATCCGCTGGCTCCCAAGTTACTTTCGTCCACCGCCAAAATCAAAACCTGATCGTCCAGAATTTGGAAAGAACTTGGCATTCCGTTTCCGTGGGTATTCCATCCATTGCAAAATGCTTTTAACCGATTGGTGACAAGTTCTTTTTCTGATGGAGTAAAACTGCGACCGCCCTGATAAATCCAGACACGGGAATGAGCAGGCATTTTATTGAAATCAACGTACATCTTGGAATTGAATTTAAGGCAAAGAAAAACCCTTTCTACCTAACGGCAAAAAGGGTCAAATTGATTCAAGTTTTGAGTTTCAAATCCCCATGTCTTTAGCGATCATTTCTGCAAGATCGTAAACCTGCACATCTGCTTCGCGATTCTTGTTTTTGATACCATCGGTCATCATAGTCAGACAGAAAGGACAGCCGACCGCAATCGCCTGTGCTCCGGTAGCCAGAGCCTCCTCGGTTCGCTCGACATTGATATCTTTTTTTCCGGGTTCCGGTTCTTTAAACATTTGTGCCCCGCCGGCACCACAGCAAAGACCATTGGTTTTGCAGCGCTTCATCTCTACGAGTTCCACATCCAATGCTCTGATCACATCGCGCGGAGCTTCGTACACATCATTTGCGCGACCGAGGAAGCAACTGTCATGGAAGGTTATCTTTTTACCTTTGAATTCACCGCCGCCTTTTAGAGCGACTTTTCCTTCGTTGATCAATTGCTGGAGAAACTGCGAATGGTGGATTACTTCATAGTTTCCGCCCAATGCCGGGTATTCATTTTTGATCGTATTGAAACAATGCGGGCAAGCGGTCACGACCTTTTTGATCTCGTATCCATTCATCACCTGAATGTTGGCAACGGCTTGCATCTGGAACAAAAATTCATTTCCTGCTCGTCTTGCAGGATCTCCGGTACATGCTTCTTCCGGGCCGAGAACTGCGAAACTCACTCCTACTTTATTCAATATTTTAACAAAAGCCTGCGTCACAGCCTTGTATCGATCGTCAAAAGATCCGGCGCAGCCCACCCAAAAAAGAACTTCGGGGCTTTCACCTTTTCCGGCCATTTCAGCCATTGTTGGGACTTTGTATGTTGACATTTTTTTGAGTTTATAGTCTATAGACCATGGTCCATTTTTAATCTACGAATTGAGAATTATGAGTTACGAGGTGGAATGGAATTACGAATTGAGAATTACGATTTACGAGACGAAAATTCATCTTGAACTTCTTCGGCCTCCCGTATTTTTCTTAAATATGAGAGATTGATTGATTGGGTCAGTGAAGTTCCCCTAAATCCGAAATCATAAATCCGAAATCATACATTACTTCATCTCCTCATCCTTCACTTTCTCCGCCCAATTGAATCGGTCGGAAGGGCTAAATTTCCAGGGAGAAAAGCTCGTTTCCATGTTTTGGAACATCGCATTCCACTGTGCCGGTGTTCCGGATTCTTCCATCGCCACGTAGCGTCGCATCTGAAGAATGATCGAAAGCGGGTCGATGTTTACCGGGCAAGCTTCCACACAGGCGTTGCAGGAAGTACAGGCATTGATTTCTTCTTTCGTAATGTAGTCGCCGAGAAGAGATTTTCCGTCTGCAAATCCAGGTCCGCCGGCATCTATACTTTTACCAACTTCCTCTGCGCGATCCCGCACATCCATCATGATCTTCCTTGGAGAAAGTTTCTTTCCGGTTATGTTAGCAGGGCATTCAGCGGTACATCGACCACATTCCGTGCAGGAATAAGCATTCATTACATTTACCCAACTCAGGTCATTGATGTCTTTGGCACCAAAGCGACCGATTTCTGCAGGAGGTCCGGCGGGAGTTTCCACCGGAATTCCCAGCATCATATTCACCTCATTTGTCACTTCGGGCATATTTACCATTTCGCCTTTTGGCTTCATATTCGAATACCATGTGTTTGGGAAAGCAAGGAAAATATGAAGATGCTTTGAGTAAGTCACATACACTGCGAAAGCCAAAATGCCGATGATGTGAAACCACCACGCAAATCGCTC
>JBILPR010000057.1:0-18677 GCA_044373795.1 Algoriphagus sp. | reverse complement strand
CCATCGCTACTTTTTCGATCTCTTCGTAGCTTTTCAAACCTAAAGCCTGTGGACCATAAATAGTGTTTAGGACGCTATGGAGATTAGCAGAAATGATGTGAATTGGACGCTCAAGTAAATTGTGCGCATCAAGAGTTTCTTTTATTTTCTGAGCCCAAAGTTCGCCATAGACGTGATGTCCGATTCGCTCGCGCAAAGTAGCTGAGAATGAAATTTCACGGTCAAGGCCTTTGTTAGATTCGTCAAAAGCCAATCTTCCCATATGGTAAATGATGGAAAACAGGCTGTTTGAATTAGGGCTTTTCTCAAATTTTTCAACAGCATCTACAGTTTCCTCAAAAGTTCTTCCGATCAAATGACTCAAATAAGCGCTCGCTGCTTCTTTATCAAACTGCTCTCCTGCTGCTTCTTGTTTTACAAATTCCTCCAGCATAGTCCAGTTCAGCGAAATTCTTCCTTTTGGGTCTGATGCATTTCGAAGAATCTTTCTGGATTCAACATATAGGAAAGTAAGGTGAGTCAGAATATCGTAAATATCAGAACGGCCTCTCGTCATCTCCACATACATGATCTGTGGATCCAAACGGTAGCAGTTCCTTTTTCTTCTGGCGGGTATTATGGGCGTCAAGTGGGAAGTTTCATATCCTTCTCTGCTGATCAATCTCACATATCTGCACTCTTCAATTCCCCTTGGAAGTCGCTCCATCACATAGAGCAATCCATCCAACTCAAGCTTTTCGGGATCTGTCACTGAACCGTAAATCTCCGGACTGAGAACCATCAATGAGTTTACCAGCGTCTCTCCCGATATACCAAGCGGCTTGTAACTTCCGCGGGTAAAAAGGTGGCGCATGGTAATATAAAGTCTCTCTATAGCTCCTCTGGATTCCTGGGCTCTGGTTCTTTTCATGTGTTTATAATTTTTTCTTTAAGGACACATGGAATCTCGCATTTCGGATAATCATCCCAGTGTGTGATTTTTTCGCCATGCTTGATTTCATATGATTATAATTTTTTTTCAAAGGCCATTCCGATCGCTATCGGGAGGAATCTTCGCATGGTGAATAATCATCTCAAGGTGTGAGGTTCTTCGGCTTGCTCGATTTCATATTGCAAAGGGGTTTTGCGAGGTAAAAGTAAGTATTACGCCTTTAATCTTTCGCTAAAAAATTTCTTGAGTTTGTCTACTTTGGGTTTCACCACAAACTGGCAATAAGGTTGAGAGCCATTGAGATTGAAATAATCCTGATGATAATTCTCTGCCGGATAGAAATTTGTGAAGGCAGTAACCTCAGTTACAATTGGTTTGTCAAAAACCTTTGAAGTGTTTAATTGAGATTTAAGCTCAAGTGCAATTTTTTGTTGCTCAGGTGTATGAAAGAAAATGGCGGATCTGTATTGCGGACCCATGTCTGCACCCTGTCTGTTCAAAGTAGTGGGATCATGTGTTCCCCAGAAAATTTCAAGGAGCTGAGACATAGCGATTTTTTTCGGATCAAAGTAAACCTGAATCACTTCAGCATGACCGGTGGTTCCATCACAAATGGCCCGGTAAGTTGGCTCTACCACGAATCCACCCGAGTAACCTGACACCACTTTTTCAACTCCTTCCACTCGCTGAAAAACTGCCTCAGTACACCAAAAACAACCAGCTCCCAATGTAATAACTTCCTGTCCTTCCGGTACGACTACTTGGGTTACCGGTAAACGCGACTCATTTTCCATAGATTTTTCAGATTTTTATCAAGCACAGAACACCTCAACGTCTGCTTTGGTTTGGAATTCTGCTTATCCAAATCTGTCCGATCGGCTGAGATTCGGGATCGATGGGTTTTTCATTTTGCAAAATCAGAATGGATCCTTCCCGATTCAGTTCCATCGCAACTGATTTGACTTCTTCCAAAAATTCCTCCCAATCCTCCGGAAACATCCTTTTGACGACATCAGAAGGACAAAAAGGATCGTTTTTCTTTTGCCTGCACATTTCTAAAATTGCTGTTCTCAGGACTTCCATTTCTTAGTTTTATCTGCAAACCATCACAAAAGCCGGTGGTAAATTCTTAAAAGTAAAACTTGCATTCACCTTGGTGAAATACTTTTTGAACAGGTTTTTTAAGAGGTAGGAATAGCAAATCTGGATAAACGCCCCGCTGGGAGTCAAAGAATTTTTGCATTGCATCATTATTTCATTGGTAGCCTCTTTTGAAATAAGACTGAAGGGAAGCGATGAAAAGATGTAGTCCACCTTTTTCCCATGTAGGTATTTATCAAGATTCTCAGCCGAATCGTTGATGATTTTCACATTTGCTTGGGGAAATTGCTTTTTCATCGATTCACAAAATGACTTGTTGATCTCAAAAACCAACAGTTCGGCATCTGCCTCCAATCTTTCGATGATGCCTTGCGTGATACTTCCGTCACCGCCACCCATTTCCACCACTAATTTGGAATGGGAAAGATCAGATTTTGAAAGCATTTTATTCACAAGGGCTTTGGAGCTGAAAGTCAATGCTCCTGTAGTAGTCAGGTTGGAAGAAAGCTCCAACCACAAATCTGATTTGCTCATATCATTAAAATCACGCCTTGAAGATACCCGATTTTGGGTTAAACTTTTTCACACTGTTAAAATATCATATCAACGACCTGATGCACAATAGGCTGAAATCCGTTTTGCCTTTCCATTTACTTAATCAGAAAATCCTGAGCATCAATGAAACAATCAAACTATCTGAAATTTTTAGGATAAATGTTCTGTAAGCAGACTCAATGGCTCAAAGCTTCCAGAATAATCTGTTTCTCGTCACCCAAAGTATTGAGAATGATCATCGAAATAATTGGATTGACTTTAGAGTAATGATGAATGATTTAAAATCAACTTTTAAAAGAAATCATCATATTTTTAGGCTAAATCGAAGTCTTCATCTTTAAGAGCCTTAAATTCCTTCATTTCTTTGTCGAATTTTTTTGAAAGTTTACCTATAATTTTAAGGAAAAATTGAAGAATAAATTCAGTTATACTAATCGAATTCCTTGTTTAGGACTTTTCCCTTAAAATCGGGTCTGGCAGCTTCTTTTGAATTATACCGATTGAAAAAAAATTAGCCCTAAAAACCATCCAAAAAAACTTTTTACTTCGGGATGGATTTTTAAATCATATTTAATGTCAATTACCCAAAGGTGAATGCCATTGATCAAAAAAAATCTTTGGTTTAAAAAATCAAAATGGATTCTGAAAAGGGTTTTACTAGCTTGCTTACTAAAGATAAACCATCAATTGACATGAAATTGAATAGTTGATTGCTCTTTCGCAAGGGAAATCAAAGTCAGCTTTTTCATTTTATGAAGCCTCAAAAAAATATCTATACACATGAAAAAAACACTTCTGAAAGCAGGTGTGATTGGCTTATTGGTATCAGGGTGGGTTTCTTCCAATCTTGTTTTGGGTCAGAGTGATCCTAGTGGAAAGAAACGAATTACCGATACGTATGCCATCACCAACGCGACTGTTTTCACTGCTCCCGGAAAAGCCGGGACAAAAGCAACACTTCTCATCCAGGATGGAATAATCCTGGGAATCGGTACCAACCTGAGTCTCCCAAAAGAAGCCAGATTAATCGCCGGAGATTCCCTTTTTATTTATCCAGGATTCATTGACGGTGCCAGCGATGCAGGTATCACCAAGCCAAAGGATCTGGAAAGACCTGAAGGTTTTGTATCGTCTAATCCTTCCGACGAAATCGCCGGCATCACTCCATGGAGAACTGCGAAAGATCAGTTTTCCATCAGCGGAGATAAAGTTGATGACCTTAGAAAAGTAGGTTTTACCCTGATTCAGTCTGTACCGGACGGCGGAATGCTTGCCGGAAAAACATCAATCATTGTTTTGGGCTCTCCTTCTTCCACCAATCTCCTAAAGGAAAACGCAGCTTTGGCAGCAAATTTCCGCGGGTCAAGAGGAATGTATCCGGGAACGCCAGCCGGTGTAATGGCTAAATTCAGAGACGTCTACGAAAACTCAGAACTCACGCAGCAAAGAGGACAGCAATATGCCTCAGTTGCCGGAGTAAAGCGACCTGAAATCACGCCTACCTACAGCGCTATGTCTGATGTAATCAATGGTCAGACTCCTGTTTTGTTCACTGCTCCTACAGAACTGGAAATCAGAAGAGCCATCAATCTTCAAAAAGAATTGGGCTTTAATCTGATCCTGACAGGTTTGGAGGATTATGAGGGCGTAATTGATGTGATCAAAGCCTCAAATGCTAAAGTCCTGATCAAACTTGAAACTCCTTCAGACAAATCCATAAAAGCTCAGAAAGAAGAAGCAACTGAAGCGACCAAAGCTCAATATGCGAGAGTGAAAGATGCGTATTTAAAAGCAATCGCTCAAGTAGGAAAGCTGGAAAAAGCGGGAATTCCATTTGCATTTACCACAGTTGGCACCAAGCCTGCTGACCTGATGAAAAGCCTGAAAGTAATGATAGAAAACGGACTTTCCGAACAAGGTGCGATGGCAGCTTTGACTACCCATCCTGCAACCATTCTTGGAATCAGCAGATTTGCCGGAACTATTGAAAAAGGCAAAATGGCCAACCTTATTTTGACCACGGACTCTTTATTTAAAGAAGATTCTCAGGTAAAGCATGTAGTCGTGGATGGCTTTGTGTATGATTATGAACTCGCAACCAAGAAAAAAGCAGAATCCAACGTGGATAAAAAAGACAGCTTGAAATTGGATGGAAATTGGGACTACAAAACTGAAACTCCACAAGGAAGCTCCGGTGGTATTTTAGCTATCGCAAAGGAAGGCGATACGTATACCGGAACAATCACATACGATGATCCCTCAGGTTCAGGTCAAACCAGCGCACCAATTCGCGACGTTGCTGTAGATGGTAATAAGCTTACTTTCTTTTTTGATGTTACTGCCAGCGGAATGACCATCGCAGTGGAAATCACCGGAGAAATCAGCGGAGCGTCAATGGACGGCACCATGTCAATAGCTCAGTTTGGATCATTTCCATTCGAAGCAACACTCACTCCTTCTAACATCACAAACAACTAATCACATGAAAAAACAATCTTATTTTCTTGCTGCTTTGTTGGGACTGAGTATTCAAATTGCAACTGCTCAAGTCAAAAAAGGCAGTGTTTTGATTAAGAATGCCACTGTCATAACTGCCACAAAAGGCACACTTGAAAATTCCGACTTGCTCGTGCAGGATGGAATCATCAAACAAATCGGAAAAAATCTAAGCGCACCATCAGGAGTACAGACCATAGATGCTACCGGCAAATATCTGATGCCCGGGATCATTGATGCTCACTCTCACGTCGGTCTTGATGTTGTCAATGAAGCTACCGCTCCTATCACTTCGGAAGTCCGGATGAAGGATATGGTCAATCCATTTGAAGTTGGAATTTACAGAGCACTTGCCGGTGGAGTTACGGTTTCACACGCGATGCACGGTTCGGCCAACGTAATTGGTGGACAAAACGCAACGTTGAAACATCGTTGGGGTTCAACCGATCCGCAGGATATCATCATGCAAGATGCTCCCCGTACCATCAAATTTGCTTTGGGAGAAAACCCAACACGAGTTCACGGACGTGGTGCAGGAATTCAGCCAAGATCAAGAATGGGTGTGGAAGCTGTCATCCGCAATGGATTCAACGAAGCGCTTCAATACAAGAAAGCCTGGGGTGATTATACTGCGAAAGCATCAACCAAAGGAAATACAACTGTAGCTCCTGAATATGATGAGCGTCTTCAGACTCTTGCTGATATTTTGGATGGGAAAATTATCATCCACTGTCACTCCTACCGTGCTGACGAAATCTACATGCTGATCAACGTGGCAAAGGATTTCAACATCACCAAACTTGTTTTCCAGCATACCAACGAAGGTTTCAAAGTGGCTCCGGAAATCGCCAAATACACCATGGGTGCTTCTGTTTTCGCAGACTGGTGGGCTTACAAAATGGAAGTTTACTATTCCACAGCTTTCAACGCTGCAATCCTGACTGCCAACGGCGCCATCACTTCTATCAATTCTGATGATGCCGAACTAATCCGTCATCTCTATCATGAAGCTGCTAAAACGCAGCGTTATGGAGAATTAACAGATGATCAGGCTATTGCTTTGATCACAATCAATCCTGCAAAACAGCTTGGTATTGATGATAAAGTGGGTTCTCTCGAAGTAGGAAAGCAAGCAGATATGGTGATTTTCGACAATCATCCGCTTTCTGTTTATGCGGTGCCAATGATGACATTTATTGATGGGGTGAAGTACTTCGATATCAAAGAAAATGCTGATGACCAACGACTAAAAATCAGTGCAACTGAAATGGTAGAGCCGATCTTCCTCAGTGGAGAAGCACATAGATGCATGCAGGATACTGAATTCCTGTTTGAGACTACCGAGTCATTATTCAATCACAAGCATTAATTCATCCCGAATTTTAGAAGACATGAACAGACTAAATAAAACCTTTTTCGCCTTCCTGCTGGCCTTCTTGCCTTTCATGGCAATGGCTCAGATTGACGGGGAATTTGTGAAGCCACGAACGGGGAAATTCCTTTTGAAAAATGCTACAGTAGTGACTGTGACCAAAGGAACTTTGAATAATACTTCCGTGCTGATCGAGAATGGAAAAATCCTTGAAATAGGAACCTCCCTCGCCGAAGCCGGAACGGAAGTGATTGATTGTACCGGATTGTTTGTCTATCCCGGCATGATCGATAGCGGTACCCGATTAGGAATGGTAGAAGTAAGCTCAGTTGCTGAAACTGTAGATTATGCAGATTTGGGAAGTTTCACTCCAAACATGCAGGCATTGACCACCGTCAATCCAAACTCTGAAGCAATTCCCGTAACCCGCGTTTCTGGTGTTACCACAGTTTTGACCGTTCCAACCGGAGGTTTATTTCCCGGAACTGCCGCTTTGATCAACTTGAATGGCTACACTCCGGATCAGATGTATGCCGGTTTCAAAGCAGTTGTGATGAATTTCCCAAGCTCAGCGAGAAGAGGAAGATTCGACAGAAGATCCGATGAGGATATCAAAAAAGACAATGAGAAAGCGTTGAAAGAAGCGAATGATCTTTGGGAAAATGCAGTGAGCTACAATCAATTGAAAAAGAACGGAGCTGAGTTGAATTACTATCCCGAAATGGATCAGTTGTCCAAAGTTGTTTCCCGTGAATTGCCACTTTTGATTGAAGTAAATGCTGCCTCTGATATTCAGAACGCGATCAAATGGGTGGAAGGCAAAAACGCAAGAGTGATCTTTGCCGGTGTTGCTGAAGGATGGAGAGTTGCTGACGAAATCGCTAAAGCAGGAATCCCAGTTTTGACAGGACCTGTTCAGGAACTCCCTACTCGTCAATCTGACCGCTATGATATTCCTTATGCAAATGCCGGTAAAATGGCAAAAGCCGGAGTGAAACTTGCAATTCGAACTAATGAAGAAGAAAACGTGAGAAACCTCCCTTTCCACGCAGGATTTGCTGCAGCTTATGGATTGGGTAAAGAAGAAGCGTTGAAAGCTGTCACCATCAATGCTGCTGAAATCTTCGGTCTCGCCGATCAGTTGGGTTCCGTAGAAGTTGGAAAAGTTGCTAACCTGATCGTCTCAACAGGCGATCCATTTGAGACACGTACTCAGATCATGCATGTATTCATCAGCGGATATAGAATTCCGCTTTCCAACCGACACATCAGATTGTATCAGGAATTCCTGGAAAGATCTCCTGGATTGAACGCTAATTAATTTCACAAAATCAATTTCAAGCCACAAGGAAACCTTCTTTTCGAAAAGGATTCCTTGTGGCTTCTTTCATTCAAGAATTCACCTCAAACACGCTCCTATGAATATTCAAAAATCAATCATCAGTTTGGTGGCAGCTGCAGGCTTTTGCTTGCCGGTTTCTGCCCAACAGCTGGATGGATTTTTTGCCAAGGATTTAGCCAATCAAAAATCTCTGGAAGAAACTTACCTCAAGGCTGTCAAATTCGACCGTTTCAAAGTCCATTTGAAGGAACTTACCAAAGCTCCCCATATCGCCGGAACTCCCGAAAACGAAGCTGTAAAAGACTACATGGTGAAAGTAATGTCAGACGCAGGCATGACAGTAAAAGTCCATCCTTACGACGTCTACCTGCCAAATGATCCGGGAGAATCTTTGCTTCAGATCATCACTCCCGTGACGATGACTTTGTCTCAGCAGGAAGGTGCTTTAGACAGCGATCCTTACTCTTCTGATGCCCGACTTCACAAGGGTTTCAATGCTTTCTCAGGAAGTGGCGATGTGACAGCAGAAGTTGTCTATGCCAACTACGGTACAAAGGCGGATTTTGAAAAACTGGCTGAAATGGGAATTGATCTGAAAGGCAAAGTAGTAATTGCCCGATACGGAGGAAATTTTCGCGGCTTTAAAGCAAAATTTGCAGAGCAATACGGAGCAGCAGCTCTAATTATTTACACTGATCCAAAGGATTCAGGTTCCGGAAAAGGCGCTGTATATCCCGACGGACCCTATTTCAATGAAACCACTATTCAAAGAGGTTCCTTGCTGACGCTCGATTATACCGGCGATCCATTGACTCCGAACGAACCTGCTTTACCAAGAGACGGGAAAGTGCAAGCAAATCGTCTGGACCCAAAAGACGTAGCTTTTCACACCATTCCTGTAAGCCCGATTGGCTATGGCGCTGCCAAAGAAATCCTGAGCAGAATGATGGGAGATAAAGTACCGGAAACCTGGCAGGGAGGTCTTCCTTTTGAGTATAAAATTCAAGGCGGAAGCGAGCTGAAAGTTCGCGTCATGGTAGATCAGCCGATTGACTTCATTCGTGCCAACAACGTAGTCGGAACTTTCGAAGGATCTGAATATCCTGACGAATGGCTGATTCTGGGAAGTCATTACGATGCTTGGAGTTTCGGAGCAACCGATCCAAACTCGGGTACTGCTATGATGCTGACGCTTGCGGAAGCTGTAGGAGAAATGACTAAAAATGGTCAGCGACCTTCCCGATCCATCATGATCGGACATTGGGATGCGGAAGAGCAGGGAGTAATTGGTTCGACCGAGTGGGTGGAGCATTACCGCGATGAATTGGGCGCCAAAGCTGTGACTTACATGAATTTTGACGGAGGAGTTTCCGGCAGGAATTTCGGAGTAAGCTCCGCTCCTACGTTGAAAAAACTGATCATCGACGCTTCCAAAGAAGTTAGCTATCCGGATTCATCAAAGACAGTTTTTGAGGTTTGGGCAGGTTCAAAACCAGAGCCTGGCATCGGAAATCTTGGTGGCGGATCCGATCATATCGCTTTCTACATGCACGTGGGTGTACCGAGTTTGAGTGGCGGAACAGGCGGGCCAAGCGCTTACCATTCCAACTATGACAACTTTAATTATTACAGCAAGTTCGTAGATCCCACTTTTAAAATGGGAGGAGCAGTAGCACAATTAATTGGAGTTTTGACACTCAGAATGGCGAATGCAACTGTGATTCCTTACGATATTCCCCGCTATGCAAAAGACCTGAGAGGTCATTTCACCCAAGCGGTGAAGAATGTAAAAACTATCAAACCTGACTTCACAACGTTCGATCAGGTAGATGCCGCCATCGGAAAGCTCGAAATATCCTCAACAGCGTATCAAACTGCCTTAACCAAAGCGATGGCAGGAAATAAACTGAAAGCTAAAAAGGTGAAAAAAATCAACGCGGGCCTGATTGACCTAGAGAAAAGCTGGATCGATCCAAAAGGAATGTATTACGGCGATTGGTACAAGTCACTTTATGTCAGCAATGATCCGTTCAGCGGCTATGCTTCCTGGATTCTTCCAGGCATTCAATATGAGGTGGAAATCAAGTCTACCGAGCGATTGGAGGAATGGGATTCCCGCTACGCAAGTTCAATTTTAAATCTGAGTCAAAAGATCGATAAGTTGACTAAATCGCTTTAATCAGAAACTTTCCTTTTACAAAAACCACCTTCGGATTGGCTGAGGGTGGTTTTTTTTGCATTTGGATAAAGGATTAAAAGTTTAATTGTTCAAATGGACTCCGCTCCCGCAGAGGTTAAGAGGCGCAGAGGGTTCATCAGAGTTCTCAGCGGTTAATTGAAATTAGTATTTTTTTACCTCAGAGGTTAGGAGTAAAAAAGGAGAGTGCACAAAGGATTTTTAGGAGCAGAGGATCATTGAGAAAGTAAGTTGCCAATCACTCTCTGTGACCTCAAAATGAATGAAATGGGTTAGTTTACGGAAGTTCAAAACCAGGACAATATCTCCAAACCAATTCCTCAGTGCTCTCTGTGGTAAATTACAATCGGCAGATTATTTACCACGGAGGACAGGGAGAAAAAGGGAGTTCCCAAAGGTGGAATTGCCACTCTGCATTAGCCGAATTTTAAACGGCCTTTCCAACTTCAAAAATTCGATCGCTGCAATTGCTCGGTTAAATACGCTTTCATCTCCTCTCCTTCTTCCACTTTTATCTCACCTGGCAAGCCCAAAATAAACCTTCCCAATCCAGGTAATTGAGGAATTTCACCATTGAAATAATATTGATTTCGGTTCTTGATAAACATATAAGGACGGGCATTCGGATGCTCTTCCATCATCAACTGATAGGCTTTTTTGCTCAGTTTGAGCTTGACAGCAAAGCGGTTTTTACCTGTAAATCCGAATAACTGTTGCTCGGGAAGTTTGTGTTTATTCTCATTCTGCCAGCCATCCTGACTTAGGACTACTTCCCCGATCCGCTCGATTTTGAAGATTTTCATGCTTTTGCTTTCCGGTTCAAAGCAATGAATAGCCTCGTAATTACTCGTAAAAGCCACCGGCTCCACCAATCGATCACTCGTGGTGTCCGAACTCAGTGAATAATAATCCTTCAGCCAAATCAGTCTTTTGGTTTGAATCCCCTGCCCGATCTCATCCACCAATCTGCCAAGATTTGCCCTGAAGAGCTGCTCGGTTCCCTTTTTAACTTCTGATCTTACCTCAATTTTCTGAAGGAGTGAGTCCCGCAGCAAATTCGAATTTCCCTGGCTTTCGATGAGTTTGTGCAGGTATTGGCTTTCCTCCTGCGAAAAAGAACCATAATTCATGGAATGTTCCATGCCCGCCTTTTCCTGAATCTTGTACTTGCTGAATTCCTTTACTACCTCAAAGCCAAGCGCTTCCAGCAATTTGAAATACCGATAGATCGTCCGCTCATCCGTCCCGAGCAACTCCGCCAATCGATGCACAGGTTTTCCGATATTGCCCTGAAGCAGGTTGATCATTTTGAAGATCCTCAGGATTTTCTGCTGTTCGATGGAGCTGCTTTCAGCCATAATTTTTCTGTTTTGAATTCTACTAGAAAAGTAAGAAAACTACTGTCAATCCGAACTCTCATTGACGCATATTGTCATGTAAATAATTCATTAATCGAAATCAACACCAAGGCAAAAAAAATCACCACTAAAGAACCAAAGTTCACAATGCTTGAAACCTAGGTCTGTTTCATCACAGACATTTTAAATTCATCTTTTCTTTTGTTGTCTTTTGTTCCATTTTGGTATAAAATACCCAACCAACCACATATTTGCACATTCATCAAATTCCGAAGTATTTTCATCGAATGATTACCCATGGCCCCCAAAACTTCTTCCAAAAGCATTCAGCCATTTTTGTGGGGTCTTTGTTCCTGATCGGATATTGGGTTTTTGGATTCGACGGGATCACCTTCAGCGACGATGTATTCTACCTTCTTGCCGGAGAAAGCTTTTGGGAAGGCACGATGGAAGTCAATGAATATCATTTTTCCAGACGTTGGGGAGCCTATGTTACTTCCGGATTGGAAGGATATTTTCTCGGATTTGAACCCCATCGGATTTCCCTGATATCCTTAATAAGTTACCTCGGTTCCTTGTTTTTACTTTAAAAGGTTCTCCCCAAATCCTTCCCTGTATGGGTCCTGGTTCTCTGGTTTTGCATGCATGTCTACTTCATGCATTTCCTGACCAAAGTCTATCCTGATTCCCTTTTGGTATTCTGGACCGTTCTTGTTCCATTTTCGGCAGTTTATCGGGAAGACAGGCCTTTTCTTTCAGCTTTGGGAGTTACTTCAGGTTTCTTTTTTGGTTTTATTACCAAAGAAACTATTATTTAAATTGCCCTGTTTCCTGTCTTACTTTTTGCTCGGGATTGGAAAAAAGGAAGCCAAAGAGTTCAATTTTATTGCTGGGTTTTCATCTTGATGCTGGCGTTTGGAGGATTCTGTCTTGGTTATTTCTGGATCAAATTCGAAGAACCATTTTACCACTTTGAATCCATTCATGACAATTATTATATTTCTGAATATTCTTATGCTGATAAAAGTATTTGGACCAGGACAAACCGGAAAACATACTTACCTGTTTTGAATTTTGTAGAACGTTCCTATTGGCTTTGGTTAGTTTTTTCTTTTCCGGGATTAATCAAAATATGGAAAAATCCGAAAAGTCCAGGTCAATAATTTGGGTTGGCTTTTTTAAGCTTGATTATTTGCTTTTGGTTCATGAGTACCAATCTGAAATTCTACAATCCACTCTATCTTAATCCAAGACATCTAATCGTCCTGATTCCGATCCTTGCTTTCCTCATAGCAGTAAGTTGGTCAGAATGGCAAAACAATTGGCGACTGAAAAAAATCCTGATCGGACTTATGGGATTGGGAATTGCGATTAGTCTTTTCCAGTTTGATTGGAAAATGGCGGCGTTTCAATTTGGAGTAACTGGCTTAATTTTCTTCCGGGAAAGCCATTTGAGAAACTTTGGATTTGTCCTCGTCTTGGTCATCCCGGCCCTTGTTTCCATCCCCTACCAAAAGAATCTGAAGCAGTATTCTCCTTTAATTGAAGTTTTGGATCTAGAAACCTTATCCTCAGAAAGTCCTTTTCCCAAGGAATGAAAAAGCGCAAAAGCTACTTTTACCAATGGAAAAAATCGAAGACTTGAATCGCAATCCTCCCGTGGAAATTAAGGTCTTGATCTATCATTATTTTCAGCATGCCTATCCAAAAGAGCAGGTGGGTGGTGATGCGTTGGAGATTTGGCTGAAAGAAAAGTATGAATTGGAAAATAAAGAGGAGGTTGGAAATGTATCGGTCAGGAATTATCGATTGAAAGCCATAACCCCGTAAAATCTAATGTGCTAACTAACATTTGTTGATTCAAGATCATTTTATAAAAAATGTTGGAATTAGTGGGCTGCATTCGGTGAGTGTAAATATTTCGTGTTAGGTAATGCCTTGGGGGATTTACGGTTTTTAAACAGCAGATCGAGCCGTTAAGAAAATGGGTTAGTTCCCGAAGTGGAACGAGGGAACTAACCCATTTTTAGGGTAGATCAAGGTTTAAAAATCAAATAGCCTGGGATGTATCATTCAATTCAAACCTCTGCCGATTTGAAGTAAATAACCATTCATTTAGCTTTTTGCCAGTACCGCCGTGGCGGAGTTACTTTTTGGCTGCAAAAAGTGACGAGAGAAAAAAACTGCGAGAAAGGATTTAATTACAGAGAGACCTCAACTTTTGGTAAGAGACCATTTTTATTGCCAGAGTGAAGACACTTCCGGCGGCACAAGGAATTGCATCGATCCAGAATTTTCGATTGGAAGGTTTCTCAAGGCAAAAAAGTAAATCTCAAAAATGCTTCGGCTTCAGAATCTCAATCACAACCAACGCCTCGCGAAGCGTTTGCTGATTCTTTAGAACCGCCGCATAACGATTCACTTTTTTGGTGGCCTCATATTGTTCAGCTTTCAGAAAACTCCCTTCATACGTCACATCCGTGATTTTAGTCGCGCTTTGATTTGAAGAATTGTACGCACCCTGATAAAATCTCGCTTCGTCATCCAGCACTTCAACCGCCTCTGATCTGCGAACTGCAATTGGCTTTGCTCTGATTTTTTCCTGCGGAACAACCACCTCCTGAAACACCGGTTTGGGTTCCGGGGCTTGTCGCTTTGGCTTTTGAGCCTCACGTATTTCTTTCAGCAAGTCTTCAAAACTCACCGGTTTTGGGCCGGTTTCTTCTTCAGGCTGATTCGTTTCAGCAAGCTCTTTATCTTTCTTGCCCTGAACAGCCCGATAGATGAAATAACCTATCACTGCGACTACGTAAACAATATTTCCTAAATCCACACGGGGAAGTTAAGCCATTCCGTGGAGTTTCAGGAAGGATCCACCGCAATTTTTTCCTTTCCAAAACTTAATTGCTTTTTCCCACCCCCTGATCCTCCTATTCCTTGGCAAATCTGTCAAATGATCTTATTTTGTCAGATTAATTCAGATGAAATAAACGAATGCTGCTCAGTAAACTGGAGATCAAGGGGTTCAAGAGTTTTGGCGACAAGATGGTCATCCATTTTGACAAGGGAATCACGGGTGTGGTCGGTCCAAACGGTTGCGGCAAATCCAATGTAGTCGATGCCATCCGATGGGTGCTCGGCGAACAAAAAACCCGTATGCTCCGCTCCGACAAGATGGAGAATGTGATCTTTAACGGCACCAAAAACCGCAAACCGGTCAATCTTGCGGAAGTTTCCCTGACTTTTGAAAATACCAAAAACCTCCTCCCTACTGAATACACGCATGTCACGATCACCCGGAGATACTACCGAACCGGCGAAAGTGAATACCAAATAAACGGAATCACCTGCCGCCTGAAGGACATCACAAACCTCTTCATGGATACAGGGATCAACTCAAACAGCTACGCGATCATCGAGTTGAAGATGATCGACGAATTGCTGAATGATAAGAACAACTCCCGAAGAGAGCTTTTCGAGGAAGCTGCCGGAATCTCCAAATTCAAGAACCGGAAGAGGGAAACCCTGCGGAAACTGGAGGACACGGACGGAGATCTTTCCCGAGTGGAAGACTTGCTTTTTGAGATTGACAAAAACCTGAAAAGCTTGGAAAAACAGGCGAAGCAGGCTGCCAGATATTTTGAGATCAAAGCTGAATATCGGGTCGCGTCTATCAATCTTGCGAAGAAAAGCATTGAGAAATACACCAAATCCCTGCTGGAAACACATCGAAAAATCCAGGAGGAAAGCGATCGGAAACTTCAATACCAAACTCAGATCGCAGATTCCGAAGCGCTGTTGAGTCAGCTGAAAGCTGATCTGATCCTGAAGGAAAAGCTGCTTGCCAGCCGTCAGAAGACACTCAATGAGCATGTCAATAAAATCCGTCAATTCGAATCGGAGAAGAAGATCAAATACGAACGATTAAAATTCCTCGAGGAGCGTTCGCAGAAGCTGCGCGAGCAGATCGATGCAGATCGGAAGTCAAATGATCGGGCAGGATTCAGCATTCGCTCCCTTCAGCAGGAGAAAGAATCAGCTGAGAAAATGCTTGCAGAAAAGGAATTGATCGTTTCCGAATTGCGGGAGGCGTATGATTCTCAAAAGCTCATCCAAACCGAAAAGCAACAATCCCAAAAGGAACTCAGTCAAAGTTTTGAGAAGCTGAAGGAGAAAGTCTATCAGCTGACCAAAGAGGTTGAAATCAAGCAAATCCAGCTTTCGACGCTGAAGCAGGAACTCGAGCGCACTTCCAGTGATGACTCCAATCAGGAAGCGAATTTGGTGGATTTCGAAGAGAAACTGATTGAACTCAGGTCTGAACTCGAAGTATCCAACAAGACTTATTCCGACCTCAAACTCAAGCAGGAAGACCTGGATCAGAAGATTGAGGATACCAACCGCGTAATCGAAATGATCCGCGAGGAACTCACCCAATCTTCCCGTAAACTCGATTCCAAAGCCAACGAATACAACCTCACCAAATCCTTGGTAGAGAATCTGGAGGGCTTCCCGGAAGCGATCAAATTCCTGAAGAAAAATACTTCCTGGGGCAAAGACATTCCGCTTCTCTCTGACCTCCTGACTACGGATGAGAAATACCGGGTTACGATCGAAAACTACCTCGAGGCCTACATGAATTACTATGTGGTCGATACTGAATCCCAAGCGATTGCAGCGATTCAATTGCTGAGTGATACCGCCCGCGGAAAGGCAAATTTCTTTGTTCTCGAGCATTTTGAGCGGTTTAAACCGAGCCAAAGCAAGCTTTTTGCAAATGCGATTGCGGCAACTGAAATCATCGAATTCGATGTGAAGTACAGCCGTCTGATCAATTTCATCCTTGACAATGCCTACATCGTGCAGGGCGAACTCAACCATTTTCCACAGGATGCAGACGCAATTTTCATCTCCGAAAACGGTAAATACACGAAGCGGAAATTCAGCCTTTCGGGTGGTTCCGTGGGACTTTTCGAAGGAAAAAGAATCGGCCGGGCCAAGAACCTTGAAAAGCTCGACAAGGAAATCAAAGACCTGAATAAGAAAGTCAGCACAACCCGGTCCAATCTGGATCAGAAGCTTTCTGACCTGATGAAGTTGAAGGAAGTCAACTACAAAAAGACGCTGGAAGAATGGCAGAATAAGATCAGCGAGCTCAATCAGAACTTCGTCTCTGTTCGCACCAAAAAGGAACAATTGGCTGAACTGCTTAGCAGCAACGCCAATAAGCGGGAAGATATTCTGGACCGGATCGCGGGTCTGCAGGAAAGCTTGACCGAGATTCAACCGCAACTCTTCGAAGAAAAAGCGGAGTTCCAATCCGCTTACGAAGACCTCGAAGCGCTGACCGAACTGCTGGAAAAAGAATCCACCCGACTGGCCGAAAAATCCCAGGCTTTCAACGCCGAAAATATCCAATACCACCAGCAACTCAACCGGGTGGGAAGTTTGGATCAGGAAATTGAATTTAAGCAAAGCGCCTACGAAGGATCCAAAGAGCGGATCGAAAAGTCACAGTCCGAACTTTCACAGTTGGATGGAGAGATCAAATCGCTGCTCGAAAACAACGAAGTGAAGGACGACGAACTGATCGAACTCTATTCCGAAAAAGAAGGAATCGAAGGCGGAGTGCAGGAAGCAGAGCGCGATTATTATGGTTCGCGGGGATTGATTGACGAGACCGATCAGAAGATCCGGAGCATTCAGAAATCGAAGGAAATTCACGATCAGCTTTTGCAGGAACTTCAAAACGGCATCAATGAGATCAAACTCAAAATGACCGGAATGAAGGAGCGACTCAGTGTAGAGTTTGAGCTGGACCTGGATCAGTTGATGGAGGAAAATCCTGAGCTGGATGCAGATTTCAAAGATTTCGCAGAGAATCAGCTACGCGAATTGGTAGGCAAGCAAAAAGAAAAACTGGAGAAAATAGGTCCGATCAACCCGATGGCAATGGAAGCGTACGATGAAATCAAAGTTCGCTACGACTTCATCACCAGTCAGAAAGAAGACCTTATCAAGGCAAAAGAATCTCTCCTTTCCACCATTAAAGAAATCGATCAGGTAGCGAAAGAAACCTTTCTTGATGCCTTCGGAAAGATTAAGGAAAACTTCATCAAGGTATTCCGGTCACTTTTTACAGATCAGGATGACTGTGACCTGATCCTGATCGATCCTGAAAATCCGCTGGAGTCACCGATCGAGATCATCGCCAAACCGAAAGGCAAGCGACCACTCACAATCAATCAGCTTTCAGGAGGGGAAAAGACGCTGACAGCAACTTCCCTCCTCTTTTCGATCTACCTGCTGAAGCCGGCACCATTCTGTATTTTCGACGAAGTGGACGCCCCGCTCGACGATGCCAATATTGATAAGTTCAATCAAATCATCCAGAAATTCAGCAAGGAAAGCCAGTTTATCATCGTCACCCACAACAAGCGCACGATGGCTAGCACCGACATTATCTACGGCATCACGATGATCGAAGCGGGAGTTTCAAGGGTGGTTGCTGTGGATTTGAGGGAATTGGCGTGATCGTGATTACCCATCGACTAAGGCTAAAAAGAAAAGGAATAAATAAGATAAGATTTGCGGGAGAGCTTTAGGCTGGAAGCTCTCGGCTGCCCAAAGGATTAAGGGCTAACTTACTACGGAATTCAATATCAGCTTCGTCATCATTTTTTAAAATATCGAAAAGCCGTTGTCCGAACCACATCCAGCAAAACAAGCCAGGGTTCCGGACAACTGCTACAAAAAAATCGGAATAAGTCAATCTTTAGTCAGTAAAATGGTGATCTCCGAATTAATGACCAATTTACTGTTGTTGGCTATTGCTTCGTCCAGTACCTTTTCCAGTTTGACTAATTCCTTTTTTAAAGCGGGAATTCTTTTTTTTGCAATCGGGTCTTCTTTCCCAAAGCGCTCCTTATGACTGAAGTTATTTCTTTGATGATAGTTTATTTTTGTGGAAAAGATGTTGTACAGGATGTCTCTGGCTTCCAGTATCGTAAAATCACCTTTTATCAGGCTGAGTTTTTTTAATTTAGCCATAGTCTCGATTAATATTGGTTTTGTTGTTTGTATTGATTGAAATAGTTGACTTATTTTAATTTTCAGAAAATCAGTTGGTTATTATGATGTCATGATTCTACTTGACACTATAAAATCTGAGAATCTCTATTCCTTTAACAGGAGAACTAATGACTCACTGTGACAGGATCAATGGCAGAAGGGCTGGTGACTTTCAAACAATGAACATCCACAGTTCCCATCGAGTCACACCTTTCCACCGGTTTCAATATTGGCCCCAGCGGCTAAAATAATTT
>JBILPR010000289.1:0-5658 GCA_044373795.1 Algoriphagus sp. | reverse complement strand
ATTTTTCCCAGCTTGTAAATCAATGTAATGCGTGCGAGCATCTTCAAAGTCAACATCTGGCATTGGATATCCTTGACTATACTCAGCATCGTATTTTGGAAAGTGATTTGAAGGTCCAAATAGAGTATAAACTTCCTTATTATCTAAGTTCACAATATCTATATAGTCTCTCATCACCCCAGCTCTTACACCAACTCGTTTTTCTTTATTCACGATCATTTTTCCCTGATGCATACTTGATATTGTACTTGCAGGAAAATCCTTTCGATCATCATATTTTGACCAATTTCCAAAGCTAGAGAGAGTATCACCATTAAAACCCAATTCAAAATATTGGGTTTGTTTATCTAACATAACTGACCAAACTGAGGATTCAGAACTTATCGCCATTTCCGCAATAAAAAAAAATGCTTCATTTTTATTAAAAGAATTAGTTGCTAAAGCAGTATCATCTTTGAGATTAAACTGATGGAAAGCCTTGTATTGAGAATCATAGACCCAAATAGTTTTATCACCTGAAAATTCCATACTTCTGACATAGGTAATTTCGCCAGGGCCAAGACCATTTGGAGCTATCTTTTTTATTAATAATCCTGATTCTTTGTTATATACATTTATTAGGGTATCCAATCTACTTTGAGACACAACAATAAATTCGTCATTAACTAACAAACCTCTTGGATTTTCCAAAAACGGGAGGTTAAGTCTTTGGCCTACTAAAACTTTTTTCTCAGGAAGGTCATCTTCTGAAAAAGAATTAATCATTCTTTTTTCAGTTGGATTTTTACATGAAAAAATCAACAAAAAAAAGGCGAGACAATATTTATACATTTAACATGGTAATTAAGGACACGTAGGATAAATTGTTCTCCAATAAGACTCAGGGAAATTTAGACCACTAGGATGATAACAACTTTGAGGAATATACATACAACATACTCCACCCCAAGAATTACCACCTCCCAACTCTGGATCTTCAGGTGATTGAGCATTGAGTGTGGAAGAATTAAATTTTGTATTTATCACAAATACGGCAAGAAGAATTGTTAATTTTTTCATTTCATTTTTTGGTTCATGTAAATATTAAGTTTTTTAAAATATTAATCAGGGGAGTGGCGTTAAGAAATTATTAATTTATTAAATCTAAATAATTCTTAGGAAATAAGCATACCTCTCGGGGGGGAGAACTTGGTAGAAGTCTGAAGTTTGAAATATGAAGTATGAAAAAAAGAGCTGACCATTATTGAGGGCACTGAAAAAGCGGCTATTTGTTAAAAGAGGCTGTTTTTTAGTTAGAAAACAGCCTCTTTTCTTTAAAGTAGTTGGGTCCGGACTCATAACTACTTTCGTACAGACGATTCTCAGGGCCTTTATTTTATTTTTCAAAAGTGCTTAAAATATTTGAGGACTTTTTCAGTGCCCTCCCATTATTGGCCAGCTCTTTTTGCTTTTTTTTTACTATGGTGAAGGGACTATAAATTATGGGATGTTTAGCCTGTTGCAAAAAATAAACTCCATTCCTGTATTTTTAGGAGTAGTTGATCAAAAGATTTTGACCTTAACTTAATTATTAACCACTAAAAATTCATAATTATGAGAAAGATTAAAAAATTACTCTTTGGAGGTCTGTTTTGTCTTGGAGTAGCCTTTATGTTTAACAGCGCAGAATCCAAGGCACAGGGGGTAGGGCCATTACCGGGGAATTGGATTTGTTGTGCAGCCAATTCCTCAGGATGTACGGATCGACTTGGCGATAGATGGGATACAGACGAGAGAAGGGTGGCTTCCACCTGAACTGATGATCCCTCAATAGGTTAACCAAAGTGGCTGTAGGAATTAATCCTACAGCCTAATTAATATAGATCCCGTGAAAAGAAAACACTATTTATTAATTGTTCTTTCCCTTTTTGCTTTTATAAGATGTGATTCTAAAAAGCCCAAATCTCCTTTTGATTTTGAAGTAAATAAACTTCCTGAATTCAATCTGAAAAGCGAAAAACATTACTTCCCAGAGGTCATCAATCCTATGCATGTTAAACAAAAAGGGGATTACCTCATCTTACTAGAGATTTATCGGATTCCGCCCGAAAAGCCGCTTGTCCACTTGATGAATAAAAATGATCTAAGCTATTTTTCTTCAAAAGGAGTAACAGGTTTTGGGCCAAATGAAATTTCAAATGCCGAACTTTTTGAAACTGGCTTTGATGATAACACATTCTGGATTTATAGTTCACGGAGTAAAAGAATGTCTGAGTTTTCTTTACGCGATATAAATAGGCTATCTATTTCTGAATTTAGGCAACCTGAGGATATGTTCATGATTTACAACATGTATTATACTAAGGACACCACTTTTTTAGGAATTTCTGCCTCTGATCCTCATCGATTAATTGAGTTAAATCAAGAAGGAAAACGAATAAATGCCTATGGGACTTGGGAAAAAATTCCTGGGAGATCAGATCTCGATGACTATCTCCTTGGAGAATTAAATAAAGGGTGGTTTCGCGTTAATCCCGACAAAACCATTTTCGTCAAAGCAAGTATCTTCAGAGATAGACTCGAAATCTTTGACTATTCAACCAAAGAATTTGTCGTTGTTGACGGTCCACGACTAGAACTTCCAAAATTTGAGATTTCAGGATCAGGGTCAAATTCAGCATTAGTTTTTTCGATGGATCAAAAATATGGGCATAGAGATATTGCAGTAGGGAGAAAATTCATTTATGACTTATATAGTGGTAGAAGTCAACAGGAAATCCAAGAGACAGGGAGAGATTGCGAAACAGTATATGTCCTAACTATTAAAGGTGAAATGGTTGCAAAATTTGAATTAGACAAATCTATCTGGGGAATTACCGTAGACGAAGATCTTGGCAAAATCTATGGAATCACCACCGACGAGGAACCTGGAATTGCAGTGTTTGATATCCCGAAGCAATTGTTGGAAAATAAATAAAACTCAAAAAGGCCGCTTGAACTTATGTTCAGGCGGCCTTTTTTATTAAATATTCTTTTAGGAATTACATCTTCGGCAATACTACTGTATCGACAGAGTGAATTACACCGTTTGACTGCCATACATCGGCGATGGTTACTTTAGACTGTCCACCGTTTGCGTCCGTGATGTAGAGGTCTTTGCCTTTCATCCAAGCGGTGATCGTTCCACCTTGTACTGTAGTCAGCACAGCTTTGCCATTTCCTTTTTTGATTGCTTCAGCGATTTCTTTCGATCCCCTTCTGCCCGCTACCACATGGTAAGTCAGGACTGAAGTCAGCTGAGCTTTGTTTTCTGGCTTCAAAAGAGTTTCAACTGTTCCGGCAGGAAGCTTTGCGAAAGCTGAGTTCTCAGGAGCGAAAACTGTGAAAGGTCCTTTAGACTGAAGAGTCTCCACCAAATCTGCCGCCTTCACTGCTGCAACCAATGTCGAGTGATCCGCGCAGTTTACTGCGTTTTCCACGATGTTTTTGGATGGGTACATCGGTGCGCCACCGACTGGACTGTTACTGTTTTTTCCATTTGAGCAAAAGCTACGTTTGCTGATAAGAAAATGAAGGCTGCAATAGCCATTTTGAAGAAATTGTTAACGTTCATGGTTTTGTTGTTTTTGTATTTGGAGAGAGATACGAGGGGTGTTAAGCGATTGGATTTAGCCGTTAAAATAGTTTTCAATCGTTGAAAGGCGAATTACAATTGACGAGATCATCTGAACTTCAAGCATTCAATTCTTGCGAACCTCGGAAGGACTAAATTTTCAAATTTTTCAACCTTCCAATTTTTCAATGTCTAACGCCCAGCTGATTCAGATTTTAAACTTTCCATTCAAGACCAAATCTCTTAGCTTTGCGTTTCGAATAATTTCTATCTCATGTATCAGGAGAAAATAGAAGCGATCAAAGCTTCAATAGCTGCAGCAGACGCAAACACCCCGGACCAACTCGAAGCCTACAGAATGGAGTTTATCTCCAAGAAAAGTGTGGTCGGAGAACTTTTTGCAGCCATGGGCCAAATCCCCAATGAGGAGAAAAAGGCGTATGGCTTGGTGGTAAACAGTGTGAAGCAACTCGCTGAGGAGAAGTTTCAGGAACTGATCGAGAAAGTAGCTCAAGTAAATAAAAAGTCTAAATCAGTCGGAATTGACCTGACTCTTCCCCCTGGCAATCAAAGTTTAGGGGCAATTCACCCGCTTACAGCTACTCGTCAGCGGATCATTGAGATCTTCGAGCGGATTGGTTTTAATCTTTCCGAAGGTCCTGAGATCGAAGATGACTGGCATAACTTCACCGCGTTGAACTTCCCCGAAAACCATCCGGCGAGGGAAATGCAGGATACTTTTTTCATCGAGAAAAACCCTGATATCGCGCTTCGTACGCACACCTCATCCGTACAGGTGCGGGTGATGGAAAACCAAAAGCCACCAATTCGCACGCTATCTCCGGGAAGAGTTTACAGAAACGAGGCAATCTCAGCTCGTGCACATTGCATCTTCCATCAGGTCGAGGGCTTGTATGTGGATGAAAATGTCGGTTTTGCTGATTTGAAAAACACCCTCTATCACTTCGCCAAGGAGATGTTTGGCAAGGAGACCAAAGTGAGATTCCGACCTTCCTTTTTCCCTTTCACCGAGCCAAGCGCAGAGATTGATATTTCCTGTCTGATCTGCGGAGGAAAAGGCTGCAATGTCTGCAAGCAGAGCGGTTGGGTTGAGATCGGAGGGTCAGGAATGGTCGATCCGAATGTGCTTGAGAATTGCGGAATTGACTCGCAGAAATACACCGGGTTTGCCTTCGGAATGGGAATCGAGCGAATAGCGATGCTGAAATATCAGATCAAGGATTTAAGATTGTTTACCGAAAATGATGTCCGATTCCTGAAGCAGTTCACTCCCTTGCTTTAATTCTGAAAGCAGAAGTCTGAAATCAGAAGTCTGAAATTTGAAAAGCTCGGGTACTCCGGGCTTTTCAGCTTTCCAGAGTGTCTGGTTATCCTATGTCTCCAGACGACGGACTGTTTTTAAATAACAAAGAGACGCAGAATATAACCACTTATGTATTTCCACCACTTATTTCTCTTGTTGTCTTCTTTTCCTTTGTGGTAAAAAAATCAACCACAGAAGAAACAAAATTCACAAAGAAATTGCTAGCCGCTGTACCACGATTTAAAGCTCCCGCATAGGGGACACTAAGGTTCGAAAAAAAAAAAATTGCCTTGATTTATCCTGCGTCTCAATAAGCCGGAATTTTGAAGATTCAAATCTTACTTCTGAAATCAAAAATCGCCCATAAAAAAGCCCGGCTGCTGCCAGGCTATTTTTTTATTTTTTCAACTTTCATCCTTCAGCTTTCAAACTTCGGAATTACTCAAGCCCTTTGTCTCGCATCTTCTTAAACTCGTCGAATCTGCGGAAAATAGCGACCGTAAATCCGGTGAGCATGATGATTGTTCCGATCCAAAGTACGTTGATGTACGGCTTCACGATTGCTTTCATCACCACGTAGTCTTTCTGGTATTGATTGACTTTGAAGACGAATTTGTTTTGCTCGGGAAGTATGTTTTCCAAACTGATTTTCAGGCCTAGTTCTTCATCCACGACAGACATTTTGCCTACTTGATTATTTCGGATGATGAAGGTCGGCTCCATCACTTTTTCCACATCGTAG
>JBILPR010000288.1:0-5693 GCA_044373795.1 Algoriphagus sp. | reverse complement strand
CGTTTCCGGGATAATTTTTTGCCAAAAACCCATCTACAAACGGCGTGTGAACACGGGCCGGAGAGATGCTGTTGCACCGGATATTATTTGCCAAAAAATCTCTGGCCACGGACAAGGTCATCGCATGAATAGCCCCCTTGCTCATGGAGTAGGCAAATCTGTCTGAAATTCCCACATGTGCAGCGATAGAAGAGACGTTGATGATCGTACCTCCTTTAACTTTCATGAGATCCACTCCTTCCTTGAGGCAGTAATAGACACCTTTTACATTGATCTTGTAGATCCTGTCCATGTCTTCAGAAGTCGTATTGCTCACGTTTCCGATATGAGCTATACCGGCATTGTTAATCAATATGTCTATAGATCTACGATCCATCGCTTGTTTTACACTTTGCTCATCAGAGACATCACATTTCACTGCGGTGGCGTCCCCACCGGCATTTGTGATTTCGAGAGCGACATCCTGAGCGTTACTTTCATTCAAATCAAAGATGGAAACCTTGGCTCCGTTTTTTGCCAAAGCGATGGATATCGCCCTGCCTATTCCACTGCCACCACCTGTGACCACCGCTATTTTGCCAGTCAAATCAAATCCGTTCATCATAGTGATACTCCCCTTTTCCATGGTATAAAATCGTTTTGTTCTAACTTCATCGCTTTGGTTTGCTCTCCACTTGCTACAGCAATGATTTTTTCTAAAAATGCCTCACCGACTTGTTCAATGGTAACTTCTCCACGGATAATACCGCCTGCATCCAAATCGATCAAATCATTCATTCGGTCAAACAGCTCTGTGTTGCTGGAGATCTTGATGACTGGTGTGATGGGGTTGCCGGTAGGTGTGCCAAGGCCTGTCGTAAAGAGGATCACATTGGCCCCGGATCCGGCTAGCCCGGTGGTCGACTCCACGTCATTGCCAGGGGTGCACAGCAAATTGAGGCCGGATTCAGTCAACGGCTCCGTATAATCCAAAATGGCACTGACAGGTGCTTTGCCGCCTTTTTTGGCTGCTCCGGCCGATTTGATGGCATCGGTAATCAAGCCATCCTTAATATTTCCCGGAGAAGGATTCATATCGAAACCCGATCCCACAGCTTTTGCACGCTCCTCGTAGGCCCGCTGTATACTCAAAAATTTCTCAGCGACTTCCTTTGAAACACAGCGGTCTACGATGTTTTGCTCCACGCCGTTGAGCTCCGGAAATTCACTCAGAATAGAAGCACCGCCTAAGGCTAGAATCAAATCTGAAACATGCCCCACCGCGGGATTGGCTGAAATGCCGGAAAAACCATCTGATCCACCGCACTCCAAACCAACCACCAACTTGTCCAGCCCGGCGGGCTGTCTTTTGATTTTATTGACAATCACGAGTTGATCGATCGTCTGATCGATTGCCTCAGTGATTAATTTTTCTTCGGAAAGGAGTTTTTGCTGCTCCAAAAAGATGACAGGCTTCTGCACCTTTGGGTACAGTTCTTTCTGGATTTCTTGAAACCAGCTTATCTGGGCATGCTGGCAACCCAGACTCAGTACTGTGGCACCGGCAACATTTGGGTGACAGACATATCCGGCCAATAACCTCAACAGCGTTTCAGAATCCTGTCTTGTGCCTCCACATCCTCCATGGTGGTAGAGAAACTTGATACCATCGATGTTTTCAAACATCTGCCTTTCGGGACTGGAAGTCTGAACAGGAGTTTGCGAAGAAATCTTGTTCCTTACATATTCTTCGTATTTGTTTGGCTTGTAGTAGCCCAGTCCTTTGGACAACGCTTCTTCAATTACTTTTAGATTTCTGTTTTCACAAAAAACCAAGGGTACAAAAAGCCAAAAATTAGCTGTCCCTACTTTACCATCCTGTCTGTGATATCCTAAAAAAGTTCTGCCCTTCCATTGTCCTATGTTTGGCTTATTCCAATCGTATCCACCTTCATTTATCATCACCTCGTCAGCAAAATGAATGACGTTCTCTATGGTAATTACCTCACCAGCCTTCATATCCCAATTGGCCTTTCCTACAGGCACTCCATACATGATAATTTTCTCTCCTTTTTTCAGATCAGTTGTTAAAAATTTGTGCTTTTGCTTTACTGTCCCGGGAAGATTGATGCTCAACTCTTCGTAAGATATAATACCTGGGTGAAGGTTTACAAGAGCCACCAGCACATTGTCTGAATTATCGATTTTCAGTAACCTGTTTTTCTGCATTATGTGTCTAGCTAATAAAATACAATGCTTGCATATTAGCAGTATTTGTTCTTGGTTTCGACATCAAATAAAAATAGTTGTTATGCACAGGTGTGCATCTTATATTACTACCATGGGAAGGTATATCACTATTACAGAAATAGCCAAACAACTGAATTTATCGCACTCTACGGTTTCTCGTGCGCTAAGCAGTCACGCACGCATCAGTGAAAAGACACGTGCATTGGTGCAAAACCTTGCTGATGAATTGGGGTATCAGGCGAACTCCACTGCCCATCATTTGAGCAAGGGAGAAAGTCAGATCATTGCTGTGATAGTACCTCAGCTTTCGGTCCACTTTTTCTCTAAAGTTGTAGAGGGTATACAAAAAGTCCTGAAAGAAACTGATTATTCACTGCTCCTGTTCAGTACAAATGAGTCACTCGAGGAAGAAATTCAGGCTATCCAAACCTGTCTCAAACATCGAGTTGACGGGGTTTTGGTTGCTATTTCCCGAGAAACTAAGACATTTGACCATTTTAAACAGCTACTTAAACATGAAGTGCCTATTGTGTTTTTTGACCGGGTGGCGAATTTTCTCCCAGTCCCGAAAGTAATCACTAATGATTACCAAGCCTCTTTCGATGCTACTGATCATTTGTTGAAAACCGGCTGCAAATATATTGCGCACATCACCGGCAGTATTAATCTAAACAACAGCAATAACAGGCTCTATGGATACTTAGACGCTCTTGCCTCCCATGAAATAAAAATGCGAGAGTCTTTAGTTCATTACTTTGAGTTTGAGCTGTCTTCCATTGACAAATTTCTCATAAAAACACTGAAAAAGCATCCCAAGCTTGATGGATTATTTGTATTCAATGACTATGCAGCCCACTATGCTGTCAATGTACTAAATAAAATGGGCAAGAGGGTTCCTGATGATATTTCTGTAATTGGTTTTTCTGACGAACCTGTGGCAACTTACATGAGTCCAAAACTTTCCACAGTACAACAAGTGGCTTCAAAAATGGGAGAACTCACCGCCCAAAAAATCATCTCAATCTTGAACAAGAACGAACCTATGGTTTCCGAAAAGATTATCATCAATCCAGAACTTATATTAAGAGAAACTACTAAAAATGTACCCATTAGCACTGATTCAGATCAGGCATAAGACCATTTATTCAGCACAATAATTTTTCCATTAAAGTTCTAGATCATGCGTAGAAAGGCACGCACTAGTGGTGCCACTTCAGATCAATCTCCAGTATTCGCTTTTAGCCGTCAGTTGCTAGTCCACTTCCTTGCTCTGAGATCCCGCCAATTCATTGAATTCATATAAAAGCCTCGGAATTTCTTCGCTATGAGCGTTCGTCGGAGGGTAGAAATCTAATCTCTAATGGTTCTAAAACAATCAAAAAAGTATAGTTACACTCAAACCTACTGCCAAAAACGAAGGCAGGCATAAGTAAAAATTAAGGCAAAGCATCACGGCAAATAGAGAGCTTTAATTTTGGGAGAAAAACGGAATTTTAAACCACAAAAAGTAATCCCTCTAAATCTACTCCTAATTATCGGCAGCAATTAGATATTGCAGCCAAAATATAGTTCATATAACTTGGCCAAAACTCCATTGGCGACAGGAATTGCTTACCCAGCAAAATCGATCTCTACTTTCCGAAGGAATAGCAAAACCAATGAAAGCCTAAACTAAAAATTTTAATACAAAAAATGACACGATTTTTAATATTGCGTCAATTATCGTGACACAATTCTTTTTATTGCGTCATTCTTATGCTATTATTGTCGCGATACAAATGGGATTGAAGATGGTAAGTCGAGATGAGCTCCAACTGATTAAAGAAATAATTGCATCATCTTCTGATGGAATAGGTATAGAACAACTCCTTAAGTTGCTTCCATTTCAAATTGAAAAGAGAGCTCTTCAAAGACGGCTTAAAAGTCTAAAAGAAAATAGCCTCATCCGAGTGGAAGGAGATGCTCGGTCCACACGATATTATGCAAATGTCCTTGAGCAAACTCAGGATTCCGGAAGGATTAAATCAATAGAGGAACCACGATCAACCATTCCACTTTCAGAAGAAGGAAAGGCTATTTTAGCCTTGGTTTCCCGTCCTGAAATCCAAAGAACGCCAGTCGGATATGATCGATCCTTTTTAGAAAACTATCTCCCAAATTTTGACAGCTATTTCAGTATCGAAGAAAAACAAAAGTTGGCAGAATGGGGAAAGACAAGGGACGAAAATCAGCCTGCAGGAACATACGCCCGTGAAATATTAAACCGGCTGCTGATCGATCTTTCATGGAACTCCAGCCGATTGGAAGGAAATACTTATTCCTTACTGGACACAGAGTTGCTAATTCATGAGGGACATGCAGCGACCAACAAATCTCCCAAAGAAACCCAAATGATCCTCAATCACAAGGAAGCCATTGAGTTTTTGGTAGAATCATCAAATGAGGTGGATTTCAATCGATATACAATCCTCAACTTACATGCTTTACTTTCCAACAACTTATTGCCCAATCCGGCTGCATCAGGTAGACTTCGCATATTTGGGGTGGGAATAACAAATTCTGTATTTACTCCATTGGGAATACCACAGCTCATTGAAGAGTTATTTGATCTGATTCTTGAAAAAGCAAGACAAATAGAAAACCCGTTTGAGCAGGCTTTTTTCATTCTGGTCCATCTACCATATCTACAACCTTTTGATGATGTGAATAAGCGCGTTTCCAGATTGGCAGCAAACCTTCCATTTAACCGACAAAATCTTGCCCCACTTTCATTTATCGATGTTCCGGAAGAAAGTTATATCAAGGGCATGCTTGGCATCTATGAATTAAATCGAATCGAGTTATTCAAAGATGTTTTTCTTTGGGCATATGAAAGGTCTGCCTTACGCTATTCGGCAATCCGTCAATCACTAGGTGAACCCGATCCATTCCGCATGAAATACAGGGAAGAAATACGAGAAGCTGTTGGATACATCGTCAGTAAGGCAATGGGGAAAGCAGAAGCATCCAAAGCAGTCAAAATAGAAGCTCAAAAGCTTCCCAACGAAGATCAGGAAAAATTCAATGAAGTCGTGGACACTGAACTTCTGGGGCTACATGAAGGAAATTTTGTTCGCTATCGAATCAAACCATCAGAGTTTTCAGTATGGAAAAAGCGCTGGAATCTTTAGAAAAAAAGCAATCAAAAAGAAATAACAGCCAAATCTACCTAGTTGCTACGCTCAACATCTTGAATTCAGGCATTGAGAATTCGATAATCTCAGGTAAAAACGGAAAAAAGGGACAAATAGGGGGACAGATTATGGGACAATTTTAATCAAATGGAATCCAATAGAATATATAAACTGTATGAAATAAGGTATAAAAAGCAAAAAGGTGACCATGAAATGATCACCTAATTTTTTAGTAGCGGGAACAGGGCTCTATTAACTTGCTGTATTTTAGCTATTTATAATAAAAGTAGG
>JBILPR010000287.1:0-5694 GCA_044373795.1 Algoriphagus sp. | reverse complement strand
GCAATCACTATTGCGATTTCAGTCTTGATTTCAGCATTCGTGGCTTTGACTTTGACTCCGGCACTTTGCAGTATTTTGCTCAGGCCTTCTGAGGTAAATAAGGATGGGAAAGGGCTGAACAAGTTTTTCTTTTGGTTTAATAATTGGTTTGAAAAAGTAACTACAAATTATTCCAGCGGGGTAAAAACCTGGATCAGGAAAGCCCCCCTGGTCTTGATTATCCTGGTCTGCATTTTTGCCGGGACATTTGGTCTTTTTCAGGCAAAGCCAACCGGTTTTTTGCCTACTGAAGACGAAGGACGACTTTTCGTTTCGGTTGAATTACCGGAAGGGTCTTCCAGTTCCAGAACCCGCGAAGTGATGGCGGAAATGGTCGAACTGATCCGGGGCACAGAAGGAATCAACAACGTAACCGGGATTGGGGGATTAAATGCGATCAACTTTTCTTTCAAGCCAAATTCTGCCACTTTCTTCGTTCAGATGCATCCATGGGATCAGCGAAAAGATCCCTCACTTCAACTCTTCGGGATCATCGGAGCACTAAACGGAAAGTTCCGGGCGATAGAAGGGGCAAATATTGTGGTCGTACCACCTCCGGCTATTCCGGGTCTTGGACAGACTGGCGGCTTTAGCTTTATGCTGGAGCAGAAAGCCGGAGGAGACGTGAAGGAGTTGGAGCAGGTCTTGGGGCAATTCCTTCAGGCGGCAAATGCCAGACCTGAGATTGCCATGGCATTCAGTTTCTTTACCGCTAGGACTCCGGGATATCATGTGGAAGTAGATCGTGAAAAAATAAAGAAACTGGGAGTTTCAATGACGGATGTGTTCAGCACGATGTCCGGTATGATGGGATCCAGCTATGTGAATGATTTCACCAAATACGGCAGAAACTTCCGGGTAGTGACCCAGGCTGACACCAGTTTCCGAAGCGGAATTGAGGATCTTCAAAAGTACTATGTCTTGAACCGTGAGAATGAATCCGTGCCACTTAGTGCTTTGGTCAATTATACAGTGGTGGAAAATGCCCCGGTAATTTCTCACTATAACCTGTTCAGATCTGCGGAAGTTAACGGCAATGCTGCACCCGGATATAGTTCCGGACAGGCAATCCAAGCCTTGGAAGAGGTAGCTGCTGAGGTTCTTCCTGCTGGCTATGGCTATGATTTCTCAGGATTGAGCCGGGAAGAAATGTCTGCTGGCAACAGTACGATTTTGATTTTCTCGCTCGCAATTATTTTGGTTTCCTTGCTTTTGGCGGCACTTTATGAAAGTTGGTCAGTACCATTTTCAGTGCTACTGGCGCTTCCATTGGGAGCGTTTGGGGCGATTTTAGCACTCACTTTCTTGCCCAAATTGGACAATAATGTCTATGCCCAGATTGGCCTTATTACCCTGATTGGGTTGGCTGCCAAAAATGCAATCCTGATTGTGGAGTTTGCGAAGGAACGGGTAGATAAAGGGATGCCGCTTGTACAAGCTACGCTAGATGCAGTGAAGCTCCGACTTCGACCGATTATCATGACTTCACTTGCTTTCATTCTGGGAGTGGTTCCGCTTGCACTTTCCAACGGCGCAGGTGCAGTAGCAAGACAGACAATCGGATGGACCGTAATCGGGGGGATGCTTTCTGCAACATTCCTGGCTATTTTCTTTGTTCCTGTGCTATATGTGGTGATTACCAAGATTGCCTATGGTAAAAAGGAACTGAAACGGCTGGAAGATAATGCCGATTTGAGCCAATTTTCGGAACATTAAAAACTGAGAATCTTTTTAGAAAACGCCATCCTGGATTTCGGGATGGCGTTTTTAGTTTATAGGTTTTAAACAGAGTTGGGAATTGCCTTCATTTTGAACCTTCTAATTTTCCCTTTAAATTCTGGCCTGTATTCCAAACACAGCTGGAAAAAAATAGCCCACGGCCTGTGAATAAAAACATGTCTGTTTTACTCCCTGCATTTATGCAGCAGGAAGCCTGAGGCTTTACACGGAAAGGATAACTGCTGATTATGTTCAATTCAAAGTAGTTCGATCTTTAAAATTATTCTTACCATAATCAAAAGTATCCCGAAGGCAAAAGGACTCTCTTTGCTCTTTTGATGTATTCTTGAAATTATTTTCCAACTTTAAACCTGTGGGATGGTCAAAAAAAACACGAAACTGACCTTTATTTTCCATAGTTTCCTGTCCTAAGGGCATAAATCAAAATTGTAAATCGAATGGAATTGTATTCTTTTTTGAAGAAAAAAGCGAAGGTCTTTTCCTCTGAGCAGGTTTATCTCAGACATGACAAAGAGCAGAAACAAATCGCAGAAAAAGCCGTCAAAGCTATTTTAAGCAAACTTCCCACCCATCGGCTGGATTCCAACAAAGAGAGGCAAATAGCAATTTATGCCAAAGAAAAGCTAGGATCGATTCGCTATGCTCCTTGGCTCAAAGCTTATGCGGTTTACCAGGGAGAGTTTAAAGAGGGCTGGATCCCAGACAATTATTTTCACCGCCATGTATTGCCTTTAAAAAATGGTTTTCACAGTTCTATCAGTGACCTTCGCCATTTGGCCAAAAGAATTTTGAAGGCTGATGAAATGCCCGATTTAGGGTATTTCGTTCGAGGATGCTGGATCACAGTTGATGATCAGTTGATGAATAAGGTTCAGGTAAAAGATTATTTTTTTTCAAAAACTCCTCAGGTAATTCTTAAAACAAATTCTTCCATGCGAGGACAGGGATTTTATCGGTTGACTGAAAAAGATTTCGATGTTTTGGATGAAAGTAAAATGGGTGATTTTGTTGTTCAGCTTCCTATCCATCAACATGAATGGTATTCTCGATTTTCCCCCGACAGCGTGGCTACTTTGAGAATCACCACAGTCAAATCCTGGGGAAAGCCAGCAAAAAAAATGGCTGCATTTATGCGATTCGGAAGAGATGGTGTGGACAGAGTATCTGCTTCTTCAAGGTTGGTAGTGGGAGTCTCCACTGATGGGTGTCTGGGTCGGTTCTCGTTAGATTCTGATTGGAATTTGCTTGAATATCATCCGGATTCAAAGATCGGCTGGGAAGGGGAGAAAATTCCGGATTTTGATCAAATGGTGAAAAAGTGTGAAGAACTACATGACTTAGAGGCTACCATGGGGATAATTGGCTGGGATCTGGTAATGGATCAATCCGGTAAAATTCAGCTAATGGAGTGGAACACAGGCTATCCGGGGGTGGTACACTCAGAGATGACCACCGGACCTAATTTCCTGGAAACTGACTGGTCGGATCTTCTGGAAAAATCAAAAACAGCAAGGTAACATGCATTACCTGCATAGTTTCTGAAAAGGAGAGTTCTGGATTTCTGACCCATAACCAAGTAAAAACTCCCTTTCTACCTAATTTGGATAAAATTTAAGATGACTATCTGCTAATTTGCCAATAGTGCTAATAGGAACTTTGAACAGCGGATAATCGTCCACAGACGCCAGATGATAGTCCGATAGCTACCAGACCACAGCAGGTAGATTTGAACTTCAACACCTTTATTCTTGTAGTGGCTAGATGGGGGATAAACGTATAATCTAACGTGTATCTATGCAATCCTGCTATTTCTTTATTTAAATAATTCAAAATCCAGAGGGAACTTTGATTTAGGATTACTCGCGTCTTCCAGTCATTTATCTAAAGAGAATTCATTAAAGGCAAGAAAGCCTAAAATCAAAAAAAATAATCTCTTCTAACCCTCCTTCGACTATGGCATATAGACCGTTAATCACCATTTTCTTGGTTTTTGTTTTTACTATTTCCTGTAGTGACCAAAAAGCTTTTGCTCAAAGTCGTCCCAATATCATTTTCATCATGTCTGATGATCATGCTTATCAGGCCATTTCGGCGTATGACAACAAACTTATTGAGACTCCGAACATTGACCGGATTGCAAAAATGGGCATGTTGTTTACCAATGCCAGCGTGACCAATTCAATTTGTGCCCCCTCACGGGCCACGATCCTGACAGGGAAGCATTCGCATATGAACGGGAAAATCGATAATCATTTCCCTTTCGATACGACCAATGTCACTTTTCCCCAAATCATGCAAAAATCCGGTTACCAGACCGCTATGTTTGGAAAACTCCATTTTGGCAACAGCCCAAAGGGATTTGATCAGTTTAAGATTCTTCCCGGTCAGGGTTCGTATTACAACCCTGATTTTATCACCAAAAATGAAGGCACTATAAAAGTGGAAGGATACGTGACCGATATCATTACAGACATGACTTTGGACTGGCTGGAAGAAGAACGAAATCCCGATCAGCCATTCATGTTGATGTACTTGCACAAAGCTCCCCATCGGTCCTGGCTGATGGCCGAGCGGCATATGGAAGAATTTACAAACAAGACTTTCCCAGAGCCTCCGACGCTTTTTGATGATTATTCAGGTCGGACTCCAGCCGCTGCGGAAGCAGAGATGAATATACTCAAAGACATGGGCTGGTCGGGAGACAATAAAGTTTTTCCGGAGGTAATGGACGAATTGGGAATTACAGAAATCGGTGTTGACAAAAGACGCTTTGTAAACGAGGTCGGTCGATTCACTCCTTCCCAAAAAGAAAACTTCATGGCATCCTATTCCAAAGTCAATGATAGGTTCAAAAAAAATTATCCTTCTATGACTGAGGAAGACCAAATGAAGTGGAAATATCAACGCTACATGCAGGACTACCTGGGTACGATTCGGGCAGTGGATGAAAATGTCGGGAGGTTATTGGATTATCTGGAAGCCAATGATATGATGGAAAATACGATCATCGTCTATACCTCTGATCAGGGTTTTTACCTCGGCGAGCATGGTTGGTTTGACAAGCGATTCGTGTACGATGAATCTTTTAAAACTCCGCTTTTGGTGGCGTGGCCGGGGAGATTAAATCCCGGAGAAAAATCAGATGCGATGGTTCAGAATCTGGATTTTGCGCAAACCTTCCTGGATGCTGCAGGAATCGAGGCTCCGGAAGATATGCAGGGAGAGAGCATGATTCCTTTGCTTACCGGTGAGCCTGAGAAATGGACTCGGGACGCGGTGTATTACCATTATTATGAATATCCGGCTGAGCATATGGTCAACCGACACTATGCGATTGTGACCAAGGAATATAAGCTGATTCATTATTATTTTGTCGAAGATCAATGGGAATTGATAGACCGGAAAAAGGATCCTCAGGAATTAGCGAATGTCTACAACGATCCTGCCTATGCCGAAATCAAAAAGGATCTTCATGTCCGACTGGAAAAGTTGCGAGAGAAATATGGGGACAGCTCAGAATTGAGCCAGAGCTATATCGATCGGTATTTGGATGATGTTGCGAAGACACCCTCTTTCGGTGCCAATCAGGAAAAAGTGAATGAGATATTGGAGAAAAGAAGGGACTAAAAGCCACCAACAGGTTGAAATAAGATCCAAAGCAAAAGCCCGGAAAGATATCCTTCCGGGCTTTTGCAATTTACTTTCAATTCAGGTTTGTTGGAGACGTCTGTTTTTAACTTCCAGAGGAGTTGAATTCTACCTTTTCAGAAAGGCATTACTTTAAATATATTGCCTTCCGGATCATCATTGATTACATAAAGTGCCTGATCAGGACCCTGAACAATGTATCTGAACCGGGTTTGTGCCTCAGAAAATAATCGCTCTTCACCTACCACTTTATTGTCCTTGATCACA
>JBILPR010000286.1:0-5700 GCA_044373795.1 Algoriphagus sp. | reverse complement strand
TCGTTCCGGGAGAATTTTACCCGGCTGCCAACGGACTTATGGTTCAGCTGAAGGCCTTCGGAAAAGTTGACGTGGTCTGGAAATAAAAAAGGACCATCAAACTGACAGTCCTTTCGATTCACTTGATTTGATTTATTTGATCTTTTTCAAAACCTCCAAAGCTGCAGATTTGACCTCCTCATCAAAAAAGGTTTTGGAGATTTTATCGATTTTTGGCTGGAGATTTTTCCCCAGTTTCATAGCCGTAGCCGACCTGAGGGCAAATTTAACAACCGAGGCATCAGTATCCTCCAGAGATCTTTGGAGGATTTTTTCCGCAACAGCAGCGCTTTTCTTTTGGGCTCCGTAAGCTGCTGCAATCCTCACCGGTGCGATTCCCTGACTTGCAGCTTTTTCCAAAATCGGATTCGCAGCCGCATCATCGATAAAGCCAAGGAGATACGCTGCTTTAATCGCGAGATTCTCATCGCTTCCTTCCACCAATTCCCCCAAAATCGGGATTGCAGCCTTACCAAACTTGGCAGCTCCTGCCGGATAATCTAATTCATCCTGTCGAAGAAATGACAGGAGATCTTGTATTTCAAAAGCCTTATTGGCTGTACTTCTTGCTTGTGCCATAATTTTAAAAATTTAGAGTGGACATTATAGAACGGTACTTAATGCTGATGCTCTCATCGTACTGGATTCTGTAGATGTCAAATCAGGTGGCGGATTGGTGATGTTAAAGGTGCCATTTCCGGTCATCAATCGGTTGTTGTCACTCACATGATTCAGACCGAGAACATGCCCAAACTCATGGCCAAGTGTCCAACGACTAGCAGACCTGACCACTACACAACCCGGCCTTCCGGCAGGGTGAGCGGCACAGCCATTGTATCCCGGAACTGTACTACGCACATAATAGACCACTACATCATTTACTCCGACGAAATTCCGCTGACCAAAAAGGGTCGTTTGTTCCGCTGTCACACTTCCCATGGTACAACCTCCCACATCTATGTCATTCAATGATGGAATGGAGAGATTCTCTGTTGTAGCCCAATCCACTCGAATTCCTGCGATGGCATATACTTCCTGCATGGCTGCGAATTGCTGATTCAGAGTAAAAGAAGTTGGATTCTCCAGAATTTTCACGTGAACCCGCACTCTCTCCCTCAAAACTCTTACTCCCGCAGTCGGTGACCAATAAATACTTCCTCTCTGGAAATGGGAAATGCGACCATCACCGCCGAAAACTACCAGCTCATCAGAAATCGGATAGCCGAGAACGCTTTTTTCCCATCCAATAGACGCCCAATGAGAACGGATTAGCCCATGAACTTCAAATGCACCGGTTCCGGGGGACCAATATATACTTCCATGCTGGAAATGATTATACCGTCCAATACCATCCGGAGTGGTTGTTTCATTTGTCAGGGGATATCCCAAAAAACTCCGCTCCCAACCAATGCTGGAATATTTGCCACGAATCGCCCCGTGAACTTCCCAAGCGCCTGAAGCAGGACTCCAATAAATACTTCCACCCTGGAAATGATTGTACCTGCCTATTCCGTCCGGTGTCGTAGTCTCGTCCGTCAGCGGGTAACCCAAAAAACTCCGCTCCCAGCCAAGTGACTGCCAGCGAGCCCGAATCAATCCATGTACTTCATGCGCTCCAACGGAAGGATGATAGTAAATGGAACCATTGACATAATGTTGATAGGAACCAACAGTGTCAGGACACTTTGTAATAGGTGTGATGGCCACACCCAGCCAACCAGCGGCACCGCCAAGCGCACGATACTTTGTTGTGATCGGATGCTGGAACTTGATGAGATCCTCAATTGACGAGATGTTGAGATCCCTGCTAACAATCAAAGGGTCAAGTTTTAGTTTTGACATAGAATTGTAGTTAAAAATTGTGAGAAAAAATATCAAATAAATTTAAAGATAAACATCTGAAATAAAGTCTTTTAAATCATTTTTTTAGCGATTAAAAAAGTGCATTTCTTAAATGAAAAAATCAATTATTTTTCCCTTCTCACCAAGATTTGCTGAGAGTACCAAAATCTTTTATCCCTTTATTTTTGGCTACAATCAATAATTTCAAAAGAAGTTGAGCTGTCAAAAATGCGTCTCCGGCCGCCGTGTGCCGATCGTCTTTCTCAATCCCATATCGATCGCAAAGTGCATCTAGACTATAATCCCCAGGCTTGAAATGATGCCGATCGGCATTCGGTCCCTGCTCCAGGCGGATCGCCAGATTCATCGTATCGACACAAAAATTCGGGAATTCCTCCAGGCCAAAAGGCCTGCAAGTTTTGAGTAACATCTCAAGATCAAATCCGAGGTGATGACCCACCAAAATTGAGTCTCCTAAATACGCGAGCAGATTTGGTACAAAGTCAGAAATCTGAACGGGGGTTTTTGATTCCATCAGCCCATGAATTGCTGCAGTGCCTTTCCCATTTTTCGGAGAAACCGGATACCACTCCACTGCGGTACTCACCCGAATAGTCATTTTGGAGAGTTTAACCGCCCCAAAAGAAAGAATGAAGTCCTCGGCTGGATTCAGACCTGTGGTTTCGGTATCCAACACCACGAAATTGAGTTGATCAATTGCTCTGATTCCCGGAATTGCGGTTTTGGATTGCTCCAGAAAAGAAGCGACAAAATCAGACTTTGCGCTTTTCGGTTTCCAAAATTCCCACCAACTCATTTCCTGAAATAGTCTAATTGAAATCTGATCCGCACGATTTCCTGAAGTTCGGAAATTGGAGAAAATGCATTTTTCAACAGTTGTCGCTGAAGCTTCCCCAGGCTTTCCGGGCTTATGTAGCGACCGCTGCTGTCACGCTGCAAACCTTCTAAGGCACGCATACGCATGAGGATCTCATATGCTTTTCCAGCCTGAATAAACAAGGCCTCATTTGTAGGTTCCAGCTCTGCCAATCGCTCAAATCGCTTGAAGGTATTATTCACTCCAACCACCCCATGACTCAAAACGAGCAATCTTGCCAAATCAGTCAGCGGCATCATCGCTCTCGCTTTGATATCGAATTGGTCGCGGTGCTCACCCGATTTTTCCACCACAAAGTCCCTGAAAAATCCCAACGGAGCAGGATTCATCAGCGCATTCAGCGCTAAAAAGTTGAGGAAAACCTCTCTGCTTTTGATCTCCTCGTAAATATGCATGCTGAGTTCTTCAGCCAGCCCGCTGCTTCCGGTCACAGGTCTGAAATCAAAAAATATGGAAGCTTTCAGCAAAGCCTCTTGCGTCGGAGTCAAAATCCAGTTGGAAAAATATGTCTTCCACTTACTGATTGGCTGCACCCATTCGGGATTGCTTGCCATGATTTTGCCCGGACAGGAAGCAAACCCACAAGACAAAAGGACCTCCACGATTGCAGTACCGATTTTAAGAAAATATTCAGCTGCTTTTTCTTTAAGATCCTCTGGAACGTCTTCATATACCAGCGCATTATCCTGATCGGTTCGGAGTAATTGTTCCTCCCTGCCTTCGCTTCCCATGGATAAAAAGCAATAGCGCACCTCTGCAAATTCAGGATACTCTTTGGCAAAACCTGACTCAGCAATTCGACCCGCCTGACGGATTATGACATCATTGATTTCCGTCATCACCGATGCCACAAAATCCATTGCCACCTCATTTTCGAGGTAGTAACGAAGCATTTGCTCGGCACGATCCCGGATCGACTTCATTTCCTTCGCATCCAGCGTGTTCATCAACCCATGTATCAGGACGGCCGGACTATTTCCCATGGAAAGCAAAATGTCGTGATCGGAGATAATCCCGGAAACCGGAGTTTGATCCGTTCCATCCTCTGTTAAAATCAAGTGATGAAGCCGATTCTTGATCATGGTGAGGTAGAGGTCAGAAAATCCTGCAGTCTTCTTGCGTGTTATAACCTTTGGAGTCATAATCTCTTTTACCGGTATTTCCGTGGAAACGGATGCGACAATTACCCTCGACCTCAAGTCTTTGTCTGTAATAATTCCTATCGGCCTGTTCCCTTCATCCACTATGACAATGCTGCTCACTTGAGCTTCAGTCATCTTTTGGGCTGCGGTTCGGATGCTTTGTGCTCCTGAGCAAGTGAGGACTTTTTCAGAGATTTTGATTTCAGATTGATCGGAAAAAATCAGGAGAGAATGATCCCTGGATTCTCCTCGCAATAAACCCCGGGCTTTTTGGCTTTGGGATAAATCTTGCCTGATCACAACCTGACCGGCTGCGAAGCCTGCTGCAAAATATAAGGCTACACGACTGTTTTGTTCCAGCATTTGCTCGAAAACTGCTACGGGAATGGCATAAATCAACGAGTTCTCCACCACCCTTGCATTGAGCAAATAGGGTCTTTTTCCCAATAAAGCCAAAACGCCAAAGACGTCTCCTTCATCACAATACTCCTGGATTTCCTCCGACTCCTGATGAGTTTCAGTAAGTTGGATTGACCCCTCTTTTAGTACAAAAAAATGAGGCTGAGCGTCCTGACCTTGTCTGAAAAGGACTTCTCCTTTTTCCAGGTAACGGATTTCCACAGCGGTTGACACCTTCTCCAAATCCTCTTTTGAAAGGAAAGAAAAAGGAGGAAACCGCTTTAAAAATTCCGCTACCCGGTTGACTATGACGTTGGCCATTTTTTTAGAATCAAGATATAAGAATCAAGAACCGAAAACCAAGAAAAATTGCCAAGATCCTTTGCTTCTCTTGTCTCTTGGCTCTGGCTTCTTGTCCTCTCCCTTATTGCCTCTGGCCTCTATTTTCTTCCCGCAATAATCTCATCCACTACTTCAGGATCGAGCAAGGTGCTTGTGTCTCCCATGCTGTCGAGACTTCCTTCTGCTACTTTGCGAAGGATCCGACGCATGATCTTTCCCGATCTTGTTTTTGGTAGTCCCGTCACGATCTGGATCTTATCGGGCTTGGCTATTGGTCCGATGATTTTGGAAACCATCTCCTTGATTTCGTTGATCAGATTTTCCTCAGTACGGTGTTTCATATCGCAGATCACATAAGCATAGATGCCCTGGCCTTTGACTTCATGAGGATAGCCAACCACCGCAGATTCGATCACCAGCGGGTGCTCGTTGATCGCGTTTTCCACTTCGGCAGTTCCCATTCTATGTCCGGAGACGTTGATCACATCATCCACACGGCCGAGAATTCTATAATAGCCATCGTGATCCCGCTTTACTCCGTCGCCGGTGAAGTACATTCCTTTGTACGTCGAGAAATAGGTTTGCTTGCATCGCTCATGATCCCCGTAGGTAGTTCGGATCATGGATGGCCATGGGAATTTGATGCAGAGATTGCCCTCCACGGAATTTCCGGTAAGTTCATTTCCCTCCGGATCCACGATGCAGAGTTGAATTCCCGGTAAGGGCAAGGTGGCATAAGCCGGCTTGGTCGGAGTGATTCCTGCCAAAGGCGAAACCAGAATTCCGCCAGTTTCGGTCTGCCACCAGGTATCGACGATTGGGCATCTTCCTCCGCCGATATGGGTATGATACCAGTGCCAAGCTTCTTCGTTGATAGGTTCCCCAACGGAACCGAGTACTTTCAGCGAACTGAGATCATGACCCTGAATCGGATCGGTTCCAAAAGCTTGCAAAGCCCTGATTGCTGTCGGAGCGGTATAAAAAACATTTACTTTATGCTTCGCAATTACTGACCAAAACCGGCTGGGGTCAGGATAG
>JBILPR010000056.1:0-18833 GCA_044373795.1 Algoriphagus sp. | reverse complement strand
ATTGTATTCGTTAGACATCATTGTCTTTACATTAGCAGGCATAATGTCGGCGAGGTGTCTCATTCTCGGAAGAGAAACATCCATGATCGTAACATCAGCACCCAAGCCTGCAGCCATCCAGGCAGCTTGAGTTCCTACGATACCTCCTCCGAGGATCAATACTTTTGCAGGAAGCACACCCGGTACGCCACCCAAAAGAACTCCTCTGCCGCCAAGTGGTTTTTCAAGGTAGTTTGCGCCTTTCTGAATTGCCATTCTTCCGGCTACTTCAGACATTGGGACTAAAAGTGGAAGACTTCTGTCTGCTTTTTCTACTGTTTCATAAGCCAGACAAACCGCCTTGCTCGCTACCATTGCTTTGGTAAGCGGCTCGTAAGAAGCGAAGTGAAAATAGGTAAACAACAATTGATTTGCTTTGATCAGCTTGTATTCAGATTCGATGGGCTCTTTCACCTTCATGATCATCTCAGCTATCTCGTAAGTTGCCTCGATAGTTGGAAGGATTTGGGCTCCGGCAGCTTCGTATTGAGCATCTGGAAATCCACTTCCTACCCCTGCAGAATGCTGCACGTAAACAGCATGGCCTCTCTTGATCAATTCTTTAGCACCGGCAGGCGTGAGCGCTACACGGTTTTCATTGTTTTTAATTTCCTTAGGAACACCTATAGTCATGATTTCTCTATTTGGGTTATTTCAATATTGGCGCAAAGATACTAAGCAAAGACAAACAGAAAAGTGCTCTGTAAAATAGTATTTGGTCTGATTTCGAAAAAATCTGTTTTTCCATAGATTATTTCTTTTTTATGTCTGTGAATGCAGAAAATTTCAAAATTTAAATTTTAAACATCGATAATTTCGAAAATATATTTCTGTTTTGAAGTCTTCAAAACAGAAAATGGGTTTTACTGAATCATCAATTAATTTGACTGAAAAATTCGAATTGTCAGAATAAAATTCTTTTTCATTGAATTAAATGCAAATACTTCCAAATTTTAGATGGTAAAATAATAATGGCTAAATTTGCTTGAAATTGATAATTCCCTATTTTTGAAGGTTGTAAACCTTACCGGTCCCAAACCCAATTTTCTTTAGTAAACTTCGATCTATGGCTGTGGTAAACCAGAATCTCAAAACTCGTCAAAGTCCTGCCTTAACCCGGGAGGATATCCTAAATGATTTCAAAGTCTGCATGATCAGCAGGCATGCATCATTGGTGGGTAGAAAAGAGGTATTCATGGGGAAAGCCAAATTCGGGATTTTTGGTGATGGTAAGGAATTAGCCCAAGTGGCAATGGCTCGGGCTTTTCAACTTGGAGATTTTCGCTCGGGATATTACAGAGATCAGACTTTTATGATGGCCTTGGGCGAGCTCTCTGTCCAGCAGTATTTCGCTCAGCTGTATGCGCATACCAATGTGGAAGCTGAGCCTGCGTCTGCCGGTCGATTGATGAATGGTCACTTTGCCACCCGATCATTGAATGAAGATGGGTCTTGGAAAGAGTTGACCAAAATGTATAATTCGGCAGCTGACATTTCCCCGACTGCTGCTCAAATGCCCAAATTATTGGGATTGGCTTTTGCCTCCAAACTATTCAGAGAAAATAAAGGTCTTAAACACCTTCAGGGATTTTCAGTAAATGGAAATGAAGTTGCATGGGGAACTATAGGAAATGCTTCCACTTCAGAAGGGATCTTTTTCGAAGCGATCAATGCTGCAGGGGTGATGCAAGTTCCGATGGTTATCTCAGTTTGGGATGATGGCTATGGTATTTCAGTTCCGCAGGAATTTCACACTACAAAAGGAAGTATTTCTGAAGTCCTGAGCGGTTTTCAGCGAACTGAAAACCAAAAAGGCTTTGAGATTTTCAAAGTAAAAGGCTGGGATTACGAAGCATTAGTGCAGGCTTACCTCCAGGCTGGTGAAATTGCCCGGGAAGGTCATGTGCCGGTGTTGATCCACGTGGATGAAATGACTCAGCCTCAAGGTCACTCCACCTCAGGTTCCCATGAGCGATACAAATCTGCAGAAAGACTTGGATGGGAAAGAGAGTGGGATTGCATGTCCAAATTCAGAGATTATATTTTGACTAACGAGATTGCGACAGCCGATGCTTTGGATAAAATCGAAGCAGAAGCCAAAGCGATTGTAAAAGAGCAAAAAGAAGCTGCCTGGGCTGAGTTTTCAGGAGAGATAAAAAACGAATTAAAGGAAGCTGTTACTCTGATCAGAAGCTCAGCTGCTCAAAGTAGCCGAAAAGTTGTCTTAAATCAATTGGCTGATGAACTGTCTAAAACTATCAATCCGATCCGGAAGGATGTAATCAGTGCTGTCAGAAAAAGCTTGTTTACGCTGCGATTTGATTCTGAAACGAGCAAAGCCGAGTTGAAAAACTGGTTTGAAAATCAAGAAACATTAAATCATGATCGATACAACAGTCATTTATATTCTACTTCTGAATGGAATGTTCTAAATATTAAAGAAATCCCGGCTAGCTATGATGAGAAATCAACAATGGTGGATGGGAGAGAGGTTTTGCAGTCATTTTTTGATTACACGTTGGAGCATGATCCAAGATTCTTTGCTTTTGGTGAAGACGTTGGGAAAATCGGAGACGTGAATCAGGCTTTCGCAGGACTTCAGGCAAAATATGGTGAATCCCGTGTAATCGATACAGGCATTCGGGAGTCCACGATCATTGGTCAGGGAATCGGTGCAGCTCTTAGAGGATTGAGGCCTGTTGCTGAGATTCAATATTTGGACTATTTGTTATTTGGATTGCAAATGCTTTCTGATGACTTAGCTTGTCTGCAATACAGAACAAAAGGAGGTCAAAAAGCACCACTTATTGTAAGGACACGCGGGCACAGACTTGAAGGAGTTTGGCATGCAGGCTCACCGATGGGAATGATTCTTTCTTCTTTGCGCGGGATGATAGTATGTGTGCCAAGAGATATGACGCAGGCTGCCGGAATGTACAATACACTTCTTCATTCTGATGAACCTGGAATCGTGATCGAATGCTTGAATGGATATCGATTGAAAGAGAAAATGCCTACAAATCTCGGTCAGTACACTGTGCCTATGGGTAAGCCTGAGATACTTAGAGCTGGATCTGACATTACGGTGGTTACCTATGGTTCCATGTGCAGAATCGTGATGGAAGCTGCCGCCGAACTTGCGGAAATTGGGATTGAAGTAGAAGTCGTCGACGTTCAGACACTTTTGCCTTTTGATGTTTTTGGTGTGATCGGGGAGTCTGTGAAGAAAACCAATCGGGTTATTTTTGCTGACGAAGATGTGCCTGGAGCAGCTTCTGCATACATGATGCAGCAGGTAATTGAAAATCAGGATGTGTTCAAATATTTGGATTCAGAGCCCCAGACTTTGGCCGCTAAACCCCACAGAACGGCTTATTCCTCTGATGGGGATTATTTTTCCAAGCCGAGCACGGAAGACGTCGTAGAAAAAGTTTACGCGATAATGAACGAGACGGACCCTAAAAAGTTTCCAACGATCTGACAAAAAAAGCTCCCTATTTCGGGAGCTTTTTTGTTAAGGTATGATCCTTGTGATTTGTTTTAAAGTCACTTCGGGACTTGAAACTTGATTGCTTCGATTGAGTTCTCTGTCTTGTATTTCAACATCAACTCGAATGGTATCAGTTCTGAAAATTGATTGCCATCCTGAGGAAAGCATCCCATATCGGATATTACCTTCCACCGCCTGACCTTCCTCGGTGGTCAGGATTCTTGGGAATCGACCGTTGAAAGTGGTGAAGAATGGAGGGTCTGACCATTTGAATTCGGTGAATTTTCCATTTCTCTTGATATAGAACCGAACAAAAATATTGTATTGATTAGGGTTCTGTTTCACCCAAATGGTATCCTTCACGACTTGATTGTTAATGATCGGATCAATCACCCAATCGACAGGATTGTAAGAAGGGGCTCCGGCAGGTCTTTTTGCATAGGTTATAAGGTTTCCTGCCGCATCTCTTTGATAGTCTACTGCATTGAAAGGGGGATTGATATCTGTGGAAGAAAGGCCTAAATCTCCCTCCGAGTCTTGAAACTTAACATCTACGATAAGCGAATCAGGACCTGGTGTGGTCACGTATTCGAGGGATTCAAAAGTAATCTGGGGAACAGTCGGGAAATTTTCCGGAGGGTTTACGCAGGCAAATGATACAACGAGTAAAAAGAATAATCCTAATTGGCTTTTGAAACGCATAGGTCGGAAGTAAATTTACAACCAAAGTTAATCTGATCCTTTGATTGGGTTTTGATGCAAATTATAAAACGATGCAGGATTTTAAAAGTTTTTCAGAAGGGCTTACAAATATATCTCTTAAAGACTTCGAATCTCGCGCATTAGAACTGTTTCGTTTCCAGGCAAAGGCCAATGAAGTTTACAAAGCATATCTGGAAGCCAGAAAAGTGAATGTCGACTCGGTGAAAAGTCTGGAGCAAATCCCTTTTTTGCCGATTCGTTTTTTTAAAGATTTCAAAGTGGTTTGTGGGTACCCTTCGGATTTTGAAGATTATTACTCAAGCAGCGGAACCACAGGATTGATTACGAGCCGGCATTACATCTGGTCAGAAAGCTGGTATTTGAATCATGCCCGGAATATTTTCGAAACCTTTTATGGTTCACTCCGTGACTTCCATGTTTTAGCATTGCTCCCTGCTTATCTGGAGCGACCGGGAAGTAGTTTGGTTAGTATGGCGGATTATTTTATCAAGGAAAGTCAATCTGAGCATTCCGGGTTTTATCTGTACAATCAGGACGAACTTCTGGGAAAGCTTGAATCTCTTTCCGGTGGAAAAAGAAAAATACTCCTTCTGGGAGTGACGTTTGCTTTGTTGGATTTGGCGGAATCGGGAAAAACTTTTTTGCCTCCGGAAAACCTGATTGTAATGGAGACCGGCGGAATGAAGGGCCGCAGGAATGAGATGATCAGGGAGGAAGTTCATGATATTTTGAAACCGTATTTTGGGGTTCATAACATCCACTCAGAGTATGGAATGACCGAATTGATGTCTCAGGCTTATTCAAAAGGGGAGGGGAAATATACAATTCCGGCTTCAATGCGCGTTTTATTGCGGGATGTGAATGATCCGCTCAGTTGGGCAAATAGATCGCAGGGAGGGATTAATATTATTGACCTGGCAAACTTCCATTCCTGTGCGTTCATCGAGACACAAGATTTGGGAAGAATTGACGAAAAGGGATTTCTGGAGGTCCTGGGAAGATTTGATAATAGTGAAATCCGGGGTTGCAACTTGTTGGTGCAGTAATTGCTATCTTAAAAATTAATAGACATATTTGACCGGCCTAAAAAATTACGTATGAAAAAATTAGCAACGATTGCATTATTGGTTGGAGTTTTAGCTTTAGGAGCCTGTGCATCCAGCAAACCTTGTCCTGCTTACGCAAAAGCTCCGGTTTCTCAGAAAGCAAACAGCTAAAAAAATATGCTGACCTTTAATAGTCAGCATATTTTTTAATGTCCTCAAGGCTAATGGTTGGTTCTCCAAGAATTACCAGCCTTTCCACCACATTTCGAAGTTCGCGAATATTTCCTGTCCAAGGGAATTCCTGAAGTTTTTTCAATGCATCAGGCGAGATTGTTTTTTTCACGTCACCGCTTTCTTGAGAGATGTCTTCGAGAAATTTGCTAACCAAAATAGGAATATCATCTTTTCTGTCTTTCAGCGAAGGTACCTGAATCAAAATCACGCTTAATCTGTGATAGAGATCTTCCCGGAATCTATTCTGCTCTATTTCCTTTTTCAAATCTTTATTTGTAGCTGCCAACACGCGAACATCAACTTTGATATCACGGTCACTTCCTACGCGGTTGATCAGGTTTTCCTGAAGGGCGCGGAGTACTTTGGATTGTGCGGAAAGAGACATATCGCCAATTTCGTCAAGAAACAGAGTTCCTCCCTGTGCTTGCTCAAATTTTCCTTGTCTAAGTTTATGTGCCGAGGTGAAAGCTCCTTTTTCATGGCCAAAAAGCTCACTTTCAATCAATTCTGAAGGTATAGCTGCACAATTTACAGCCACAAAAGGCTCAGCTGCACGATGGCTTTTTTGGTGAATCCAATGCGCAACCAGTTCTTTTCCTGTTCCGTTTGGACCGGTAATCAATACCCGCGCATCAGTCGGAGCGACCTTTTCAATAGTTTGCTTGACATGTAAGATCACGGCAGATTCCCCGACCATGTCGAGCTTTTTGGAAAGCTTTTTTTTCAGGACTTTCGTCTCCGTCACCAGACTCTTTTTATCCAGGGCATTTCGTACCGTTAAAAGAAGTCTGTTCAAATCGGGAGGCTTTGGGATAAAATCAAATGCGCCTTTTTTGGTCGCTTCGACGGCAGTTTCAATACTTCCATGGGCCGAGATCATAATGAACTGTGGTGATCGATCCAGAGCCTTAGCCTGTTCGAGCACTTCTATTCCATCCATTTTAGGCATTTTCACATCGCAAAGGACGAGGTCGAATTCCTCTTCACGAAGTTTGGCTAAGCCTTCTTCGCCATCTTTTGCTTCCGATACTTCGAATTTTTCGTACTCAAGAATTTCCCTTAGGGTAGAGCGGATGACTTTTTCGTCATCGATAATCAAGATTTTCGACATGGGTCTAATATAAAGTAAAAAAGTGCAAGTCTGTAAGCCGGGTTCTGTTTCCCTTACGGGATTCCTGTCATTTATCTAGGCCTGAACTCACGCGCAGGCTCCATCGATCTACCCGCCCCGGATTTCCAACCCTTTCAGGAGGGAATCGAACGAGCAGCTCTTCGTCCGGGGCCTATTTGATCTTTCAACCCATAAGGTTTGCCATGCAACTGATGTCACCATCAGCCCGGTGGGCTCTTACCCCACCTTTTCACCCTTATCTATCCCGATAGAAATCGGGTCGGACGGTATATTTTCTGTGGCACTAGCTGTATACTGACCGTCGCCAGTCAGCACCCTTCCCGTTAGGAAGTATGGCGCTCTGTGTTGCCCGGACTTTCCTCTCTCCTTTCCAGGACAGCGACAAGACGACTTGCACGATGCAAAGTAAGGTAAAATCTTTTATTCAGATTTCATTTTCATTGATTAGCTATTCCATTGGATGAATGGGATAGCTAAAAAAGCAACCAATCAGGTTTGCATTTAGTCTGAAATTCAGATCCTCAAATGGTTATCAAATCTCGTCTGAGTAGTTTTTGGATAATTTTTAAAATATTTTCAAAGACCCTAAAACCTTTCAACATCCTGCCTGTTATCAACATGTAAAGCAGTTAAAGCTTTTCTTCATAGTGCTGGGTTGAACCGCTCCGAAAGGAGCGGTTCTTTTTTTACACCATTTCCGATGTGTTTTTTACTGTTAATTAAAAGCAAATAAGGTAACTCAACCACCTGATTCGGGTAATTGAGATTGATTACTTTTCTCCAATTTCAAAATCAAAGTACCAGCAAGTTGCCGGTTTACGAATCCCGTGATCTTTACTTAATTTGATTCGACGTGTTCTTGAATTAATAAATTAAAATGTTTGTCCGGACGAAAGACTTTGCGAGGCAAAAAAACTGAATCCGTTCGATTGATTACCTTTGCGCTATAAATAGATAGAGATATGATTTTAGTGGGAAACGCGGTGCTGTCCGATGATATCAAAGAAAACTTTTTCGTATGTGATCTGGAAGCTTGCAAGGGAGCTTGCTGTGTGGAGGGAGATGCCGGTGCACCTTTGGAAGATTCAGAAACGCAGATTTTGGAAGATATCTATCCCATCGTAAAAGACTTCATCACCGAAGAAGGAAGACAAGCTATTGAAAGACAAGGCGTATGGGTGATAGACAAAGACGGGGACAAAGGAACTCCAACCATCGGTGACAATCGGGAATGTGCCTATGCTTTATACGATGAGCGAGGAATTCTCAAATGTGGAATAGAACAAGCATATCTTGCCGGAAAGACTGATTTCAAGAAACCTATTTCCTGCCATCTTTACCCAATCCGGGTTATCAAATACGATCAGTTTGATGCGCTGAATTACGATAGATGGCATATTTGCGATCCTGCTTGCCAATTGGGGAAAAGCCTTCAGGTACCTCTTTACAAATTTCTCAAGGATGCTTTGGTAAGAAAATATGGAGAAGCATGGTACGCTAATTTACTTGAGGAGATTGAAGGTTAATAAATTACCCAGCTGCCTCGTAAGATTTTTTCAGCCAATCGATGACCTCATCTGTAATCTCAGATTCATGAGTTGCTGAGATTTTATGGCTGCACATGGCATTTGGTTTTGTTTCCGCTTCCAGAATTCCTATTGCGGGTTGGCCTTTCAAATTGATTCCGATTTCATAACGGGTTTTAGTAGCTGGAATCAGCATGGCGAATTGCTTTTTGCGCTTGACGCTGACGTAGGCATTTTTTGGAGCAAACTCGATGTCGCTTCCAAAACCCTCAATAGCTTCAAGTAACTTCAAATAAATCGGCCAGAAATTCTCCTTTCCCTGGTACTGTTTTTTCACAAGCTCATCCTGATTCTCAGCCGAGCCGGCATCCGTTTTCAATGCTTTGTGCGCGACAAGATTGGCGAATCCGTGTGAAAAACCATTCTTTTCTTTGAGCAACTTCATGATTTCACTATGCTTAGTCAACCTTTCGGACTGAACTAAAGCAATCCATTCCTCCAGACTTTTCCCCGTGTTTTTCTGGAGATTTTCAATCATTGTTTGGATGCCGGCATCCATATTATTTGGGTTTTAATTTTCTAATTCTACTAATACCGGGAAGTGGTCAGAGCCTTGAGTGAGTTGCGTTCTCACTGATTGGATCAAAGGATCATTTTTTTCCAGATTTGGATTCCAGACTTTTCCCTGTATGACTTTCAATCCCTGACTAACCAGAATATGATCGATTAGCACATTTAATTGATCTCCCGTGATTCGATCCTTGTATCTGCTGGAATAAGGAGTCCATCCGTACGAATTCAATTTAGGTTTTGGCAGGGTAGATTTTAACACAAACCCTGGTTTCCAAAGGTCTCCCAGAAGGATTTCCACTGCACTTTTGCTGAACTTGTTTTCATAAAAATCCAAATCAAATCCATCGTTGATATCTCCCATGACTATAACTTGCTGACCTTTTTCAAGATAGTCATCACAGCGCTCCCGGATCGACAAACACTCTGCGAAAAGCTTCAGTCGGTCTCTTTGAGATATTTGCTCAAATCTGGCGTAATCCACCATGTCAAAAATGCCCTTGGACTTGGTATGAGCAATAATTACCCGACTGAATAGCTGATCATTCAGCCCAATAATACTCAATTCCAAAGGCGGGCGATAGTGCTCGTATTGCTCTTTGATGAGTCGGTTGGTAGTGTCAGTCAGAAATGGTTCATCAAATCTATTCCCCTGTTTTGTTTCAGGAGTGAATAGGACTTTGAGCTTGTTGGAGTTGTAAAGTGCGCAAAGTTCCTGCTGTCCGGAGGAAGGAAATCCATGGATTCCTTTCAGTGGGGAGCCGGGTAAAAAATGCTGAACCCAAGTTTCCAGCTGAATTGTGGCGGTTTTGCTTCCATTTACGAGAGTATTGGGCCCCTCTGCGATCCCAAGAAAATCCGGATCCATTGCCTGGACAATTTCAGCTAGCTGCTGACTTCTCTTGCCATCTTTGCCGGTGGTTTTGAGGGATCCGTCTTCTTCAAACAGATCCCTCATCCACTCCATATTGTAAACTGCGATTTTTGCTTTCATAAAAAATTAAGATTAAAGAAGTACTTGACTAAGTTAAATAATTGCTTGATAGAGTTTTTAGAAAGCAGGGAAAATCATCTTAAACTTTTACGTAAATACGCTTTTTGTCCATCCAAAACCCGATCAGCCAAATCAGCAGCATATAGCTGATCGCAAAAAGGAAAGATGCATTTTTTGGTCCCAGCCAACTTGTATAGGCTGTTTCATAGATCAGGCTTCTCAGGTTGCCATCTCCGACAGCAATCAGGGAAATTAGTGAAATTACGACACCGGATAAGACATAAAGGATCAATGGATTCCTGCCAAAAACTTGGAAGAAATAGGTCCAATTGGTGATTTTTTGCACTTCGATCAAGAATATCAATCCCGCCAGAATGATCAAATCCCATCCGACGGTCACCAATACATAAGGACTGGTCCAGATTTTCTTATTGATCGGAAAAAGCAAATCCCAGGCATAACTGAATAGGATCAGCACCACTCCGATCGCCAGCAGATTTCTCACCGTCGTTCCTGTATTTCCTTTGGCCTGAATCATTTTGCCGACGAGATATCCCGCTATTACATTTACGATTGACGTCAATGTGCTGAGAATTCCTTCCGGATCAAAAGGAATTCCTTCACCCATGTACATTCTCTCTGCACCTACGATCACTAAATCCAGCTTAATAGCAGCATTTCCGGCAAGCCCGTATGGATCTCCTGCATCTCCGAAGAAATACATGATAGGCCAATATAACAGCAATGCCAAACCGCTGAAAATCCAGCCGAGTTTTTCTCCTCCGAAGTATAAAATTAAGGCTGCGAAAAAGTAAGAAAGGGCAATGCGTTGCAATACACCGAAAAACCTGACTTCAGACAACGCAATAAAAACTCTTTCTCCCGCTTCGTTGATGTCAAAGAAAGGAAAAGCATTGAGCAACCAGCCGATCACAAATATGAGCAGGGTTCTTTTTCCAACTTTCTTGAAAAACTCGCTTCTTGGGATTTCCTGAAGCCTTTTCATGGCAAAACTCATCGCATTTCCGACCACAAAAAGAAAGGTGGGAAACACAAGATCCGTCGGGGTAAATCCATGCCAATCGGCATGTGCAAGCGGGGCGTACAGATTACTCCAGTTTCCTGGTGTGTTGACAATAATCATGAAAGCAATAGTAAGTCCCCGAAGTACATCGAGTGCGAGATATCGGTTTCCTAAACCTGTTGTAATAGGGATTTGGGCCATAGTGAGTGGATTGACTGGTGGGTTTATTGGGTAAACTGGGGTAAAAAACTCTAAGCTTCAAGATAAAATATAATCTTGTTTTAAGCCTTTCTCCCGTCAAATTTCACCTTTCAGGATGGAAAAAAATTTAGCCCGATATTATTATAGTTAGCGGGAATTAGGAAGAGGTTGATAAAAAATGAATTAGGCAGAGATAGTTAAATCCCCATTTAATATCAGTATAATTTTCTCTTGAGCTGATAATTCAATGTAATTATTTTTGAGTTGACTTGACTTTTTTTAATTTAGGTAGTATTTAAATAATTGATTTTTAACACTATAAATTTTTGAAATATGAAGAATATATGGATTTTACTTTTAGTACTTGTTTTTGCAGTGGGCTGCAAGAAAGAAGAAAATGAAATTATTGAAGCCGCAGATGATCCATATAAAAGTGGAGTTTTGGTTTTTTTGGATTCAAAATATTTCCCTTCCATTTTAGATGATGACCCCGATGCATTTAAGGAGGGTTGGACGAGTGAAGAAATTGAAAAATTAGCTAACCCAAAAAAGGAAAAAATTCAAGAGTTCAGCAAAAAGAATTTTGCAATTGATTTGCAGTTAGATGAGATCCATGTGGAGGTTGATTCCTGGTTTTTTGCCCACACGGTTACTCCAAAACAACTAAAGAGAATAGAAAAGAATAAAGAGGATAATGAAGGAGTAACTGACAACTATCCCAACTATGAAATTGGCGTGCATGGCAGAAAGCCCATGATGCAGGGAGGACCTGTTATCCAAAGCCGTAAACCAATGATGCAGGAGGAATGGAGATATGATTCCGCACTATTTGCGAGTGATTTAATCTTGCTTGTTGGCGGAGGTAAACCAAATGTAGAATCTAAAAATGAAACAGTTTGGATTGTGGATTCCGGAATTGATAAAAATCATCAGGATTTAAAATCTTCCTTAGACACCACAAGGGGTTTTTGTAGTCTGCCGGGTCAGGCAGATAATCAATATATTGATGAGAATGGTCATGGTACTCTGATCGCAGGGGTAGTTGGAGGAAAAGCCTTTAATCAAACCGCACCAGGAAATAATCAGGACATTGGAATTAATGGAGTGTACCCTGGGGCAAAAATGGTTTCTGTCAGAATTTTGGATAAAGATGGATCAGGAACTTTGAATACCTTCGCAAGGGGGCTTGATTACCTTTTTGTAAGCGTAAAAGCAGGTGATGTAGTCAATATTAGTCTGGGTATGCCCGATCCCAAGAATTGCAACTGGGGCCGATTGGGTCAGAAAATATCCAGACTGTCAATTGATAAGAAAGTGACAGTGGTTTTATCCGCAGGAAATGATACTTCGCCATCTCTTTCAAATTTCCCTGGTTGCATGGAAAATGTTCCAAGTATCCTCACGGTTGGCTCGATCAATGTTTCTTGTTCAGATTCTGTGTTTTTCTATTCAAGCTTCTCAAATTATGGTAAACCTTCCATTGATTGGGTGGCTCCGGGTGAGCTTATTTTTTCCACATATTTGAATAATGGATACGGTTTGGTTTCCGGAACCTCATTTTCTACGGCAATTGTATCCGGAATTATTTATGGAAAAGGAGGAATGCCGGAAACTCTTGGATTGGTAAGAAGGGGAGGAGATACTACTCAATATCCTGTAGCTAAATGGCGTTAAAATCATTCTTAACAAAAGCCCTTCCCGAATTTCAGGAAGGGCTTTTTGTGGTAATAGCCAGCAGGATTTAAACCCGAATATGCAGAAATAACCTTAATGGATCTTCAGACACCTCGCTTTGCAAGAATCATATCCGCAAATAATGGACTTCAAATTCACTCATATCTATCGATTTCGAAGAAGATTCTTATCTGATCCCGGGTCGCTAGCAACCAGATTTTGATTCATTTGATCAATATCCTTTTTAATTGTGTCAATTAGTTTCAGGTATTCAGGATTTTTTCGAATCGGATCAAAGACCATATTGTTTTCGACCATGAAATAATCTCTCCAACCAAGCTCATAGGCCAGCATTAGGTTTTTTATAACTTCAGCTTCCTGATTCTTGAGAACGTAACCCATTGCAATGTAAAGGGGTAAATTATAGTCTTTATCCCCGGTTTCGATCGCTTCAACCCGAATTTGGATTGCAATGTCAATTAATTCCTGAGCTTCTTTCCGATTTTCAATAATGGCCGCCAGGAAAAACGGAACCGGGAAGTAAGGATCAGAATTATATGCCTCATTTCGATTGAGCGATTGCTGAAAGTTTTCCAAGGCTAAAGCCTGATTTTTCGAATAGAAAGCAATCAATCCCGCAGCCTCGTAATGTCTGGATCCATGTTCAGTTCCTTGATTGAAAATTTCATGAACGAGTTTCAAAGCTTTCTCAGTTGAATCATCACTTAGATAAGAATACGCATACTGCTCGTAAGTCACCGGGTCTTTCAGTATGGTTAAAGATTGTTCTATCCATTTTCTCGCTTCAACCTGATTCCCCAGTATCCGGTAAATCCAGCCGACAATTTGAAAGGGAATGTGATTCTTTGGATTGATAGCAGCAGATTTTGACTGAAGAGGCAGAGACTTGTCTAATTGGCCATTTATAAAATAGACTGTTGCAAGATTTCCAATCGCCGAAGACAGGTTTGGATTGAGTGCAAGAGCCTTTTCAAAAGAAACCTGGGACAAGTCCTTTCTCCCTTTGTAATAATATGCGGAACCCTGTGAACTGAAAGCTTCAGAGAGGAAGGGGTCAATTTCAAGTGCTTTGCTGCTGGCTTCTAAGCTGTAATCCAACCAATCCATTCCCAATCCAAAATAACTCATTTGGGCATAAGCATCAGCTAATCCTGTATAGGCCATTGCATAATTCGGATCGATAGAAATGGCTTTTTTGAAGGTTTCTGCAGCGAGCAAATTGGTAGCGGAGTCGTATTTATAATATTGATCTCGCCCCTTCAAATACATTTCATAAGCAGAGAAGCTGGAGGTTTGGGCTTTACCAATTTGGTTTTGTTCTTCCACGCTTAAGGTAGCGTCCAGTGCTTTCGCGATTTCCCTTGCGATTTCTGTTTGTACAAGAAAAATGTCTTTGGAGTTTCGATCGAAGGTTTCTTCCCATAGATCTTCATTCTTACTTACATCAACCAGCCTGACATTGATCCTGATTTTCTCTTCATTCCAGTCGATCGAACCAATCAAAATCGTGGTCACATTCAGCGTTTCAGCGATCTTATCCAAGGAAGGTCTGTCTTCTTTATATTCGCGAACAGCATCTTTTGAAATTACTTTCAGTGAATTGACCTTCGATATTTGGGAAATAACATCCGCAGTCAAACCATCAGAGAAAAACTCCTGATCCACGTTATCACTGAGGTTTTCAAAGGGCAGGACTGCAACTGATTTTTCTCTGTCCCATTCTTGGTTTTGCCCGAAAATTGAAAAGATCAAGTAGGCAGATAAAATGAAAACTGCCGAAATTCCAACCCAATATTTCCATGGATTTCGATCTTGAAATCTGATGTTTTGGAGAACATCATTTCTTTTGGGAATTGCAAGAGGCGAATTTGTCAGCGCGTAAAGTTCTGTTTCAGTCTCAACATTTTTGAGACTGAATGCGCCTAGCTTAACGGCTTGGAAATCCTGGCCAATCGGAATGTTTTGAAATACTTTTTCTGAAATCAGGATACTAGACGGAGTACCTACACTTTGAATTCTTGAGGCAAGATTTACAGCATCTCCAAAAACATCGCCATGGTCAAAAATGACCTCTCCGTAGTGCAATCCAATTCGAATTTCAAATTCCCTGTGGTTTTTACAAAAATGCTGGATTTCTAAAGCAGCTGAAAGTGCTTCACTCACGGTCTCGAATACTGCCAAAATCCCATCGCCCAGCTCTTTGATTATTTGGCCACGATATTTGCCGAAGATCTCCGAATGAGCAGCCAGATTTTTTTTCATCAACCCAAAAGCTGCATCCTCGTCTCGACCCATCAATCGGGTGTAGCCCACTATATCAGAAAAATAGACTACAGATAGTTTACGGTTTAGTTCCTGGCTCATAAAAAAAGGTAAGCTAAATCGATGATGAACTCGAAATTAGTGTCTTCAAGCTAGGTATTTTTGAGTTTGGATAAAAGTCCTGCCAACACCAGTGAACGACTTTTCTTCGTTGCTTTGATATTTCCTTATCTGTCAGAAGCTTGGAAGAATCCGACTTTATTCTTTAGGATTGTCTGCATAAATCTCTCAGATTAATGTCGATTTAGAGAATCTTAATCAGCGGCTTGTATTTGGCCAGCAAAGCATCGTTTTCATCCTCACCTTTTTCGGAATTTGAGCTGTTGAAAATCTCCGGCTGAATACCTTTTTCTACCAAAATGGCAGCTGTCTGAAACATTATTGACTGAAGAATTGCTACTCCTATGACGGTTGATGTTGCACCGACTTTCGCAGAAATTCCGGGAATTGAAATAGCTGAATCACCTATTTCCCCACAATTATCAAGAAAAAGATCGACTACTTCGAAAAGTTTCCTGTTCGAGGAATGGCGGGATTCGACGCTTTTAGTGTGTGCTAAATTTGTAATGCAAATTGTTTTTGCTCCTTTTGAATGAGCGTGCAAAGCAAGTTCAATGCTTACTGCATTTCTTCCTGAATTGGATCCGATGATGAAAATATCGTTTTCAGTCAGCTCGTATGGTTTCATTATTTCAGCAGCGTAGCCTTCTTTCCTTTCAATTTCCGTGCTTTTGGAAGCATTTTCATGAAGCATCAATGCCGGATCCAAAATCGGGATTACTCTGGCAAATCCTCCCGCTCGGTAAAAAATCTCCTCGGCAAATATGTGGGAGTGCCCGGTTCCGCTAATGTAAATCCATCCGTTTTTGCTCAGAGTTTCAGCAATCATTTGAGCAGCTAGTTGGATCTCATTCTCTTGGCGAAAAGCTTTGGTAAGCTTTTCGAAAATCAAGTCTTTGTATTGGATGAAAGCTTTTGGAGACATAGGATCAATTGAGCAAGATCTCGTCTATGAAAACCCATCCTTTCGATCCTGCGCCCGGATGCCATTTTGGAAGTTTTGAAATGGGTGAGATCCTGACTCTGACTTTTTCAATGGGTTTCACTCCCAAGGAATACTCAAGAACTTCCGGTCGGGATTCCTTCGCTTTTTCGGACTGGGTTGGAATCTCATTTATTACAGATATCCATTTTCCTTCGGAAAAAGTCCATATCTCTACTTTTGCAGGGGGGAAAATATGTGAGCCTTCGTTATAAATAAGGCTCAGCGCAATATTCTGAGGTGTTTTTCCTTTTTCCACGCCAAATTCCAAATCCATTGCCTGATCCTGATATCCGAGCCATTCTCCGGAAGTGTGATTATTCTTTCCTTTCACCTGATCAAAAAGAGTCGTTGCTCCCTGAGCTTTGTACTTCTCGTTTGGTTGAGTTTTAAGTGCAAAATCAGATGGGGAAATACTCGATTTCATTACCACCGTTTCCGCATTTTCACTGCTTTTCCAATCCGGGGCAAATGATTTCGCCTTAATTTTCGCTGTCTTATTTAGCCAAATCGGCTCCTTGAAAATCGAGCTGGAGATGCTGTCCGGTTCTGATCCGTCAAGTGTGTATCGGATTTCGGTGGTTTTGATTGGGTGTGAGATGATCAGTTCGAGGCTGTCTTTGAAGAGAACTTTTTCCAGTTCAATCTTTGGAGAATTGAGCGCATAGATCACCCCTCTGCCATCAAATCCAAAATCAATTTTGGTTTTAGGTAACGCCTTTTCCAGCTTTTCTTTTCCTGCATCATCCAATCCGCTTTGCCAGAGGTAGAGTCTTTGAAGGTTTTTTATTTTTGCCAAATCCTCTATGCTTTCAGGATCCAATTGATTTCCGGAAAGTGCCAGGCTTCTGAGATTTTCGAGAGGAATCAGGATTTTAATCTGTTTTGAATCGAGATCGGTGAAGTTGAGTTGAAGCTCTTCAAGGTTTGATAATTCAGAAAGGAATTTCAGGTCAACTCCGGCTAGCGGCATTTTATTGAGATTAAGTTTCACAATCTGGTTTTTCACCCTTTTAAGATCATTCAGCGAAGCCGGATCGAAAGCTGAAATTCCAAAATAGGAAACTACCAAAGCCGGGGATTCTGGATAAATCGGCTGAACTTTACGGAAGAAATTGCTAAGTTCTTCCACATCGTCCGGATTTGCCGCATCGAATGTATAGGCTTTTGCCGAATTGAATTTTAAAGAAGCAAGGTGGAAAAGTTCACTTTTTGGATCAGCTTCTTCTATTTTCTGTTCAAAACTTGCCCCGGAGGCCACCCACTCCATCAAAATCTCAATCTCCTCATCGGTCAGTTGAGGTTTGTTCTTGGGGGGCATATGCTTCTTATCATCTCCCGGAAGATTGATTCGTTGGATTAGCAATGAGTTTTCGAAATCTGCCGCCACCACAAACGGACCCGATTTCCCACCTTTTTTCAGGCCTTCGAGATGATCCATCCGAAGTTCGCCTTTGATTTTTCCTTCCTTGTGGCAGCTTTGGCATTTGGCTTCCAGGATCGGCTGAACCATATCTCTGAAAATCTCAGCTTCTGACATAGCAACCAATTCTACTTCGTCAGATTTGATTGGAGCCAAAAGAAAATCCTCGCCATGGGTGAGATTTGCACCCAAATGCCCTGTGATGAAAACTCCTGCGACCAATACCAGCGTGAGCGGTTTGAGTGCCGGAAAGGTTTTATTCCGAAGGAAATAGATGATAATGGATAAGACAAAGATTCCGATTCCAACCCATTGATGCCAAAAAAGTGCATCACCTTCGTAATCTTCCTGTGCCAATATCAATCCGGCTACCACTGTAAGCCCGGCAAAATTGATTCCTGCCAGAAAGCTCAGATCGCCGATTTCGCGAATTTCTATTTTCTCCCTGATGCCCGGAATCCAATAGAAAATCAATCCTAAAAGCAATAAAACTATTGGGAAATGAAGCAAAAGCGGGTGGGTGCGACCCACCAATTGAAGCCAATTCGGAAGAAGAATTCCTGATCCGCCAAGTGTGAGAATCAAGGCTAAACCCAACCATGCAAATAAGGCATTTTCCAGAAGGGAGATAAACTTTCTAGTCTTGAGCATACGATCAGATTAAGCGATAAGGTCTTTAATCACTTTACCGGAAACATCTGTCAACCGAAATCTTCTACCCAAATGCTTGAAAGTTAATCGTTCATGGTCGATTCCCATCAGGTTGAGGACGGTTGCCTGGAAGTCATGGACGTGAACAGGATTCTCGACAATGTTGTATCCAAACTCATCGGTCTCGCCATAAACAATCCCGGGCTTCACTCCACCTCCGGCCATCCATATAGAGAATGCTCGGGGATGGTGATCACGGCCGTAGTTTTCCGGCAGGATTTTTCCCTGGCAATAATTTGTCCTGCCAAATTCACCACCCCAAATCACGAGAGTCTCATCAAGTAAGCCTCTTTGTTTCAAATCAGTGATCAATGCCGCTGAGGCCTGATCCACATCTTTTGCTTGAAGTGCCATTTCATTGGGAAGATTACCGTGTTGATCCCATCCCTGGTGATACAATTGCACAAATCGAACCCCACTCTCTGAAAGCTTTCTTGCCAAAAGACAATTAGCAGCATAGGTGCCAGGGACCAGGCAATCGGGTCCATACATTTTGATCACGCTGTCCGGTTCTTTGGAAATGTCCGTCATTTCGGGAACGGCAGTCTGCATTCTATAAGCCATTTCGTATTGCTGAACTTTGGCTGAAATCTGAGGATCGTTGAATTCCTTAAAGCTGAGATCATTCATCGAAGCAATCTGATCTATCATTTTTCTGCGC
>JBILPR010000285.1:0-5724 GCA_044373795.1 Algoriphagus sp. | reverse complement strand
CAGTGAGAATTCCGGAGAGAAGATCATAGCTATAAAAATTTCCGGAGGAATTAGCAATTACTTCATTACCCCCTGCGAAATAGACTTTGTCCTGGTGTATCACGGCAAATGAAGAAGCAATATTACCTTGTCCCAAGTCCTCGGTTTTCAAGATCCGGCCAGTTTTAGTTTGGGGATCTACTTCTACTATTTTGCCGTCTAATAACCATATTCCTTTATCACGCCAATTAACTGATCTGCCCGGACTAGATACATTGAAAGGGAAATTGTAAGTCCGCATATATGCTAAGGATGGGTCTGTATTCTCAACAGAGACCGAATTCTCAGACCTTATTCCTCCGTTCATTGCCCATATGTTGAAAAACCGGGGATTAGGCACCGAATTAGACTGTACAGAAATCTTGGCTTCGCTATAAGTAACCTCACCACCTATATAGAATTGAAATTCTTCTACATCAGAGACAAAAACATTATCAGAAGAATACACAGAATTGAAGTTAGTCCCTTGGATATTCAGATGGGGATAAATCGAACCGGATTTCAATTTCTGACCGGGCAACAATTCAGTTCGCATAATGCTGATACTTTCATTTATTTCATATGATTTCCCTCTGAGGAATAAATCGAATTTGGGATTCAATGTCTTAAAATTCGCCTCTGGCTTAAATATTAATAAAGTGTCAGACACGCTTACTAGTGGTAAGACACTGGTATTATAGGGAAAATCGGCGATTGTTATTCTTAAGTTATTATCTCTGAGGTATTTTCCTTTAATGTAAAAGTTTTCATCATATCTAAATTCCTTGTCAGAAGGATAAATAATGGGATCATAAAATTGAATATCAGGAAAAACCTCCAGCGTTTTATCCAGGATTTTTATATTTAAAACGAGTTTACCGTCGTAATCATAGGTATACCCAAAACCTAAATCCTCTGGTATTATAACCTGAAAACTACGATCGTCATTAGTGATTATTCTCGCGAGTCCTCCATTTACCTTGACTTCATAATTACTTCTGTTATTACTGAAATTATCACCGATAACTGTCAGTGTATCTCCATAATAAACCTCAGGCCCGCCCTCTAATTTTTCAAAAATAAATCCTTCTGATCCTTGACTGATAAAGACCATGGGTTGAGAATACACCGTGGATTTATCGGTTTTTATAAAAGCTACCACATAATAGGTCTCACCTTTCCGCATCGAGTGGTCCCCAATCAGTTTAAAGGAACTTTTAGGTTTACCACTCGCTTTCACAACTTCACCGGATCCTAATCTCGGTTGATTTTCTCTGCTAAATACAAATCCATATTCTTCAATAGCATCCGATCCAAAATCATAAACATTGGCGATAAATTCAACTCCCGAGGCATTGATCTCTTGTACGAAAGTCACGCTAAACCGAGGGTTTGACCTTGGTATTACTTCATCATTCTCGTTACAAGAAATAACTAAAATCAAACTAATAAGTACTGCTATCCAGCTTTTTTTCATGTGTTTATAATTGATTTTAATTGGCCACATGAAATCTCGCATTTCGGATAATCATTCCAGTGTGTGACCTTATTCGTCATGCTCGATTTCATAACATTAAAATTCTAGCCCAACCTGCAACGAAACATGTGTGCGATTAATAGAGAATCTTGGCAGATTCACGATTCCAACTGTATAATATTCTTTTAGATAATCCGCCTGAATCTCAGCAAAAAGCCTCTTTTTACTTGAAATTGGCAAGTTTCCTCCCAACTTAATTCCCGGAACAAAAGAGTTTTTTGAAACGCTCAAAAAGGCACCTTCTATTAGAGTAATTTCATTCTTATTCATACTATTCGTGAGGTCAATGATGGCCAAATCATCTTTTTGTGAGTTAATCCAAACCGCTGCAACAAGTCCTAAATAGATTTCAGTATCCATCCTTTTTAGAATGCTGTAATTAAAATTTATAGGTATGACAACGCTTCTCTCCGTGAATTCCTGAGATGCCGTAATTACTTCAACACTTTGAAGGTAGCTCGACTCAAAAATTGTCGAGCGACTTAAATAGCCAACTCTTAAGTCAAAAGATGACCTCGGAAAACGTCTAAAATCGTGGAGTCTTACCCCCGCAAATGCCCTATAGTTTACGCTGTTGCTAAAAGAATAATTTCTGTTTGCAGGAAGAGTTGATCCCTTTGAAAAATCAGTACCGATTCCTAAAGCAATTGTGGGTGATACCTTTACAAATGGGATTTTCTCAACATGTAATTTGTAAGGCAACTCTTCACACTCATGGTACAGCGTTAAAATTTGAATAAAATCTTGTTCGTCTATCTTCGAATTTTCAATAAGATCTGTTAAATCCATCCCACATATCCCTGCTGTGTTAATCTTGAGTGTAGAGATATACAGTTTGACTTGACGTGATTTAGAAGATCCTGGACCAGGTATTTTTTGATTAAAAGAACGTAAGTGTTGAATCTCAGTGCCATTGTCCAAATAATATTCCCCTTTTCTATAACTCAGCTGTAATTTACCAGAAAGTAATACCTGTATAAATTCCGGCTTTGTGCCTTCCGAAAGCCTCTTGCTTATGAAAAACCGACCGTTTACAAGTCCAAAGGCCTTGAGATCCGAAGGTAGATAAGTCTTTATTCCACCGTTATATTCAAAATCAACTTTTTCATATTCGGCGTAATCAAAGTTTCTTATTATTTCACCAAATAGCTTTGCGCCATCTGATGTAATAATGAAATCCGACACAAGGCCTGAAGCCGGATCAACATTTGACCATACACCTTCTTCTATATATCCCCCTTGAGCTTGAACACAATAAGGCATCCATATCCATAAAATCATTGTTGCCAAACGTAAAACATTGCCTTTCGAACGTCTAATCATGGCGCTAGATAAGCAGATTAACTATAACCAACAACAAACTAGTTAAAATTAGTTTTGGAAAAACTGAGGATGGTATAAAATGAAAAAACCGGAGCTAGCCCGGTCTTCTTTAATTTTGTCAAAGGCTTAAATCAGCCTCCTGTGAACAATTTTAAAATATCATTTCCTATGGCAAATACCATCAAAGCGAGTAGGATTACCATTCCTACTTTCTGAGCATTCTCTAGGAATCTGTCGGAAGGAGTACGACCGGAAATCATCTCATATAGCAAGAACATCACATGTCCGCCATCTAAAGCTGGAATCGGAAGCAAGTTCATAAAGGCAAGAATCATGGAAATCAAACCCGTAATACTCCAGAATTTAACCCAATCCCAGGTATCTCCGTAGATTTTAGCCATCCCGATCGGTCCGCTTACGTTCTTGGCTGAAACCTCTCCGGTAAACATTTTACCCAGCGCTTTTGCATTTACGATGACAACGCTGAATGCCCGGGTCGTTCCTTTGCTCACTGCTTCACCAAAACCATATTCTCTTTTTACCGGCTCGATCAGCGGATTGGCAGCAATGCCAATTGTCCCTTCTTCGCTTACAGGAACAGAAATCGTTTTGGGCTGACCTTCGGAAAGCACGATGATTTCAGCTTGTTTGTTTTTAGCATTTGCTAAAGCAACCTGCATCTCATCGAAGAAAGTGATTTCCTCTCCATTGACGGACACGATTTTATCTCCGGCTTTTATTCCGGCAGCTTTCGCCGCTCCGTCGGGAGAGACATCCAAAATATCAAACGGGAATCGTATGCTTACGAATTTGCCAAGAGCTTCTTCGTTGTTGAAGGAATTGATGAATCCGCGAGGAATTTCAATCTTGATCGTTTCGCCATTCCGGTCAACGGTATAAAAACCGTTTTCACTTAGCAAAGCGGATCCGCTACTCAGGTCATTCAGACCTTGATAGGTTTGGCCATTGATGTCAAGGATTTTATCTCCGGTTTGGAAACCGATTGATTCTCCTATTTCATAGGCAACGATTCCGTTTTCTAAAACTTGATCTCTTGAGAAAAAGGTCTCGCCATTGTTGTAAACCAGGACCACGAAAATGATGATACCCGTTATCACGTTCACAATAACTCCACCAAGCATTACGATCAGACGCTGCCAGGCTGGTTTTGATCTGAATTCCCACGGTTGAGGTTCGGATGCCATTTGAGCAGCATCCATTGATTCATCCACCATTCCGGAGATTTTCACAAATCCTCCCAGCGGGATCGCTCCTATCGAATACTCAGTTTCGCCCCACTGGAATCCTGCGATTTTTGGAGGAAAACCAATTGAAAATTTTTCTACCCGCATGCCAAACATCTTGGCTGTAAGTAAGTGGCCCAACTCATGCAAACCCACAAGGATTGACAATCCCAGGATTAGCTGACCCACCATTATTAATGTATCCATTATACTTTACGCTTGATTAGTTGTTCTGTAATTTCTCTAGCCCTCTTATCGGTCTCAATGTAATCTTCCAGACTTGGATGTGAAATAAACTCAGCTTTCGCCAGAGTCTCTTCTATCAAATCCGACATTTCAAGGAATCCCACTGCTTTGCTCAGAAACGCTGCTACCGCTATTTCGTTCGCCGCATTTAGCACGCAGGGAGCATTTCCTCCTTTTGCTAAAGCATCAAAAGCCAACTGAAGGTTCCTGAAAGTTTTTATATCTGGTTGCTCGAAGGTAAACTGAGGGTATTTTGTGAAGTCAAATCGCTCAAAATCGCTTTTCAATCGATCAGGGAAGCTTAGAGCAAACTGAATTGGAATACGCATATCGGGAAGTCCGAGTTGCGCTTTGAGCGATCCATCCTCAAACTGCACCAACGAATGAATGATGCTTTGGGGATGAACGACCACTTCGATTTGTTCGGTTTTCAATCCAAAAAGCCATTTCGCCTCGATTACCTCCAGTCCTTTATTCATTAGGGAAGCAGAATCGATCGTGATTTTAGCACCCATGTCCCAGTTGGGATGCTTCAGTGCTTGCTCTCGCGTGACAGTCTCCAGAAATTTCCTGTCTTTCCCGCGGAAAGGTCCTCCGGAAGCTGTCAGGATTATTTTTTCGATGGGATTATGATACTCACCCACCAGACATTGGAAAATCGCTGAGTGTTCCGAATCTACCGGAAAAATATTCACCTTGTTTTCTTTGGCCAGCGCGGTGATGATTTCTCCCGCTACGACCAGTGTTTCTTTGTTTGCCAGCGCGATTTGCTTTCCTGCTTTAATTGCGTTGACGGTGGGAATAAGGCCTGAGTAGCCTACCAAAGCAGTGAGAACTACATCAATCGTATCCATTTCCACGATCTGAGCCAGCGCATTCTGCCCTGCAAAAACTTTGATATCGTGTGGCTGCAATGCATCCTTTACTTTTGGATAAGCAGCTTCATTCCCGATCACCACGGCATTTGGCTTAAATTCCAACGCCTGAGCGATTAATAAATCACAGTTATTCTGAGCTGTAAGTACCTCTACAATGAAGTCGTTGGGATGCTGACGAATCACATCGAGGGTCTGTGTACCAATACTTCCGGTGCTTCCCAGGATGGCTACGCGCTTTGGTTCTGTCATGCAGTGTTAAATTGAGAAAAAGAAAACCTGTTGAATTTTAAAAAGGTTTTCTTCATAGGCTGACAAAATTACAAGATGCTCAGACTTTTCCTTGTACAACTCGTCAGTTTTTACTTCGAAAATGAATTTTGCCTGATTTTAGCGAAATTTGATAACTCTATCCTAAAATATATGAAGGGCAAACTGAAAAGAAATTCGTTCGCCTTTTTTTTAAAATCAATCTTATGAA
>JBILPR010000284.1:0-5753 GCA_044373795.1 Algoriphagus sp. | reverse complement strand
GACCAATTACTTGGGAGGGCGTAGAGCAATTCGGCCCAATTAAATTGGCAACGACTCATTCAAATGAAGCTGGGGAACAATTTATCTGGTTTACCAATATCTCGGTGAATTAAGTTTTGGTTCACTATAAAGTATCAAACCGCTTGTGGAGACGCAAGCGGTTTTTTTTATTTATTGAGTCAATATTTGAATACTACATATCAGCCAAGCTGCTTTGAATCTGAGGTTAACGTTTAAACCAATTTTTCAGTGCTTAAGGCACGCCTTGTTTCAGCCCGGTGTGAAACGCCGGGGAAAAGGCGTAAATTAGGTTCAGAGAACTGCAGGCACGATTTGTCCAATTTTAATTTTTTGCAACATGCCACAATCATTATCGAAGGTCTACCTCCACATCGTTTTTTCAACCAAAGACAGAAAACCTGCAATCTCTAAAAAAGCAAAACCACAATTACAGGCTTGTTTAATAGAATTGGCTGCCAATTCCCTCGGAACATTCACAGAAGAAATCTTTGCAAATCCTGACCATATTCATTGGCTTTGCGTCCCTCCCCAAACTTTGACAATTGCCCAATTGGTCCAAAAGGTGAAAATTTTAATTTCCTCAAAAATGAAAGAAATCGCCCATCTGGATTTTGCGCGGCAGAAAGGTTATGGAGCATTTTCAGTCAGCCAATCTAAAGTCGATGTAGTCAAAAAATACATTCAAAATCAGGAAGAGCATCATCAAAAGTTGAGTTTTCAGAACGAATACAGAAGATTCCTGCAGGAATATGAAATTGAATTTGATGAAAAATACGTGTGGGACTGAAACTGAATATATTACATATCACTCCTTCAGAGCTCATAATTAAATATCAAAATTTTTTGACCCCGAATACAATTCGGGGCTGATACAAAGCGTGCCTTTGGCACTTTTCATGTGACCTTGAACTCCGAAGCGGACAAATGCATAGATCCTTTATACTAATTCCAAGCCTTGAAGTAACTATTTGATCCAATTGCATCTTCGGAAAAGTCTCCCTGAATTATCAATCTGAATTCCTAAATTGAAACTCAAACCCAATTTCCAGTCATGAATCCGAATAACCTCCCTCGCCGCACTTTCATCAGAAACACATCGATTTTCACAGCCTCTGGTTTAATACTGGATCCTTTCTCTGTTTTCGCAGGTTCCGGTGCCAAAGAATGGACAGTCGGAGAAATCATGGATATGTTCATTTCCCAAGTCCCTAATGCTCCTTTCCAAACTACCGTAGACACGTTGAAAATAGGTTCTCGGGATCAAGTCGTGACCGGAATCGTGACCACGATGTTTACCACTCTTGAGATTATCAAAAAAGCGATTGAGCTTAAAGCGAACTTGATCATCCCGCACGAACCGACATTTTTTTCCGGAAGCGATGAAACTGATTGGCTCCAAAACGATCCTGTTTTTCGCTCAAAATACGATTTGATGGCAAAACATGGAATCGCCCTTTGGAGAAACCACGACTACATTCATCGCATGAAAGTGGACGGAGTACAAGCCGGAGTAGTGGACGAATTGGATTGGAATGAGTATTACAAGCAAAGCCCTGTGCTGGATATTCCAGCTACTTCCCTGGCAAATCTGATCAACCATGTGAAGGAAAAACTCGGGGTGCCGGCAATGCGATACATCGGAGATCTTAAGCAGTCTTGCAGTAAAATACTCCTGCTTCCCGGAGCAGTTGGAGGAAAAAGACAGATTGAATCCATCATGAAAGAAAAACCGGATGTCCTGATCTGCGGTGAATCCAATGAGTGGGAAACTCCGGAGTATGTGCGAACCGCAAACGAAATGGGAATGAAACTGTCCATGATCGAGATCGGCCACTCGGCAAGTGAAGAAGGCGGATCGGAGTTTTTGACCAGCTGGATTAGAAAACACGCTCCCGAAATCCCTGTGACTCATATTCCATCGGGAAATTCGTTATCGATCATTTGATGGATGAAAATAAGGCTAGAACCACTAAAAAGACGAAAGCCCGCGATTCAACTCGCGGGCTTCTCTAACAATTACTTCCCCTTCGGAAATATTCCAGAAAATCGATTACAAACTCCAACTATTCCCCACATCCACTAGGGGAATGCACCCCTGATATTCTCCCGGAATGGGATCATAACTCAGGTAATTTCTCCCAATCTCTTCGGAAGAGAAATATCCTGACAGCGTCATGGATTTGAGTGAGCGGTAAAAACCAACAGGCTCCTGTTTCCCTACGGCTGTACCCCAGACATTCCCGTTGAATTTTCCGGATTCTGCATCGGCAGCTTTTAGCATAGCGGTTTTATCTCCCGAACTCAGGTCTGCAAAAACACCTCCAAATCGCTCTTTGCAAGTTGCATTGAACTTTTCAATATCAGCCACCACATTTTCCTGGGCTTTTTTATCGTAGACTTTGGCATAAACCAAGTCGATGAAAATATCCGTCTTCACATCCAATCCTCCCGGAGTTTCGGTCTTTGGCAAAATCGTGTCCACAAACGCTGAAATAAACCTGGCATGGTCTTCATTCAGAAATTGAGGAGTCCAAGTCAGCCGATCTTGCTTGGCGCAGGACTGAAGCAGGGAAAGCAAAGTTGGCGCCGCTGCGGCTGTACCAGCAAAAATGGCTGTTTTTCTAAGTGCGTCTCGTCTGTTCATGGCATTAGATATTATTTTTCTTGAGTTCGGATACTGCGAAATTTGCTGCTCGGGCAGTCAAAGCCATATAGGTGAGCGAAGGATTCACACAGGAAGAAGAGGACATGCAGGCACCATCCGTCACAAAGACATTTTTACAGGCATGAATTTGATTGTTTGCGTTCAGTACGGAAGTTTTCGGATCACGACCCATGCGGGCAGTTCCCATCTCATGAATTCCGTAGCCCGGTCCATGCTCATTGTCGAAGTCCACGATATCCACCAAACCTGCACGCTCCAGCATTTCTTTGGCATCTTGTCTGATTTGTCTGTTCATGGCTTTTTCATTTTCCTTAAACTCACAATCAATCGCCAAAGTAGGCTGTCCCCATTTATCAAGGCTATTTTTATCCAAAGTCACTTTATTCTCATGATACGGCAAGCACTCTGCAAACCCAGTGATGAAAAACTCCCAAGGTCCCGGCTTCATCATTCGATCTTTGAAATCTCCTCCAAAATCTTCCTGATTGGCACCCGTACTCCAGTTGCCTCTACCTCCTCCGCCCTGGAACCCAAAACCACGAACGAACTTATCGGTCTTGGTTTGCTCGTCCAGGTTGACATAACGGGGAATGTAAATACCGTTTGGCCTTCTTCCTTTATAGTATTGATCGTCAAATCCCTCAACTTTTCCCATCGCACCGACGCGGTAGGTATGATCCATCAAGTTGTGTCCGAGTTCTCCGCTGTCATTTCCAAGTCCATTCTCAAATCGGTTGGAAGTGGAATTCATCAGAATCTGCGTCGTTCCTAACGTGGAAGCATTGCAGAAAATGATTTTTGCATGGTATTCCAAAACTTCGCTGGTCTCTGAATCGATGATCCGAACTCCCGTTGCTTTTCCTTTTTCCTCATCATAAATCAAAGACTGAACAATCGAAAAAGGTCGGATCGTCAGATTTCCCGTTGCATTCGCAGCAGGAAGTGTCACCGCATTGCTGCTGAAATAGGCGCCATAAGGGCAACCCCGATCACAGCGGTTTCGGAACTGACATTTGCCGCGTCCATTCAGTGGTTCGGTCAGGTGTGCCACCCTGCCAATAATCATATTTCTTCCGGAGAATTCCTTTTCAATCCGGCTCTTCACGTGTTTTTCCACACAGTTCAACTCCATCGGAGGCAGGAAATGGCTATCCGGCAAGTGCGATAAACCTAACGCTTCGCCACTGATTCCGGCAAACTTCTCCACGTGGGTGTACCAGAATTCCAAATCTTTGTAGCGAATTGGCCAATCGACCCCGTGACCATCTTTTGCATTCGCTTCAAAATCCAGGTCAGACCAGCGGTAGCATTGCTTTCCCCAAAGCAGAGATCTTCCACCCATCTGGTGCGCCCGAATCCAAAGAAAAGGCTTCACCTCCGTGTAGGGATTTTCTAAATCGTTCGCATAAAAATGTTTGTTGTTTTCTCCGACGAATCCGGATCGGATACCCACTTTATGGATTTCTCTGTCCTCGGGAGTGAGCGCGCCGCGAAGTTCCAGATCCCAGGGATCATTGGTCATCGTGGGATAATCTTTCACGTGCTCGACAAGTCTGCCTCGTTCAAGGACAAGGGTCTTCAAGCCCTTTTCACAGAGCTCCTTCGCTGCCCATCCCCCGCTGATTCCGGAACCGATGACGATGGCATCGTAAGTCATCTGCTGTTTTGCGTCGATATTAAAATTGGCCATTAAAATAGGTTAGTTTGAAGGTTTAAGTTTAGCCAATTTTTGGGTAACAATATAAAATGAATGGAATTAGCGGCCGAAAGCCAAATTGAATTTGGGTATGAAACAAAACGCGCCTTCAGCGCTATTCACCGCTGTGGGAATAGAGTAATCATTTTAAAAGTGCTGAAAGCACGCTACGTAAAAGCCCAGTATGAAATGCTGGGTATTCGTCCAGATTGATTATTTTCAAGAGTGCCAACGGCACGATCTGTATTTCATTTTTTCCAACCATAAATTTTTTCGAAAATGTCCCAATCATTAGCCAAAGTTTATCTGCATGTCGTTTTTTCAACAAGGAATCGTCTCCCTCTCATTACCGAAATAATTCGCCCAAATGCACAAGCCTATTTTGTGGAAGTCGGGGCAAACCTAGGGAGTTTTACAGAGGAAATCTTCATGATGCTTGACCATATTCATTGGCTTTGCACCTTACCCCGAACATTAACCATTGCGGATTTAATCCAAAAGGTAAAAATCTCAAGTTCGGCTAAAATCAAGGAAATGGGAATCAAAGAGTTTTACTGGCAGAAAGGATATGGAGCATTTTCAGTAAGTCAATCAAAGGTTGAAATCGTTAAGAAATACATCCAAAATCAGCCAGAACATCATAGGAAGTTTGATTTTCAAACCGAATACCGGAGATTCTTAAAAGAATATCAGATTGAATTTGATGAACAATATGTTTGGGATTGATATGGCGCAGGTTACATCAGGCTACAGATCGCCCCTTCAGGGCTCCTTTTTATTCCCTTCATTTTTTTTACCCCAAATTGCATTTGGGGCTGATACAAAACGCGCCTTCAGCGCTATTCATCAGAGTGGAAAAGAATTATCATTTTAAGTGCTGAAAGCACGTCCCGTAATAGCCCAGTATGAAATTCTGGGTATTCGTCCGTATCGGCAATTTATATGAGTGCTGAAGGCACGATCTGTGACCATTCATTTATGAAGCATTACAGATCGCCCTTTCAGGGCTCTGGTTTAAATGTGCAAAATTAAACCCCAAATTTCATTTGGGGCTGAGTCAGGACGCGCCTTCAGCGCTTCGACCCCATATCTAATTTTCTTGAGCCCAATAGATCCTATCCCTTGCCCCTACCCACATTTTAGCCTATTTTCCCGTCATGAAAAAAATCACCCTACTCTTGGTTATAGGCTTTTTGCCTCTTTTCACTTTTGCGCAGCAACTCAGTAAGGAAGAGAAAAAATTGACCGAACTGATCGACGCTCATTACGCCTCCACAATTGAATTGCTGAAGGAAGTGGTTAACATCAATTCCGGCTCCCTCAATAAAGAGGGCGTGCGGGAAGTGGGGCGAGTTTTCGAACGTGAATTTC
>JBILPR010000283.1:0-5762 GCA_044373795.1 Algoriphagus sp. | reverse complement strand
TTTACGAATGCTGTCAACGCTTGAATATTTCCAACCGGCAAATTTTCAAACTCAAGACTCGATATTTCAGTGAGGTCATGTAACTGTTCGGAATCAGGATTTTCAGGAAGGGAATTCTGCTTTCGATAGATATCCTGCCAAACCGGATCCAATCCTGCCCACCAAATATTAAGCTCTTCTGTTCTATAAACAATCGTTAGAGATGGATTTTGGATTAATATATCAGGAACTTCTTCCACAAAGATTTTAGATCCGTTTACATTTAGCTTTTTAAGATTTGGCAAGGAAAGGACATCCATAATGGTAGCTACAGGGCTTCCATCCAGATCAATGAGTTCAAGTGCCTCATTTTCCTTCAATGAAGAGATATCCTTCACGTTGGAATTCCGCCCAATAATCTCTAACAAGGTCTTCACTTCACTCAAAGGCATTAAGTCTTCGACCGGATTATCAGAGAAATTGATCTTTCTGATTTTTACAAACCGGGTTACCGGATTCAAGGTCTCTACTCCTGCCCCGGACAAATCGAGTTCTTCCAGACCAATGGTGGTTGTAAGAATTTCCACATTTGGCTGATCGCCTTTAATTCCGGGATTAGCCCTTCTAAGGCTTTCTTTCCAGGGCTCTGATAACTCTGTCCACCAGCTTTCAAGATCCTTAACATGGTGAATTAAAAGAACTTTAGGATTGCTCCTGATAAAATTATCTGCTGCCACTACCGAGACCTTAGTTTCGTCGGCCAGTACTTTTACGAGAAAAGGTTTTCCATTGAGCACTGTGATATCTGCAACCGGCGTAAGTCTGAGGTCAACCACTTCAAGATTAGTGAGGCCATCCAGTGGTGAAAGATCCTGAATATTCGTTTCCGAAAGATTCAGCACTCTGAGTGAAATCAATTGATCAAGAGAGGAAAAATTGATCAGATAGTTTTTACTAAGATTCAGATCCTGAAGCTTGATGAGGTCTTTTATATTTTCAGCATTATTAAAGCCACTTTCAGCAAGACTGAGTGATTTGAGGCTGTCAAATTCATTCAGGACAGCAAAGTTCATGATGGGCGTTTTGTCAGCCTTCAATGACCGCACTGTCTTCAGATTAATCAGTTCACTGATATCTTCAATCTTCGTGTTTGAGATATCCAAGTGTTTTAATCGGTCTGAATATTTTATAAACTGAATATCTGCAGTCCGTGTATTGGATACATCCAAATGCTCCAAAAATGTCACATTTGAGATCGGTCCCAACTTGGTGATTTGGGTATTGCTGATATTGACATATTTCAGATTACGGAGAGCCTCGAGCGGACTCAAATCCACCAAAGCTTGTCCTGAAATGTCCAAAGAGTCGATTTCAACAAATTTATAGAGTTGATTTACATCTACTGAATCGGTACCGCCAACACCGAATCTTGTGGTAAAATACCCTTTCCATGCAGGATCGAGGATTCCCCACCATTCAAGAAGTTCCTCATCGCGGCTCAGTTTGGTAGTGTACATACTGGCAATTTTGAGGTCCTGGGATTTTTGGTCCAGGTTGACTTCTATAAACCTTGGTTTGGTATTGTTTATTTTCTCTTTATCGTTGCCGATTGCATCAATGGTCCTGTCAAGGGAAACCATAAAAAAGACATCACCATTATCTTTTTGTCCAGGCTTTATTTCACGGATCTTGAATTTGAATACGACATTCTTGTAAAAGAACTCAATGTCTTTGAGGTATGCTGTGACAGCTTTGTTGGTTACGACCTTTCGATCGAGCAATAAATCATCTTCTACCTGCACCTGATCATCTCTGAAAATCTTCAGATAACTTTCTCTGATCACTACGTCCTTGTCTCTTGCGGAGGTTTCGGATGAGCCGACAGTATTGAGTAAAAACTCGAGAAATCGAACCTGATCCTCAACTTTCGTAGTGAATTCATCAATCTCATCTTGCGTATATCCTTTGATCGTCTGGCCGTTGGCCAGAAAAGAAAAGAACATAAAGAGGAAACTTAAATACGTGATTTTACTCCTGATCATAAATATACTTTAGGATTGTTTCCTTGTCTCCGATGTCGAGCTTGACAAGGTTTGAAATCAACCAGCCGGTATTAAATCCCGGTCTGTTAAATTGGTTTACTTCAAAATACCAGCCATCTATTTGAAAAAAGTGAAATTTTACATCTTTTACTGTTTCGAATCGGATGTTGTTTTGCTTCATTTCATAGAGAAACAAAGTCAGATAATCTGGCTTAAAACTGGTCTCGGTGAATGCTTCAGGAAGATTTGAATCCTGAAAAGCCCTCCTGAGATTCATAAAATCGAGTTCATGGCTGAGAGGATGGAGAAAGTCTTTTTCCGCACCGACTGGTTTGTTAAATATGTTTTTGAATGGAGGGAAAATCACCGCATCAATCACCCACTCATATCCCAACCGTTCGGGTTGCAACTTCAGGATCAGGGTGGTCGATTCTCTTTTTCCTTTGAAGGTAAACTCAGCCTCAACCTCTGCAATCCATCCTTCCTGATGGAAGTTGATGTACTGAGGATAGACAGGTGAAAGTACTTTTTTGATGAAATCGTTCTTTAACTCTTTACTGATCGAAGAGGTCTGATTATCAAACAGAATCTGAATGAAGCCTTGTCTTAATTGAACATTGTGATAATCAGGATCTCCGGGATATAACCTGACAGTACCATCGACGGACTCCTCTGCATTGAATCTTCTAAAAAATTGGTTGACTTGCTTGGTTGAAGCTGCAAATCTACCATCATCCTTGATTGTCCCGGGGCTGCCTATGCCCTGCCCCGAGACAACTGAGATGCTTGCAATTAAAATCGCAAAAACTAATTTGATTATTCTCATGCTGAGGTTTCAGTCACTCTCACGTCACCTAGCATGACGTCCCAAAATTCGATCGTTCTACCTGCAATCTGGGTTTGCTTTTTCTCAACGTAGATAGTGATATCCTTTTTAGTAGTGTCTTTGTAGTTCATTCCAGTTTCAATGGATGTACCTTCGAATCTCTGGTAAACTGTGATCACACCTACATATCTTCCATCAGGCTGTCTTTCCAGGTCCGAGATGTACTGAATATCATACCAGCTGATGTTGACACGGTCATAGTTCAAAGCCATCAATCTTTCGAAATAACGTCTTACTGCATAGTAAGCAATATCGTTGGAGTTGATACTTGAAACACCCATTTCGGCTCCGGGAGCAAAAAGCTCTTCTGCTCTGTCCATTACACGATTAGCTTCAGAAAACTGAGTTTCTTTGCTGCCGATGATGCTGATATACTTGCTCAGGTCTTTTACTTTTTCGAGGGCAAGTGAATCAATTGCCTGCTTTCTTGCAGGGCTAATATTATCTGATTGAGCCATTACGCTTACTGAGGTAGCAAGGAATAAACCCAAGAAGAGGATCATTTTATTTTTCATGAGGTATTGATTTTTCAAATGGGGAGATTATTTTCTTCTGAGTTCAAGTTCAGAAACTTTACCATTGGCATCCAGACGGATATCGCTGATGAAGTTCAGATTCTTCTTGGTATCCTTCAAATAATCAAGATACTTTTTGATGGTAGTAGGCTCATCATAATCCTTGATGCCATTTTCTTCATGGATTACTATCAAAACCGGAGTTTCCTGATTTGAAAACATCGCCAAAGTCTCCTGAATAGACTGATTTGCTATTGCAACACTTCCAGCAGCTGCAACGCTGTTGAAATAATTCTCCAATTTTTCAGCGGCAACTTCTTCTGCAGATGCAACAGGAGCAGGTGTAGGAGCTGGCGGAGGAGAGACTGCTTCTACAGGTGCTGGTGTAGGAGTAGCTACAACTTTCTTTTTGCTCTTACATGCACCCATGGCAAGCATGGCTACTAAGGCAATGATAATAGAGCGATTGATTGTAAAAGAGAATAACTTTTCTTTCATGTTGTGATTGGATTTAGATTATTAAGGTGATTGATTCTTGGGTAAAAAGAGCAAACTGCCCTCATTTTTCAATTAGTGCACAAAGTAAATAAAAACAAAGCATTTACCTGCAAGGGATATTCCAAATAGGAGGAGCTTTCCGTTAAAATTACTGAATCTTCGTAGGACGGTTTAATTTTGATTAAGTGGTGAGTCAGGAATGAAATAAAGCGGCTATTAAAATAAACTACTTACCTAATGAACAGAATCCTGTACTATCTGGGTAATTCTTAAACTTGTAATTCAAAAACGACAAAAGCCAAAAAGTGGTATAAAATCCCTCCTAAAGAATTAAAACAGTTCAAATATACCCGATATAGGGTATTTTTTAGGACGTTTTCTTATCCGAAATTTGATACAGTTAAGTTTTAAATATGGCCACGAGCCGGAACTAAAAGACCCAAGGAATCCTTGGGTCTTTTTAGTAAAACAGCAATCAACTTTTTCAATATCGAATCACATCAAGGATTTTTTCAGCAAACTCACGAAAACTAGGTTTGACCACCTATTCAAAGCCAATCAGATTTAAAATTTTGAGTTAATAAAATCAATTTAAGCCCATTCTTTCGAAATTGCTTAGTTTTGAATTTGATATCTCTTCTTAATAAAATATTTGACTATCAAATAAATTGCCCCCAAACCAATTAATAACAGAATCCCGGTTAAAGGAGACGGGGTAGATTGGGGAAGGATGAACCAAAAGAAATTTACCCCCATCTGAAGAATTGCATAAACCAATGCAATAATAACATGGTCTTTTTTTGCCTCGTTTGCCAATAGTTGATATAAATGGGATCTATGCGGTTTAAGGACATTTTCCCGATTTTTGAGTCTTTTAAGAATGGTCAGAAATGCATCAATTCCAAATACTGAAAGGAAGAGTATAATGGTCCAGGTGGGTTCGGCCAGGTACCATTGCATCAAAAAGTAAATAAAGAGATAGGCTAATGAGATACTACCGATATCTCCGGCAAACATTAATGCTTTTTTGCGAAGGTTAAATAGCAAAAAGACGCAAATGGCCAGAATCTCATAATGGATCAAATGGTCATCAAAAATATCTGTATAGATATTCACCGTTAAAAGGCTTCCCAAGAACACCAAACCATAGAGCCCGGTAATTCCATTGATACCATCCATGAAGTTGATAGCATTAATGATTCCCAGTCCAATGAAATAAAGGAAAGGTAATCCTGCCCAATGGATTTGAGTAAACACATCCAGATCATAAAATGCCATACTAATGGCCAAAAATTGGATCCCAAACCTGATTTTGCTTGAAATGGTGTAGATGTCATCCAACATACTAATGCCGGAAATCACGATGATTCCCAATACCATCCAGGTATGCTGAAAGTCAAAAACCAACCACCAGAGTAAGGCAGCCATCGGAATTAGAATTCCTCCTCCCCTGACCGTCACATTTGAGTGAGAGCTCCTATCGTTTGGCTTATCAACTATGTTTAATTTGTTGGCAAGCCTGTAATAGACCAAGGCGGCCAAAAGCAAAGCAAGGAATATGATTGTATGACTAAGAATCATTTAAAAATTTAATAACATATTGTTAATTTTTTTGCCCTTTGCTAAATAAATTATTCAATTGCAAGTAGGAATGTGAAATATGATGTCTTCAAAATATACCCTTTGGAGATCACTTTCCGGTTAAGTAGAGAATTTAATGTTAATAGAGAAGTATTTGCCACACATTTTGAAATGAAAAGAAATTTATGATAAATTTCTTTAGTCCTATCCTTAAGTTAATGGAATATATATTTATGGCTTTCTTAAATATATGATAGCAAG
>JBILPR010000055.1:0-19011 GCA_044373795.1 Algoriphagus sp. | reverse complement strand
AGTTGTTTCTCAGGTAAGAAATCTCCGTGCATCCAAAGGCATGTCTCCAAAAGAAACGCTGGAATTGACCATTAACGCCAAGAATGAAGCGATCTACAGCCGATTCGAATCTGTGCTGACCAAGCTAGCGAATTTGTCCTCCCTGAGTTTCGGGGAAAATGTACCAAATGCCATGAGCTTCGTCGTGAAAGCAGATGAATGCTTTGTACCGATGGGCGACTCAATCAATGTGGAAGAGGAAAAGGAAAACCTGAAAAAAGAAATAGAATACACAAAAGGGTTCCTCAATTCGGTGATGAAAAAGCTCAGCAACGAGCGATTTGTAGCCGGAGCTCCTGCTCAGGTTTTGGAAATGGAACGTAAAAAACAAGCCGACGCCGAAGCGAAAATCAAGACGCTAGAGGAAAGTCTGGCGAAGCTGGGGTAATTGGTTATTGAGTTATTGAAAATCCGGAACCTTTCAGTTCCGGATTTTTTTTTAAAATTCATGGACTGGACATATTCTAAAGTTCTCGTATTTTGATATTTTTAAATACAATCCCCTGCCCCTCACTTTGCAAGGCGATATATCCGGACTTGAGCGGAGTTCCATCCACCTTGATTGCCGGATCAAAACGATTTGCTACGCCTCCGCCAATCTGTGGAAGACTGTAAGTCAACACCGTATCTCCATTCACCAAGTGATGGACAATTGAATCCTCATAGACGATCAGGTCAGCTTTCACCCATTGATCCCATTTGAATGTCGGCGCAGAAGAATTGATGCAATGCCGGGGATCAATTTTCCCCTCAAAAACCACATCGGTTCCCGGCGAACACATATTACCAGTTGGTCGGGGAACTCCCTCTTTTTCCTCCGCATAAAGCTGAAACTCCACAGAAATCGGCCAATCCTGCTCTTTCAAAATCGTCTCAGGAGCCTGGGAATGAAACATAATTCCGGAATTCCGATAGGTATAACTGGCGGCATCTTCCAGCCACTGATCCGTGAACCGATATTCCCAACTTAGCTGAAACGATGAGTAAGGTTTCTCATAAAACAAGTGACCATAACGATCCTCAAACGCACCGTAATCATCGTAATTAACCTCCAACAAGCCATCCACAACACGAAAGGTATTCGCGTAATTATCACCGGATTCGTGGTGATGGATCTTTGGCACCCAGCCAGTCAGGTCTTTTCCGTTAAAGAGAGTTTTCCATTCGGATTGGTCTTCAACTTCAGATTTAAATGCAAATCCAATCAGAATCAGGAATGCAAAAAAGGAAGTTGTGAGAATTGACTTTGATTTGGTCATGTGTGGGCGGGTTGAAAAATCAATATGCAAAAAGTTTCTTGAACCTTTGAGGCTTTTAGGGCCTCAAAGGTTTCTCCTTCAGAAATTTGAAAACCTTCGGGGTTAGAAAAACCCCAAAGGTTAATGCTTCCAGTCGTACCCGTCGATTTGCTCGAGACAGGCTTTGAGCAATACCATAGAATCAGAAATGTCTGCCCCGGTTTGTGTCTCCACAAACCGGAACTTGATCAATGCTTCCAGTCATACCCGTCGATCTGCTCAAGGCAGGCTTTGAGTAAGGCGATAGAGTCGAAAATATCTTTCTTGTGCGCCATCTCAATCACTTGGTGCAGGTGGCGAGTCGGGATAGAAATCGCCCCGGCAATGGCGCCTTGTTTCCCCATTCGCTGAACTCCGGCCGTGTCTGTTCCTCCTGCAGTCAGAATTTCAGGCTGCCAGGAAATCGCTTCTTTTTCGGCAGTTTGCTTCATGAATTCCACCATTCTGTAATCGCAAATGGTCATCGCATCCATGATTTTGATGGCGGTTCCTTTCCCAAGTTGGGTGATTTTTTCATGAGCCTGAGCTCCGGGAACGTCAAATGCAATCGTCGTATCCAATGCAATTCCAAAATCAGGATTGATGCTGTGCGCTGCCACATTTGCACCTCGGATTCCCACTTCTTCCTGTACGGTAAATGTCGCATAGACATCGTAAGCAGGGTTTTCCAATTGCTTAAGCGCTTCGATCAAAATGAAAACCGCAACCCGATTATCGATCGATTTACAGTTGACGCAGTCACCCATCTCGATAAGTTCACGATCTCGAGTGACAGGATCACCGATGGTTACATATTTCACAACTTCTTCTTTGGACATTCCCATGTCGATAAAAAAATCCGTGGTTTTGGGAAGTTGGGTCTTTTCCTCGGCAGACATCACGTGAATAGGCTTACTTCCCATCACGCCAACGAGGTCTTTTTTTCCATGCACGATTACACGCTGAGCGGTCAGCGTTTTTGGATCAAATCCTCCCAATGTATGGAATCTCAAAAATCCTTGGTCATCGATATGAGTGATCATAAATCCAATTTCATCCAAATGGGCGGCAACCATCACGCGCTTTCCATCCGGGTTTCTTTTTCCTTTTTTGATCGCAATGACATTGCCCAGGTTATCGGTTTTGAATTCGTCTACGAGCGGCGTCACCAGTTCAATCACCAGATCTCGCACACGTTTTTCAAAACCGGGAGCTCCGGCGATTTCACATATTTGCTTCAGTAGAGGTACGTTTATTTCCATGGTAGTATGTCTTTCAAGTTGGGTCCAAAATAATAAATATTTAAATGAGAAGAGCTGAGAAGAAATGAGAAAGGGCGCAAAGAAAACTTCTCTGCGCCCTTTCTAGTGTAATCCTTTGCAGTTTTATAAACCTCTAACGATTCGAAGATCTTTAATCCCTGCCTGAGTTCTCAAAGTTCCCTTTTGTTAATACGCTCTTTCGGTCTTTCCTTCCATGTAGTTGGCAAAGGCTCGATTCACAACGCGCGTTCCGCCGGTAGTCGGATAATTTCCAGTGAAATACCAGTCCCCCAAATGATCAGGAATGCACTTATGCAGATTCTCAACTGTCTGGAAAATCAGTTTCACATCGGCTTTGATGTCGGGCGAGGTTACTATTTCGGCTATTTTATCAGAAATCTCTTCATTTGTAAAAAGACTGTAGACCTCCTTCACATAGTTCTCATCGGAAATAGAATGAGCCACGCAGGAATCATAGACTTTATCCAAGACATTTTCGAGTTTTCTTTCTTTCAAAAGTGCCAAAGCTGCCCGGAAAGCAATAAACTCCTTCATTCTTGACATATCGATTCCATAGCAATCCGGGAATCTGATTTGCGGAGCTGAGGAGACGATTATGATTCGTTTTGGATTAAGCTTATCCAGTGTAGTAAGGATACTTTTCTCAAGAGTAGTTCCTCTTACGACTGAGTCATCAATGACCACTAGGGTATCTATTCCCGGCTTGATTACTTCATAAGTCGTATCGTAAACGTTTGCCACGATGGCATCACGATCGCTGTCATTGGTAATGAATGTCCTCAATTTGACATCTTTACTCACGAGTTTTTCAACCCTGGGGCGGAAACTCAATAATTCTTCCAAATCACCGATATGAGGCTTTCCATCTATAAAAACTTCTCTCCTTTTGGCACTCAGATAATCTTCCAAACCTTCGATCATTCCCAAGAATGCAGTCTCTGCTGTATTTGGAATATAGGAGAAAACAGTGTTTTTCAGGTCGAAATCAATAGCCTTCAGGATCTGGGGAATAAGTGCTTTACCGAGGTTTTTTCGTTCCTGATAGATTCCGGGATCAGTTCCTCTGGAAAAATAAATCCGCTCAAAGCTGCATGATTTCTTTTCTCTTGCGGGCATAATCTCCGCCTCAGTATAAGAACCGTCTTTATTGATTACCAACGCATGACCCGGTTTAATTTCCTTGATCGCATTGAAGTCGATGTTGAAAGCTGATTTAATTGCCGGTTTTTCGGATGCTACCACGATGATTTCATCGTCTGCGTAGTAGAAAGCAGGACGAATTCCGATTGGATCCCGAACGACGAAAGCAGAACCGTTTCCGATCATTCCCGCCATCGCATACCCTCCATCAAAATCACGGCAAGATCTTCTCAGAATTCTGGCTACATCCAGCTCATTCTCGATTACATGTGTGATTTGCTCATTACTGTATTGGTGCTTGTGTTTGTCAAAAATCCGCTGGTTTTCCTCGTCGAGGAAGTGACCGACTTTTTCCATCACGGTGACGGTATCTGTCTTCTCTTTCGGATGCTGTCCCAGTTGAACAAGCTTACTAAAAAGTTCCTCATTATTGGTCATGTTGAAGTTGCCGGCCATTACCAGGTTTCGGCTTCTCCAGTTATTCTGCTTAAGAAAGGGATGACAAGTTTCGATGCTGTTTTCACCGTGAGTTCCATATCGAAGGTGTCCGAGCCAAACCTCGCCTGTGAAAGCGATGTTTTCTTTCATCCAATCAGCATCTTTTGTGGCTTTTTTCCCTCCGATTTTCTTCGCTTTCTTATACTTCGCGTTGATTTTATCGAAGATGTAATTGACAGCTGAGGCTTCGATAGAGCGGTATCTGCTGATATATCGGGTTCCTGGTTTGGTATCAATTTTTACATTGGCAACACCGGCGCCGTCCTGACCCCGATTAATCTGTTTTTGCATCAGAACATACATCCTGTTGGCAGCAAATGCATTTGTCCCATACTTATCAATGTAGTATTGTGGGGACTTTCTCAGCCTGATCATGGCTATTCCGCACTCGTGCTTAATTGCGTCGCTCATAGAGTAGGCGAATGTTATTTTAATATTTAAAGGTAGTAGTTTTTAAAAGATTTATCCGGGCAAAAAAGTTCTGAAGGCAGATGCTTTATTCTGTTTTGATATTGATCCCATCTGCTCAGGCACTTGGAAAATCTACAAATCCCCAGTTTTTAAGGTTTGTTAAGCACAACCTGTTGTCAATCTCCCCACAATCAATTTGAAATAAGTACCCATTCGGCTTAAATAGAGCCATTTCTTCTATTGGCACATAGATAGCATAAGGGTAATCACAACCGGAAAACAAGTTTTCGGAAAAAGGGTCCGGATCCCGAAAGTAAAATAAACACCATTTAAACTAAACCAACAGTACCATGAAAAAGACTATCTTAATGTCCGCTATGTTGTTTGCAGGAGTTGCTATGGCGGCTCCACAAATCACCGCTTCTGTAGTAACCCCTATGTCAACTTTGATGCAGGAGGAAAAAGTGAAAATCGAAGCTGATGCACTTCCCGTTCCTGTAAAAGTGACCATCACTGGCGACGAAACCGTCAATAAATTCCCGATTGCTGAGGCTTGGCAAGTGACGCAAGCTGATGGAACCTTCCATTTTCTTGTGACTTTCGAAGACGGAACAGAGGAAAAACTGTCTAAGAAGTATGACAAGGACGGAGTCGAAATTAAAGACTAAATGCTAGTTTTCTAATAGTAAGAAAGCATCGGACTCCAGTTCGGTGCTTTTTTTGCATTAGCCTAAACCAAAAGAAATCTACCCATGAAGCATATACTTTTAGTCGAGGATGATTTGACCTATTCCAGGATTGTAAAAACTTTCCTGGAAAAAAACGGATTTGCGGTTCAGACTGCTATCAAAGTAAAAGATGCTCAAAATCTGATCAATAGCTCCAAATTTGATTTAATCATTGCTGATTTTCGATTGCCGGATGGTACTGGCATGGAGCTCTTGCAATGGTCAAAAGCCGAATTTCCGCAAACCCAGGTCATTTTGATCACCCACTATTCCGACATCAGGATTGCGATCAAAGCCATGAAATTGGGGGCTTTCGAATACATCACCAAGCCTATAAACCCGGATGAATTATTGGCTACAGTCAATGAGTCCCTTTCTTCGAACCCAAAAATAGCAGAATCTGCTTCTGAGGAACCACTAGCAGAAAGCAAACCGAAAGAACCCAGATCTTCGAAATCAAGCTATGTTTTGGGAAGATCTCTTGAATCAGAAAAACTTGAAAAGCATATCCAATTAGTCGCTCCGACAGATTTAAGTGTGTTGGTCCTGGGAGAGACGGGTACAGGAAAAGAATTGATTTCCAGAAGAATTCATGATTTATCCGCAAGGAAAAATGGTCCCTTCATCGCTATTGACTGTGGTGCTTTGCCAAAGGAACTCGCAGGAAGTGAACTTTTCGGCCATGTGAAAGGCGCCTTCACCGGAGCTTTTGATAATAAAACAGGACATTTTGAATCGGCCAAAGGCGGGACAATCCTGCTGGACGAGATTGGAAATCTGAGCTATGATGTTCAAATCCAACTTCTCAGAGCGATTCAGGAAAGAACGATCCGGAGAATCGGTGGAAATAAAGAAATCGAGATCGATGTCCGCATCATTGCTGCCACTAATGAAAACCTGCTTTTGCAGGCCGGAGAAGGCAACTTCCGTGAGGATCTATATCATCGCTTAAATGAATTTACCCTCGGTGCTATTCCGCTGAGAAGACGCAAAGAGGACTTGGAGGATTTTGCGCAACAATTTCTTGAGGAAAGTAACGACCGACTCAACAAGTCAGTGAAGGGTTTTTCTGCTGAAGTTTGGGAGATTTTTTTAGCCTATGACTGGCCGGGAAATTTGCGGGAGCTTAAAAACATCATCAAACGGGCGGTTCTACTCACCTCAGGGCTTTTGGTTGAGAAAGATTCACTTCCCGTAGATATCTACCAGCCTTCTGGTTTGGTTTCGATGGGTGGAAATGCAACGGTGACTTCATCTATGTCTGCCGAACTCCCTTCGCCCCGGGATTACAAAAGCCATTGGGGAGAACAGGAAAAAGAATTAATCCAAAATGTATTGAACGATACCAAGTTCAATAAGTCCAAAACTGCCCGAATCCTAAAAATGGATAGGAAGACCCTTTACAGCAAAATGGAGAAATACGGATTGGATTAAACTTTCATCGGATCAGTCAGATAAATGTGGGAAGAAAGCGCAGTTAGCATCTCGCCCACTTGTTTATCTAGCTGATTCAGCAATTCTCCAAGACCATTCTTTGTCCCAAGCTTTAGGCTGCTTTCAATTTTTCGGGCAATTTCTCCCGACGGGCTTTGGATCTGCCCGAGCCTGCTACCCAACTGATGGCAAATCTCCAATACTTCTTCCCATCGGTCATTGAGTCGGGCTGTTTTCAGATTCACCATATCACTTCGGGTCTGCAAAATCATTTCTTTTACGATTTCCTCCAAGAGACTTTCGTCCCCCATGCAGAATCTTCTCAGGTCTTTCAAGTGAAAGAGAGCCGAACCCTTCTCAGTTTTCACCTGCGATACAGGTGACTCAAGGATCGTTCGATCCGGGAAAAATTTGCTCAGGCAAGCCAATAACGCCTTCTCCTGGAACGGTTTAAAAATCAGGTCATTAAACCCATGATGGAGCATTTTTTCACGATCCTCCACAAAAACATTGGCAGTCATCGCTATGACAGGAAGTCCCTGATATTGTGGATAATTTCGAAGTGACTTGATCACATCGAAACCGGAAAACTCTGGCATTTGAATATCTATGATAGCCAGATCCAAGGCGATTTCCTTAAACCCATCTCGGAAGTTCACACCGCCAGTATAGGCGAAAACAGTTGCACCGAAATAATTGAGAATAGTTTCGAGATAGCGAAGACCGACTTTATCATCGTCGACCAGCAGTATATTTTTACCGGTAAGATCGATCGATCCGATTGCCAAAGAATCTGCAAAAACAGGCTGTGGATCTGTGGTGATCATCGGAAGTCGAATTCGCATTTTTGTTCCTTTGTCCTCTTCGCTTTCAACTTCGATCTCTCCACCCATCAGCGAGACGAGTCGATTTACAATTGCCAAGCCGAGCCCTGTTCCTCCGTATTTTCTCGAAATCGAGTTATCTGCCTGATCAAACTCCCGAAAGACTTTGGCGAGAACCTCCGGACTCATGCCAATTCCAGTGTCCATAATTTCCACACTTAGGGTATTTTTTCCCCAGTTAACATGAACCTGTATAGAACCCTGAGAAGTAAACTTGAAAGAATTGCTGAGTAGATTATTAATGATTTGCTTCAAACGGAGCTGATCGCCAGTCAGCCATCTTCCCTCCGGAAGTTCCAAAGACCAATCAAACTCCAATTTCTTTTCAGAGGCCTGCAGCTCAAAGAAATTTTGAAGCGCTCCGAATAATTCTTCCGGATCAAAAGGCCTTGACTCCAATTCCAACTTGCCTGCTTCCAGTTTTGAAAAATCAAGTACTTCGTCCACAATCTCCATCAAAGTGTCCGATGCAAAGCCAATCATCCGAAGATGTGATTGTTGATTTTGATTCAACTCCGATTTTTCCAAAACGGATCGATAGCCTTGAATCACATGAAGAGGATTTCGAATCTCATGACTCATATTTGCCAAAAATTCCTGCTTGGATCGGGCAAGCTCCTCGGATTTTTGAGTGGAGATTTCCAGATTTTCCTGGTACATGCGATTGATTCGAATTTCTTTCAGAATGGAAACCACCAAAAAAGCTGATCCAAATACTGAAAGTGCCACCACCAAAATCAGAAAAAAAGTAACGTCATATGCCAATCCAAAAGCGGATTTATTCTGGCTTTCAGACTCTTCAATTGCTCTTCGCTGGAGGGTACCCAAAAGACTTTGGATTGTGCCGATTATTTCACTTTGCTTCAGCGAAAGATCAGATTCCAGGCTTGCGAGTTCTTGTCGCTGAGCTGCCTCTTCCCGGTAGATCCGGCTAATAACTTTTCTGATATTATAAAGAACACTATCCAAAGTATGGCTTTGAGCCGCACTGGAACCCCGTACATTTTGCTGCTGAAGCTGCTTCAGATATGCGATGAGTTTATCATCTTCCTGCGTGTTTCGCCCTTTTTTTAATTCCTGTCGTGCATTATTTTGCTGCTCCAGCTCATTGAAGATAAAATCCTTGGTGTTGAGTTCACTCAAAGGCTGTGACTCCAGAACTGCAGCGCGTCGGCGGATCCCAAGCTCAACTTTTCTTAACGCTTCCTGAGTAAAATTCCGGTTGGCAAGATTTCCTTTGACTTCGTAAAGAGCGAGATAACCATCAATCAAAGTGGAAAGATTGGTACGAATGCTTTGAACGTTGGCTTTTTCCAAAGAATCTTCTGCCATCTCATCAAGCAGATCAAGCTTAGCTTCCAAAAAACGAATGGTAGAATCCTGAACCCGAAAATCACCTTCGGGTCCCAGTTGATCAATTTGAGTAGTTTTGAAAATCTCTGCCTGAAGTTCGTTTAGCAGGTTGAGTTTCTGATTGGGTTGAGCAAGCTCCTCCATCGTATCCATGAGACGATTGAGGGTATAGTATGTCAACCCAGCTACTCCAATGAGAAATATAGCGGCAAGTAAAAAGCCAAAGACGACTTTTCCGGCGGTTTTAGTATTGGGGGTTAACCTCTTCATGAATGGTATTGGTTTTCAGATAACCAATAACTATTCCAAAGAGTGCTTAGAACTTTACCATCACGTATCCCTGAGGCACATACTTGGTAATGGTAGTGAGGGCAGAATGTGCAATCGTTACGCCCGGCCAAAGATCGTCTTTCGCAAGTTTTCGCATGATCATCGACTGGCCACAAATCATAATCTCTGCTCCTGCTTCTTCCAGTGCCTGAAAAACTTTCAAATTCGGGTTTTCCACCTGAAACTTTTCCTGGTATTTGGCATCATTCAAAAGTGTAAAAATCGCTCCACCATGGATGATCACTTTTACATGAATTTTTTCTTTTGGCACTCCAGCCAAACCATGAAGGTTCATCATGCGAGCAACATTATCTACCCAACGACTGATTTCTTTGTCATTCTCAGAAGCCGAAGCCAGGTCCACCAGTATCTTATATTCCAGACTCGGATCAGGACGCTCCGTGGCATCCTTGATTTCATAAATACCTCCATATCCCTTGACGATTGGGAATTGGGGAGATTGTGCCAAAGCTATTGAACTGCTAAACAGAAAAGCGAAGAATGCGAGGGAAAGGAATTTGCGAGTCATGGATAGGAATATTACGCTGAAAAAGTAACCAAAAATTTCCGATCAAAAAGGTCATTCATCAAAAAAGCTCCGATCCCATTTTTTTGGAACCAGAGCTGATCGTGCGCACGAGAAGATTCGAACTTCCACACCCGAAGGCACCACCCCCTCAAAGTGGCGTGTCTACCAATTTCACCACGTGCGCGGGTAAGGGTCTGCAAAAGTAGATATCCAGTCTATTTGATCCAAATCGATTTGGAAGCTTTTGCGATTATTTTTGGCTTATCCGTAAACTTTCTTTTCGGCTGCCAAAAGCGTGTTATACAACAAAGACGCAATCGTCATCGGTCCAACTCCACCTGGGACTGGGGTAATAGCAGATGCTTTTTCGGCAACCTCCTCAAACTTAACATCTCCAATCAATCTGAATCCTGACTTCTTGGTATTGTCTTCGATCCTGTGGATTCCCACATCTATCACGACTGCACCCGGCTTCACCATGTCTGCTGTCACAAACTCTGGCTTGCCTAAAGCGACAATCAAGATATCAGCTGTTCTGGCGATTTCTTCCAGATTCTTCGTTCTGCTATGAGTAAGCGTCACGGTGGCATTTCCTGGATAGCCGTTTCTTGCCATCAGAATACTCATCGGGCTGCCCACGATATGGCTTCTTCCAATTACTACACAGTGTTTCCCGGAAGTTTCAATTTTGTATCGCTTCAAAAGCTCAATGATTCCATAAGGAGTAGCCGCCACATAAGCAGGCCAGTGAAGAGCCATCCGACCGACATTTGCCGGAGTAAAGCCATCCACATCTTTTTCAGGCTTGATTTTATCAGTAACTTTTTCGACAGAAATATGCTTTGGCAGAGGCAACTGAACAATCAATCCGTCAATTGATGGATTTTCGTTGATGTCTTCCACCACTCTCAAAAGTTCAGCTTCAGAAACATTCTCATCCAATCTGACTAAGGTGGAGTCAAATCCAACTTGCTCACATGACTTCACTTTAGCACCCACATAGGTTTGGCTGGCACCGTCATTACCGACCAATATAGCAGCCAAATGAGGAGCTTTTCCTCCCTCAGCTTTGATCTCCGCAACTCTGACAGCGATTTCGGCTTTTATTTCTTCTGAGGTTTTTTTTCCGTCTATGAGTATTGCCATGCTTCTTTAATTCTCGTTTTTGAAATATTTGGGAGTTACGAATTACGATTTACGACATCAATTCTTGTTCTTATCATTTAATATTAGTTCGAGCTGTTTTTAAACTTGAAACTACGATTGCCACAAATTCATTAGCTTCTTGAATCAAACGCTTCACTTCTAGATTAAGCTCATCCTTCGTGTTTATTTGATCAATCAATTCAAGGAAAAACTGGCTTTCGTCAGCCTCTTCCTCTACTATTTTCAATTTATTGATAAAATCTGCAGTTGATTTTGCTCTGCTAACTGCTCGATAATTGGCAGACACCGAACTTGAACACCTCAAAAGCTGATTTACGTAATTATTATATTCTCTTGATTGAGGTAATTTTGAACATAGGCTCCAAACATCGATAGCGAATTGTTTTGTTCTGATTTCAAATCTTGCTTCATTTGGAAATATAGTTTTGAAGTTCAAATCCACCTCGTAATTCGTAACTCGTAGTTCGTAAATCAAAGATTCAATTCGGCCTCGTCTTTCGCATATCCCATCTCTAATCCAACTTCAATACCGCCATAAACGCCTCCTGAGGAATTTCGACGTTTCCTACCTGACGCATACGCTTCTTGCCTTTTTTCTGCTTTTCGAGGAGTTTTCTCTTTCTGGAAATATCACCACCGTAGCACTTCGCCAACACGTTTTTACGCATTGCTTTCACCGTCTCTCTGGCAATAATTTTTTGTCCAATGGCAGCTTGAATCGCAATTTCAAACATTTGTCTTGGCACCAATTCTCTCAACTTTTCGCAAAGTCTTCGGCCCCAATCATATGCTTTATCCCGGTGAACGATCGCCGAAAGTGCATCTACAGGCTCGCCGTTCAACATAATATCTAGACGAACCATATGCGATTGCTGGAAGCCGATTAATTCATAATCCAGAGAAGCATATCCTCTTGAAATAGTCTTCAAGCGATCGAAAAAGTCAAATACAATCTCTGCCAATGGCATGTCGAAAGTCAATTCAACGCGATCTGCAGTCAAGTAAACCTGATTCTTGATTTGTCCCCTCTTATCCATACAAAGCTGAATCACCGGACCGACAAACTCAGCGGCTGTGATAATAGAAGCTTTGACAAATGGCTCTTCAATATGCTTGAATCTCGTAGGATCAGGCATATCTGAAGGTGCATTAATCAATTGGTATTCATCAGAAGTCATCAAAGCACGGAACTGAACCGATGGAACCGTAGTGATCACGGTCATGTCAAACTCACGCTCTAATCTCTCCTGAACAATCTCCATATGAAGCATTCCCAGGAATCCACAACGGAATCCAAATCCCAAAGCCATGGAAGTTTCTGGTTCCCAAACCAGGGAAGCGTCATTCAATTGAAGCTTTTCCATGGAGGCACGGAGTTCTTCATACTCGGTCGTTTCCACCGGATAGATCCCCGCAAATACCATTGGTTTCACATTTTCAAATCCCTGGACCACTCCGGAGCAAGGTCGCTTCACATGCGTGATTGTGTCACCCACTTTCACCTCTTTCGCCACTTTAATCCCGGAAATCAGGTAGCCGACATTTCCGGCAGCCATGGTTTGCTGAGGAATTTGCTTGACGCCTAAGATCCCGATTTCATCGGCAAAATATTCCTGGTCTGTATTTACGAATTTGATTCTGTCGCCTTTGTTAAGAGTTCCGTTGAAGATTCGGAAGATTACCTCTACCCCACGGAATGAGTTGAACACAGAATCGAAAATCATCGCCTGAAGAGGCGCTTCCTGATCACCTTTTGGTGCAGGAATCCGCTCAATTACAGCGGTCAAAATATCTTCAATACCAATTCCTTCTTTTCCGGAAGCCAAGACAATGTCTTCGCGAGAGCAACCAATCAAGTCAATCACCTCATCGGCAACTGCCTCAGGATCTGCTCCAGGCAAATCAATTTTATTCAAAACCGGGATAATCTCCAGGTCATGATTGAGCGCCAAATAAAGGTTTGAAATCGTCTGAGCCTCCACGCCTTGCGAAGCATCCACAATCAAAAGTGCGCCTTCGCAAGCGGCAATAGATCGTGAAACCTCGTATGAAAAATCGACGTGACCGGGTGTATCAATCAGGTTGAGGGTATATTCCTCGCCTTTATACATGTATTTCATCTGGATGGCGTGCGACTTGATCGTGATTCCACGCTCCCGCTCCAGGTCCATATCGTCCAACAACTGGTTTTGCATTTCCCGATCGGTAACCGTATTGGTAAACTGCAACAACCTATCCGCCAATGTACTCTTCCCATGATCAATATGGGCGATGATACAGAAATTCCTTATTTTTTGCATGTCCATTCTGGGCGCAAAAGTAGTGAAAATTAGGTTTAGCTCATTCCATTTTTTCTTCGGATGAAAGGAAAATCAGAAGCTAAATCAGCTTTTTAAGTCAAATCTTTACCTTTGGATTTCGAAAATGAGAAAATGAAGTCAGTAGCAGAAAATAAAAAGTCGCAAAATATCCCGGAATACCTGATCTACATGTACCAAATGGAAGATCTGATCAGGTCCTATCAGGGCAATCTGGATGAAATCAGAGCATACGTCATTTCCCACTATCCTATTTCTCCTGAGGAAAAAAATGAAGTTGCAGATTGGTTTTCTGATCTGATTGCTCAAATGAAAACTGAGCAAATCATGGAAAAAGGTCACCTGGCTGAATTACGGGAATACGTGGAAAAGCTTGCGGAAATCCATTGGTCGCTGCTTAAAACTGATGTGATTTACTTTGAAACTTACTCGAAAGCCAAGCCATACATTCTGGACGCCGTGATTCAGGCAAAAGGAGAAAATCTTGGAAATGAAATTCAGATTTGCCTGAACGGTATTTATGGATTGTTGCTGTGCAGACTCTTGGGTAAAAAAGTGGAAGATGAACAGTTGAAGGCTGCTGAAATTTTTGGAGAGATACTGAGTATGCTGAATTTCAGCTACCAGCAGAAAGTCTATCTTTCGCCGAATTGAGAGGAATTGGAAAATTATAAAATTCAAAAATTTGAAAATTGTAACCTGGAATTGTAACGGAGCTTTAAGAAGAAAATTTCAAACGCTTTCTGAACTTGAAGCTGATATTTACATTATCCAGGAATGTGAAAATCCTGCAACTATTGATAATTCACATTACCAAAAATGGGCTGAAAATCATCTGTGGATTGGAGATTCTAAGAATAAAGGAATTGGGATTTTTGCCCAGAATAAAATCGAACTCAAACAGCTGGATTGGACCAATTCCTACCGGGATCATACCGTAAAACACTTTTTACCCTGTTCAGTAAATGGTGATTTTGATTTGATAGGAGTTTGGACACATCGAAACAATTCTCCCAATTTTGGTTACATCGGACAGTTTTGGAAGTATTTACAACTCCACAAACCCAAGCTAGAAAAGACACTTATTGCAGGTGATTTTAACAGCAATGTGATTTGGGATCAGTGGGATCGCTGGTGGAATCATTCGGATGTGGTCGCTGAATTAAGTGAAATAGGTATCGAGAGTCTATATCATTCCTTTTCAGGAGAACTTCAGGGGAATGAAACACGCCCGACATTATTTCATCAAAGAAACCTCAATAAACCCTATCACATCGACTACATTTTTGGAAGTTCGGAATTCGCTGTGAATCTAAAGCAAATTGAAATCGGGAGTTTGGAAAAATGGTTTCCGTTGAGCGATCATTTACCGGTGATTTCAGAATTTGATATTTAAGCTAAAAAGAATGACGACTTATTTATTTAAGTGTAACCTCTCCAGCTTTTAATTCGTGATAAATTCCCAGACACTTTTGTAAGCATTTTTCTCTTCGAAATATTTTAACAACCCATCAAAAAACGGATTTTGGGCCAAGGTTCCGCTGTCACCAATGATGACAAGTTTACGTTTTGCACGGGTTAAAGCGACATTCATCCTTCGGGTATCAGAAAGAAAACCGATCTCTCCCTTTTCGTTGGACCTCACAAGTGAAATCAACATCAGGTCCCGCTCCTGCCCCTGAAATCCATCCACTGTATCGATGGTAATCATGTCCCCAAAAGCTTTCAAATTGGGGAAATCATAGGTTTCAAAAATCAACTTCCTGAGCAACCGAACCTGAGCTCCATAAGGTGCAATCAACCCAACATTCCAGTTGTTTTGTCGAAACTGACCAATTCCAATTCGCTTGATCAGGTCATTCAAATAGGTGCAGGCAAAGCGGGCCTCTTCCGGGTTGAATGTACTCAGGCTGTCTGCTTCCAATTGATCCGAGTATCCGGAACCGGCAGTATCGATCCATTCCAATGAACTTTCCTCCGGTGAGAAAAAATGTGATTTGGTGCTATCGTCAGCAATCAATTTTCCCTCGTAAAACCACTCATTCGAAAAACCCATGATCGCTTCCGGCATTCGGTATTGCACTTGGAGCATATGAGCTGCCATAGGTTTTCTATGTATTACTTTCTCAAAAAGTGTTTCTGCCAACCCTTCTTTTGCTGCGATTTGAGACTTGATTGTTGGGGGAAGCTGACAATGATCACCAGCCAAAACCACCTTTTTCGCTTTCAAAATCGGGATCCAGGTGGCTGCTTCCAAGCCTTGCGCAGCTTCATCGATAAAGACCACATCGAAATTCATCCCTTTTAAATGATAGGAAGAAGCTCCAACCAGCGTGCTTGCAAACACTTTGGTTCGCTGGAAAATATCAAATCGGATGTATTCCTCGAGATGTTTGGAATCTTCCCTGAGTCGGGATACCTGATCGTACATCAGTTTTCGCTGAGCTCTTTCCTCCGGACCAAAATTTCGCTTGTATTGCCTGGCAAGCTTGAGATACTGATCAGTCTCTTTTCGAATCTTTTTGAGATCCCAATAGCTATCGTGAAAAGCAGTTTTTGCATCCAACGTTTGATTCAAGATCTTCTCCTCCACCCGAGCCGGATGACCAAGACGGAGTGTTTCTATTCCGCGATCAACTAGTTTTTCGACGAGCAGATCTACGGCTGCATTGCTGGGAGCGCAGACCAAAACGCTGAGGTTTTGCTCGACGGCATCCTGAATCGCTGCTAATAGAGTTGTTGTTTTGCCTGTTCCTGGAGGTCCATGAACAATCGCAATATCTTTCGAATTTGCAATCTTTTCACATGCCTGATTTTGGGAAAAATTGAGTTTGGGATCAGGCTTCCTGATTTTCTCACCAAAGCTTGGGTTGTCATCTCCCAAGAGGATTTCTCTCAATTCCAGCACTCTTTTATTTTCTCCGGAGATGACTTTTTTCAACGCAAACTCCATCTCCCTATAGCTCGCTTCATCAAAAAGCAAATCAATCCCCAACCGATTTCCTTCCATCCAGTCAGGTAACTCATCAACTTGTAAGGTCACAAACATCGTGTTTTGCTTCACCTGATTGATCACGCCGTTGACTCGACTATCTGGAGTGTGGTATCCATCCTGCGTACTGAAAAATGAAACAGATTTCCCGGAATTGAAGGACGAAGGATAATTAGAATCCAGACGCTCTATCTCTACGATAAGTCGTTCTCCCATCCCGATTTTACTTTTTTTAAGGAGGATTGGATACCAAGTGATGCCTTCCTTTTTCTTTTCGGCAAGAGAAGTATTGAGGAATTTCTTTTTGTATTGAGCCAGGTCTTCCTGCCACTCAATCTTTAATAGACTAAATCCTTTTTTAAGTTCGTCCAGAATATCCCTCATCAATCCGTATTTTAGAGTCGAAACTAATCAAAAGCGTCCTGGTTTTACTTCTTGATATTTTTCTATGAATTTCCTTGCACATGCTTACTTGTCTTTTGATCAGGATGAAATTCTAATTGGGAATTTTATCGGTGATTTTGTGAAAGGAAAAATGATTGAAACCTATCCCTCCGGAATTCGCCAGGGAATCAGGCTACATCGGGAGATTGACAAATTTACAGATACTCATCCATTAGTAAAAATCGGCCAATCCTATCTGAGACCCACTTTCGGACATTATTCCACCGTGATTACAGATATTTTCTTTGATTATTTTTTAGGAAAATATTGGGATAAATACGCTAAAAAATCTTTAGAACTTTTTGCTGAAGAGACTTACGATACCATTTCGAAATACGAGGAAAATCTGCCCGAGCAATTTAAAGAGATGTTTTACTGGATGAGGTCCCAAAATTGGTTATTGAACTATCGAACCATTGAAGGAATCCAAAAATCTCTTACAGGACTTTCAAAACGAGCCAGTTTTGATTCTAAAATGGAATTAGCTCCTCAGTTTCTTTTGGAAAAAGAGAATGAATTTGAAATAATTTTCTTCGCTTTCTTCAAAGATTTGGAGACTTTTGCCCGGGAAAAACTCATAGAAATTCAACTTGTCGATGCTAATCATTAAGCCCAAAGTCTCCACCTATATTTTACTTAGTTTGATTGCGCTTGTACTTATTATCGGCTTGGTCATGATTCTGAGAGACTTCTCTTCCAAGGGAACCTTTGCACTTTGGTTTTATCTTGTTTCGACAAGTTTGGTGACGCTGGTACTGGTCATGCTCTTGGTGAAAATGATGGCTGGGTATCGGTTTATTTTAGCGGGAAAAGATCAGATAATTATCAAACTCCCACTTCGGGGTTATCAAAAAGCTTATCCTGTCACGGATGTTCTGGCTTGGGAAGAGGAACTAATTTTGGCCAATAAGCGGGAATTCAAACAAGTCACGATAGCTTTTACAGACAAGCAGTCCATCTCAGTTTCCAATCATGAGCACGAGGCATATTCCGAGCTTGTTTCTTATTTAAACAAGAAAGCCTCCAAGCAGCGTATAAAAAGCAAAAAAGCCTGAGAAATTCTCAGGCTTTTTTTATCTCTTGGTTCGGAAACTTTTATCGTAAAGAACAATGCTTTCTCTGATGATTCGCATTGCGTCTTCCTTGCCCAAAAAGTCTTCGACTATTACTTCCTTGTTTTCCAGTTTTTTATAATCTTCAAAAAAACGGTGGATTTCTTTCATCAAATGAGGGGGAAGCTCTTCGATTTCATTGATGTAGTTCACCGATTGGTCACCTGCAGCCACAGCAATGATCTTATCATCAGCTTCTCCTCCGTCCACCATTCTCATCACTCCGATTACCTTGGCCTCCACAAGGGTCATTGATGGAATGTCTATCTGCGAAATGATCAAAATATCGAGCGGATCATGGTCTTCGCAGAAAGTCTGGGGAATGAATCCATAATTAGCCGGATAATGAACTGCAGAGAATAAAACTCTGTCCAGCATCAGCATACCCGTTTTTTTATCGAGTTCGTACTTGCCTTTACTTCCTTTAGGGATTTCAATTACTCCGGTTACAAATTCGGGAGCATTTCTCCCGATGTTGACATCATGCCAAGGATTAATCATGGTATTTGTGATTTGTTGATAAAAAGTCAGGCTTCTTTCGAAGCCTTTACAAAGATACTCTATGAACTCAGAAAGCCCTCGGAATTATTTCATGCTGGGTAAAGTCACCCGTACGGTAGTTCCCTCATTCAGCTCGGATTCCAGATCGATTCTTCCTCCCATTTGCTCTACTGCTTCTTTCACCATATACAGGCCAAGACCTGTACCTACATTCTTTTGGGTAGCTCTCATAAACAAGTTGAAAACTTCAGGATGGTGTTTTTTCTCAATCCCTATTCCATTGTCTTCCAACGTAATAATTGCGGCTGTATCAACCACATCAATGGTCAGGCTAATATGCTTTGGTCCAGGTTCATGCTTTTGAAACTGAACGCTATTACTGAATAGGTTATTCAATATCACTCTGATTTTGGAATCATCAGAAAAGAATAAGGTGTCTTGATTTACCTGAATGTCTATGTGAAAATGAGTCAAATTGAATTTAGAATAGTAAGCTTCCATTTGCTGGGAAACCACCTCCTTGAAGTTAACTTCAGTAATCTTATGATCGATTTTTGTTGATCGATAGAAG
>JBILPR010000054.1:0-19065 GCA_044373795.1 Algoriphagus sp. | reverse complement strand
ATCAGAAAGTCAGATTCGGAAGAGATTTAATCAAAGCCAATGAAAAATCTATTCACCAAAAAGGTTTTCAAAATGACTCTGGTCATTTCATTGATCCACTTACTTTTGCTGGTTTTGGTTTCTTGCCTTGATGAGGCCACCATCCAAGATCCTTTTGGGGAATGTCCTCCTCCCAGAGCCGCCAATGCAATTGGGTTGAAAAATCAATTTTTCCCTTACGAAAACTTAAGATATTCCATCGAAACTGACACTGTTTTGTATGAGAAATTCGGGATCGTATTGGAGCTTATTCCTGAATTGATGAGTGAAAAACAAGTTGGGAAATTTCCAGGACAAGCATTTGCCTTGTCATGTGCTCCCTCGTATAATTTTAGAAATATCTCCAACATCGCAATCATCCTGACTGCGCCTTTTGCAGGACTTCAAAACGGAACCGATATTTCCTACTTATTAGAACTCCCTGATAAAACAAGACTTTCAGAATTGAGAGATTTTCAAAACACCTCAAACTTTTTTTCTCTGACTCTGAAGAAGGAACCTGCCAATTTTGAGCGACTTAAGACGAAAACAATCTTATTTTTGCGCAGCGGAACTCAACTTACGTTTGACTCCACCTCACCTGCCATTCAAACACGCTGACCTTTATGCTTAAAAAAATATTCCTGGGGATTTTCGCACTTGCGATGATTCTTGTAATCGTCTACATGCTCGGCCCGAAAATGGACCGCAAACCCATCACCATTCATTTCCCTAAAGTACCTGCCAACGCAGTGGAACTGGAAGCCTACCTCGCCCAGCGGGAAGACACCGTCAAAGGTCTCAAACCGGGAAATGAAGCTTATATTTTGTGGGCGGACAGCCTGACCAAAACCAAAACCCCCTTTTCGATTATCTATATCCATGGATTTGGCGGAAGCCCGATGGAAGGAGATCCGGTTCATCGATTTTTAGCAGAACATTTCGGAGCCAATCTATTTGTGACGCGACTTCCGGAGCATGGAATCCGAAGAGAAAACGGGATGGAATACATGACTCCTCAGGCATTGGCAGATGCTGCAGGAGAAGCATTCCAAATCGGCAAAAGTCTTGGGGATTCTGTGATTGTGGTAGGAACTTCCATGGGTGGAGCGCTTGGTTTGCTCCTTGCCAGTCAGCAGGCCGAAGTACAAAGTGTGGTCGTTTATTCCCCTGCTATTCGGGATAATGGTGAAAAATTGGAAGCATTTTTTCAGCCATGGACCAAAGAACTAATGGAAATGACGATGATGGAGAATAAGATGATTCACCAGAAGCGAGAAGGAGAAAAAGCCACCTACTGGTCTGAAGATTACCATATCAACGGTTATGGAAGTTTGGCAGGATTGATTTACAGCGAAATGAATGAAGCCACTTTCAGAAAAATCACCCAACCGGTTTTCCTTGGTTATTATTACAAGAGCTCAAAAGAGCAGGATTTTGTAGTTTCTGTACCGAGGATGAAGGAAATGTTTACCCAATTGGGCACTCCTGAAAACCTCAAAAAAGAAATGGCCTTCCCAAATACCGGTGATCACGTAATCGCAAGTTCCATCACTTCCAAAGATTGGGAAGGAGTTATGTTTGCGACCATTAGTTTTTTAGAAAATGTGGCCAAAGTACCCGCGAAAGCAGAATATCTGGAAATGGTGGATGAAATGGTGGATGCGAAAGCGATCATCGAAAAGGTAAAATGATGGTTTAATCAACCTTATTTAAGCTTTCTTACCATTAAGGGAGTAGTCATTGGGTAATTGGCTGGAAGACCGATGACGGAAGACCTAGGAAACCCAAAATCAAACGTTCCTCCGGATTTTCAATTGTTTAAATACACTAGTGGCAAGATTACAGACAGACACTTATAATATTATATTGTTGGTAATCATGACACTAAAAAGCCCGGAACTTAAGATCCGGGCTTTTTCATGAATTATCCGATCAGGGATTTTAGAAGCTAAACCTGAATGGAGCAGTAGGCAAACCGATGCTGTTTACAAGATTGACTTCCGGATTATCAGCCCATGCATATCGGATTTCAGAGGATTCCATTCCATTTGGAAGTACGATTTTTACCTGATCTGTCCCCAATATTTCTCCTTCAATTGCATGAAACTTTCCTTTTTGGTCTCCAATGCTAAAACCTTTTACTTTTTCTCCGGCAGTGAGTTTCAATCCTTCTCCCACTTCCGAAAAGCCGATCAGAATTTCCTCTCCTGTCTTCGTGGAAGTTTTGAAAACTGGTCCGGAAGCAAGGAGATCTTCTCCAAAAGCAACTTTCTTCGCCTGAAGCCAAAGCCTCTCGCCTACATCTTTTTTATTTTTGGGATGAATATCTTCTGCTTCTCCCACGTCAATAGTGACAGCCATTCCGGTTGCCGGTAACTCAAGGGTCTGAGCTTGAGCTTCCCGCAGAAACGCCCAATCACTATCTGGCTGTACTACCTGCCGTTCCATAAAATTTGCGAGCTGCACAAATAGAAATGGAAAGTCCCCGATTCCCCAGGCAGATCGCCAATTGGTAATCATCGCAGAAAACAGCTCTTTGTATTCTTCATGTTTCCCGGCATTGCTTTCACCTTGGTACCAGATCACACCTTTGATCGGGAGTCTGGTGAGGGGAGCAATCATCGCATGGTACATCATGCCTGGTCTCCAATTGTTCCATTTAACATCCGGGAGCATGGGCTCGATAAGGTCGTTGGAATAGGACCATTCCCCTTCCAGGGAAATCTTTTTGTCATTTTGGAGAAGATACATTTCTCCCGGCTGACCTACTTGTGGTTGATTGTTCCAGGTATTGACAGCACGTATAGTCAGGACATTTTTTCCAATGAAAAGATATTCCGGTGAAATTTCTAATTCAGGCATTCCAGCACCGAAATCTTTAAAATACAGCTGCTTACCATTGATGTAGAGGTATGCCATCTGATCAATGTTTGGCAAATGAAGCGTCACATCTGTAGTCGAAGTCAAGTCAAATTTCTTCCTGACCCAGGCAATATGCTGCAAAGGATTTGATTTTGGCAAGTCTATAGATCTCCATTTTGAGTCATCGTAACCCAAACCTGAAACCTGAATTGCAGTAAGTGAATCAGGTTTCTTGACAAGTAAATCGCGCTTCTCGCGATTCTTCTCGTTTTCCAGATTTTCTTTTTCCCACTTTTGCTGATTCTCAAGGATCTCTTTGGCTTCTGCAGAATAGGATTTTCCCATTTCCGCCAAAACCTTTGGATCTGTCCATCCTTCAGCAGGAGTGCCGCCCCAGTTAGACTCGATGATTCCTACCGGGACTTCTTTTTCGAGATGATTACGCTTCGCAAAAAACCAGGCAATTGCGGAGAAATCAGGCAAATTCACCGAATCCGCAACTTTCCACTCGCCTCCCTTCAAATCATTTAGAGGGAATGCGCTGTAAGAATTAGGCACTTTGAAAAATCGGATCTCCGGAAATCCTCCTTCTGCAAACTCAGCTTCCGCACCGATAACCTGGGATTTCAAACTCCATTCCATGTTGGATTGGCCGCCCGCCACCCACACGTCTCCCAGATAAACATCTTCCAGGATAACATTATTGGCCTGAAGTTTATAAGGCCCGCCAGCTGCTAAAGAGGGAAGTTTGACAGACCAGGTACTGTCCGCCTCTACTTCTGTGCTTGCAATTATTTCAGCAAGACTGACCCGGACCTTCTTTCCCGGAATTCCCTTTCCCCAAACCGAAATTTGCTGGTCTCGCTGGATTACCATTCCTTTTGAAAACAGGTTTGGCAAGACAACATCGGATTCAAACTTGTTTGATTCGCAGGCCAAAAGACCGATGAAAACCAATAGGAGCCACAGATTTTTCATAGAGGTAATTTCGAAAAAAAAATGAGACCTGAAGGTCTCATTTTGATTTTAGATATATCGGTTAAGCATATTCTCAAATAATTCCTGTTTGCCGCTGATCAGGTCAGGTTCGCCTGTAGCAATTGCATGGTTTCTCAGATCCTCAAGGGTTAAATCTCCTTTCTCGAAAGATTTACCTTTTCCGGAATCAAAGCTTTCGTAGCGAGCCTTTCTCCTTGCCAGGTAATCAGATTTTTCAAGGATATCTTGGGCAATCAACATTCCTCTCGCAAAAGCATCCATACTTCCGATATGTGCAAGAAATAGATCATCAGCGTCTGTTGAGTTTCTTCTCACTTTGGCATCGAAATTAACTCCTCCTCCTTTGATACCTCCGGAAGTCAAAATCACCAGCATGGCTTCAGTCATTTCCTGCAAGTTCATCGCAAACTGATCCGTATCCCAGCCGTTCTGATAGTCGCCACGATTCGCATCGATACTTCCCAGCATGTCTGCATCTGCAGCTACCTGAAGCTCGTGCTGGAAGGTATGTCCTGCTAGTGTTGCATGGTTTACTTCGATGTTCAATTTGAAATCTTTGTCCAAACCATGCTGTCTCAGGAAGCCAACAACTGTAGCTGCATCGTAATCATATTGGTGTTTGGTTGGCTCCATTGGCTTTGGCTCAATGAAAAAAGTACCTTTGAATCCATTCTTACGCGCATAATCACGAGCCATTGTCAAGAATTTGGCCAGGTGCTCAGTCTCACGCTTCATATCTGTATTGAGCAAAGACATATAGCCTTCACGACCTCCCCAGAATACGTAATTTTCTCCACCCAAAGCAATCGTAGCATCTATCGCATTTTTCACCTGAGTTCCTGCCCATGATACCACATTGAAATCAGGGTTGGTGGAAGCACCGTTCATATAGCGTGGATTGCTAAATACATTCGCAGTACCCCAAAGTAATTTGATTCCGGATTCTGCCTGCTTTTGCTTGGCATATTCCGTGATGACTTGCATCCTCTTTTCGTAGTCTGCCAGACTTGGTCCTTCATCGATCAAATCAATGTCATGGAAGCAATAATAAGGAGCACCAATCTTGGTGATAAATTCAAAAGCTGCATCCATTTTATCTTTAGCTCTTTGAATAGGATCAGCCGATGCATCCCATGGATGAACGATCGTACCCGGTCCAAATGGATCTCCGCCTGTGCCACAGAAGGAATGCCAGTAAGCTATCGAAAACTTAAAGTGCTCCTTCATGGTCTTGCCGGCGATTATTCGATTCTCATCATAGAATCTGAATGCCAAAGGATTATCACTTTCTTTTCCTTCGAAAGGAATTTTGCCAATGTTGGGGAAATAGGTGTTAGACATAGTGTGTGAAAGTTATTTTTGGTTAATAGGTTTTTACTAATTGCTAATTTTTTGATTGACAATAGCTTAAAGCCCGGACTTCAATAAGGCTATAAGCTTTGAATTCCAATTTTGGTAAGCTTCTTCATATGGCTCAAAGAAAGCCTCATTTGGTTCCAGAGTTTCAAGCAAAGTCAACCCTTGAAACGCTTCCGATTCGGTTACGAATAATCCAAGTCCGATTCCGGCACCTCTTGCAGCTCCCTGTGCACCGTCTGTATCGTACAGTTCCAAACTGACCCGATTCATATGAACGAAGGTTTTTCTGAAAAGTGGACTCAGAAACATATTTGCATTACCTGCTTTTACGGTTTTCAGGTTCATGCCCATATCCTGCATGATTCTGAACCCGTAGGTCAAAGCGGAAACAATTCCTTCCTGAGCTGCTCTTACCACATGATGTTTGTCGTGTTTGAGCAAATCAAGCCCAAGCAAATGTGCTCCGACAGGTTTGTTTTGCATGATACGCTCAGTACCGTTACCAAAGGGAATGAATACAAGACCTTCAGCTCCAATTTGCGCAGAACTTCCGATTGTATTCATTTCATTGTAGGTAATCCGGTTGCCTCCCATTACTTTTTTGAGCCAGCTATTTAGAATTCCAGTGCCATTTACACAAAGTAAAACTCCATAAGAAGGATTTTTCTTTGAATGGTTCACATGGACGAAAGTATTTACCCTTGAAAGCGGGTCGTAAAGAGGTTTTTCGCTTACGCCATAGACAGTTCCTGACGTTCCGGCGGTAGTTGCAAGTTCTCCTGGCTTCAAAACCTGAAGAGAAAATGCATTATTTGGCTGGTCTCCTGCTCTGTAGCAAACAGGCACACCCACTTCTATTCCTGTTAATTCTGAAATTTCTGCTTTCACTTTTCCCTGAACTGAGAAAGAAGGAACAGCTTCAGGAATCCAGGAATTTGGAATTTGGTACTGATCCAGCACTTTTTGACTCAATCCATTTTCTTTGAAATCCCAGAAGATCCCTTCGGAAAGACCTGTTTCGGAAGTGAGAATTTCTCCTGTCAGCTTCATGGCAATAAAATCTCCGGGAAGCATGATTTTATCAATTTTGGCTGCTACTTCCGGCTGGTTTTCAATCACCCACCTCAGTTTGGAGGCGGTGAAATTACCGGGAGAATTAAGCAAATGAGGCAGACAATAATCTTCTCCAAGAGAATCAAACGCTTTTTGACCGATCCCCACTGCCCGGCTGTCACACCAAATAATAGATGGTCTGAGTACTTTTTGATTCTTATCTACGACCACCAACCCATGCATCTGATAAGCGATTCCGATAGCCTGGAGTTCGCCTTTTTTCACTTCTGCCTGGTTGAGAACATGTTTGCTAACCTGCTGCACATATTTCCACCACATCTCGGGATCCTGCTCTGCCCATCCTTTTTCAGGTGAACTCATAGGCATTTCTTCCTCTGGAAAACCTTTCGAGGCAATCGATTTCCCTGTTTCAGCATCCAGCAAAGAGGCTTTGACAGAGGAACTACCTAAGTCAAGACCTAATAATAACTTACGCATAATTTTTTACCAGAATAAAATGTATAGCGCTGCTATGATACCGGTGATGATAAGGGCCCCAAACTTGAATCCTGTGCTGGTTTTGAATAATTCCGCATCAATTTCAATTGCTTTTGGATGGTCTTTACCTTTTCCTTCTACCAAACTGATAGTAATCATTAAGGCAGCTAAAATCAAAAATACATAACCCATCCTGTCTATGAAAGGCAGTAAAGGCAAGGCTATTTTAAGTACAACAGAAAGCGGGATGCTTAGTGCTGCACCAACCAGAGCTGCATTGGAAGTAGTCTTCTTCCAGAAAACTCCAAAAAAGAAAATTGCAAAAACCCCCGGGCTGATGAAGCCGGTATACTCCTGAATAAATTGGAATGCCTGATCTAATTGGCCTAAAGCCGGAGCCACAAAAGAAGCAATGATAAAAGCAACAACGGCGGTAATTCTTCCCACTGTTACTTGCTTGGATTCAGAGGCATCTTTTCCGAAATACTTTTTGTAAATATCCATCGTGAAGATGGTCGAAGTACTATTTGCCATAGAAGCCAATGAGGAAACAATTGCTGCAGTCAGTGCTGCAAATGCCAGACCTTTCAAACCAGCTGGTAGTAACTGGAGCAAAGTCGGATAAGCTCTGTCTGATTTGATCAACCCGGTTGCCGGATCTTTCATATTTTCAATAAAATTTAGGTCTACTCCGTTTTGGACAATAACCAATGCCGCAATACCAGGAACCACCACGATCAAAGGCATTAACAGTTTAAGGAATCCTGCAAAAATCATCCCTTTTTGGGCTTCATCTAAACTTTTTGCTGCCAAGGCTCTTTGTGTAATATATTGATTGAATCCCCAATAACTCAGGTTGGTGATCCACATACCTCCTACCAAAACACTGATTCCCGGAAGATCCAAATACGCATCTCTTGTTCCTCCTTTTCCATCAGGAATCATCATTTCACCTTTGGAAAGAATCATAGAAAAATGTCCCGGAACTTTTTCCCTTAAAGCTGCCAAACCATCCCATGCACTTCCATCACCTACCATTTGCAAAGAGATGTATGTAGTGGCCAAACCACCTGCTATCAGGAAAACTACCTGTACCACGTCTGTCCATGCTACCGCTTTCAATCCTCCATAAATAGAATAAATCATCGAAAAAAGAGCCAGCCCAATGATGGAATACATCATAGGGATTCCTAAAATCGTATTGATACTTAAAGCACCCAAATAAAGAACTGAGGTTAGGTTTACAAATACATAAAGCAGCAGCCAGAAAATAGCCATGGTAGTTCTTACCCTTGTATCATATCTGTCGAGCAGGAAGCCCGGCATGGTATAGATCCCCTTTTTGATGTAAACTGGAAGGAAGAAGATCGCAACCACCAAAAGTGTCGCAGCAGCCATCCATTCGTAAGTAGCAATAGCAAGTCCCATTGCAAAACCGGAACCTGACATCCCGATAAACTGCTCAGCAGAAATATTAGAAGCAATCAAAGAAGCACCTACTGCCCACCATGGTAGAGCTTTGGAAGCCAGAAAGTAATCGGAGGAATTTTTGACGTGGCCTTTCTTTTCCCGAGAGACAAAGAGGCCCATTCCGATAATCAAAAAGCAGTAGCCGATAAAAACTGCCAGGTCTAAAGGTTCTAAGAGCATAAATAGGAGTTATTTGGATTGGTGGGCGATAGTTCTTGTTGATTTACTAATCTTGAAAGAATAAGCCGCTAAATATAAGGTTTTCGAACAAACGTGTCTATACTATTTAGCCGGATTGATGATTCAATCAAATAAGTTTTGAAAAACCGGAAGCGGATCAGTAGAGTATTCTTTTTGATTTATTTGTGCTAAATAGCTGATTCCGGTGACATTACTCACCCAAACCTGGTCTGCATCAAGTAATTCTTCCGGTAAAAAATCTCCAACCTGAATCGGAAGTTCGAGCAGTATTAATTCCTCCAAAATTACTTTTCGGGCTACTCCATTCAGACAAGAACATTCAAGCGAAGGAGTGAAATACTCTCCACCCTTTCGCCAGAAAAGATTGGATGATCCTGCCTCCGAGAGGAATCCACGGTTATTTAGTAAAATAACTTCATCCATTTTAGCCTCTGCCCGCTCTTGATTTGCCAAGACGTATGGCAAGGCATTCAAAGTTTTGCAGCCACTCCAAACTGTTGGATAAAGCCTGATTTTACTTGAAAAAAAAGCCGTGTTCTTCACATGCGGTGCTGAAATAAAAGTGGAAATTTGAAGCGTTTGTTCCGTCATGGAATTTTGGGGTGTATACTTCCCGGAGCCAGATCTGAACACATTCCAACGAACTCGTAATTTCTGGCCACTATAATTCTTGAAAAGAAAAAACTCCAAACCTTCAAAATCAAGATTGCTTTCATCCAAATTCAAAACTTCTAATCCATGCTTCAGCCGTGCGAGATGGTGATTTAAAAATCGAATATGATCCCGATCGAAGACCATTGTTTCAAATAGTCCATCACCAAAATTCATCGCCCGATTAGGCAGGTGGAAACTATTTATTTGAGTCCACTCCGTTTCTTTTCCTGATTTTGAAAAAACTGTTTCAATTTCGCTCATAAAAATGTTCGTATTCGGTCAGGTTATGAAAGTGTCTTATCTCTGTTGTGTTAAAATTAACAAACAAACCGCCGCTCATTCGCTAATTAACCTAAATATTAAGAATTTTAGAACTAATTGTAAGGAGAGAATTACCTTAGCACCAAAATTGGTTAAATAGACCCTATGGCAAATAAAAGCAGTGTTTTTGATATGATCGGACCTATTATGATAGGGCCTTCATCTTCGCATACTGCAGGGGTAGTAAAAATAGCCCGTGCCGCCATCCGCGTTTTGGGAGGAATACCTGATGAAGCTTCCATTACCTTCTACAATTCATTTGCCCGCACGTACGAAGGGCATGGAAGCGACCGGGCGATTATCGGTGGATTGATGGATTTTCAAACAGACGATGCTCGAATCAAAACTTCTCTGGATTTGGCAAGAGAAAAAGGTTTGATTTTCAATTTCAAATCCATCGGAAACTCATCCATCCATCATCCCAACACAATAAAACTAGTAATTCGAAAAGGTTTAAAAACAGTGGAGGTGGAAGGTGAAAGCCTTGGGGGGGGTGTAATCAACATCTCAGAAGTGGACGGATTTACAGCAAATTTCTCTGCTAAAGATCACACACTTATCATCAAGGCAGAGGATGTTTCAGGAGCAATTGCATTTATTTCGAGCGTAATTGCGCAGGAAAAAACAAACATAGCAACCATGTCTGTTTCCCGAAAAGGAAAAAATGACGTAGCATGTCACGTCATTGAAATGGATTCAGGAATCAGAGAAATAACAATTGAATACCTCAAATCATTGCCTTGGGTGAAGGAGCTTATTTACATCCAGGATATTGATCGATGAGTTTTCAAATTTGCCAATTAGTGAAAGTGCTTACATCCAACTTAAAAAAATTAATTTAACTAAATCAACCACCTATGAAGAAATACTTTTTGAGCTTTCTTTTAATCTCAGGACTTGTTTTCTCCGGCAATGCACAGCAATCTTCTTCGGTTTACGACCTGGAAACTGCGGTAAATGTCGCCTTGGAAAACAACTTGGGTTTAAAGAGGAGCGAACTAAATCAGCTAACAATTGAAGCCAACTTGCTTCAGGACAAAGGTGCAAGATTCCCTACCCTTACCACTGGCTCGAGCGCAGGATACCGTTGGGGTCGATCGATTAACCCGGTAACTAACTTGTTTCAGACTTCCAGAATTGGTAACATCAATTTATCAGCTTCGTCAAATGCTACAATTTACGCTGGAAGCAGGCTGTCTAATGCAGTGAAACAGTCGAAAACAGATTATGAAGCAGGAATGTATAATATTGAAGCTGCTCAAAATGACATCACATTGAATATAATTAACTTATTTATCAACGTGGTATTCAACAGAGAACAAGTAAAAATAGCAGAGAATCAACTAAGTACTACCAAGGAGCAGTTTGAAAGAACTACGAAACTGGTAAATGCCGGCTCGCTTCCGTTCTCGGATCAGCTGGACCTGCAGGCACAAAATGCAACCAATCAATTGGAAGTAATCAACTCTAAAAACGCCCTTAGAATTGCAAAATTAAACCTTGCTCAGGCGATGCAGATTCCTTTCACCGAAGATTTTGATGTCATTGAACCTGAATTTGAAATCAATGAACTTTTGATGGCAACAGAATCTCCTGAAAAAATATATGACACAGCCTTGGGGATCATGCCTGAGATCAAGGCGGCGGCTGCAAATGTTGAAAGCGCCGAATACAGCGTAAAGGTAGCTAAAGGAGCTTACTTGCCAACTTTTGGCATTGGTGCAAACGTGTTCTCCAACTATGTCGATCAGGTATTCGGACTGGGTGACAGAGCTTCTTTCGGAACTCAGATAGATAATAACTTATCTCAAGCTGTCAACCTTCAGTTGAGCATACCCATTTTCACTCAGTTCAACAACAAAGCAAATTTGCAGAGAGCACGAGTGCAAAAGCAAATTTCCGAAGTGACAGAATTAGAAGCAAAAAACCAACTTCGTCAGGACATTGAATCTTCTTTCAACTCAGCTATAGCTGCTGAGCAATCGTATGAAGCCTCCGTAATTCGGGTTGCAAGTTTGCAGGAATCTTTCCGGATCTCTCAGCAGCGATTTGATTTGGGAGCTATCAATTCAGTTGATTTTCAGGTTGCTCAAAACAACCTGTTCAACGCCCAAGCGGATCTGTTGAATGCCAAATACACCTATATTTTCAGAGTAAAAGTGCTTGATTTTTACCTGGGTAATCCAATTAACTTAAACTAAATCATGGCTACAAAAAAGTCAAACAAGCTGTTATATTACCTTCTGGGAGCAGTAGGAGTAATTATCGTTTTCGCAGTTATTGCCCGATCTGCAGGTTGGGTTGGCGGAGAAAAAGAAGTTGAGGTCGAGTTTGCAAAAGTAAAGCGCGCCCCGATTATTGAAAAAGTAAGTGCCTCAGGTGAAATCCAGCCAGAGGTTGAGGTTAAACTCAGCCCCGATGTTGCGGGTGAAATCATCGAACTGAATGTACAGGAAGGTGATTCAGTCGCTCAGGGCTTCTTACTTGTGAAGATCCGTCCTGACAATTTTATTTCTGCACTTGACAGAACCCGGGCAAACCTCAATCAACAAATGGCTAACCTGTCTCAGGCAAAAGCCAGCTTACAAAGAGCAGAAGCTCAATTCACTCAAGCGGATCTGAATTTTAAAAGACAGAAGACGCTATTCGATCAGAAGGCAATTTCTGCAGCTGATTTTGAAGTAGCTCAGGCAAACTTCACTTCTTCACAGAAAGATCTGGAAGCTGCCAAGCAGAATGTGGTCGCTTCTGAATTTATTGTCAAAAGTTCCCAGGCCACCGTTAATGAAGCTTCTGAAAATCTTCGATTAACCAATGTATATTCTCCGGTAAGTGGAATTGTTTCCAATTTGCTGGTTGAGCAAGGCGAACGAGTAGTCGGAACGCAAACAATGGCCGGAACGCAGATGCTTACCATTGCGGACCTTTCCAAAATGGAAGTCAGAGTGGATGTAAATGAGAATGATATTGTGAGACTGAGTCTGGGAGATACCACGATCATCGATGTGGACTCCTACTCTTCCATGGGCAAAAAATTCAAAGGTATCGTGACCAGTATTGCCAATACTGCAAACACCAAAGCTTCAGTAGATGCTGTGACAGAATTTAAAGTGAAAATCCGAATCCTGAATAGTTCTTACGTCGACCTTGTGAAGGAAGGCAAAAAATATCCTTTCCGTCCGGGAATGACAGCTTCGGTGGAGATCCTGACAAATTCCAAAAACGATGCGCTTTCGGTTCCGCTTTCAGCAGTTACCACCCGTGAAGATCAGCTTGATACGCTGGAAGGGGGAACTACTAAATCAAGGGAGTTGGTTTTCATAAACGATAATGGAGTTGCCAAGCTTAAAGTGATTAAGACCGGACTTTCTGATTTCCAGAATATTGAAATTTTGGAAGGCTTGACAGAAGGAGAAGAAATTATTTCAGGCCCATACTTCGTCGTCAGCAAAGAACTAAAAGAAGGAGATAAGGTCAAATTGATGGAAGTGAAGAAACCTGAAGTCAAAAAAGAAGAAGAAGAAGAGGAAGATTAACCCAAACAAAAAAGCTCCGGAAATTTCGGAGCTTTTTTGTTTACCATTTTTTAAGTTGCTCATAGACCAGATGAAGCGGAAAACCCATCACATTGAAGTAGGATCCTTCAATTCTTGAAACTCCTATAAACCCAATCCATTCCTGAATTCCGTAAGCTCCGGCTTTGTCAAAAGGCTTGTATTTTCGGATATAATGCCAGATTTCATCCTCGTTCAAAAACCGAAAAGTAACTTTCGTCTCGTCTTCAAGAGTAATGCGTCTTTTTCGATCCATCATGGTGACAGCGGTCATGACAGTGTGGGTTGCTCCGGAAAGACTTTTGATCATGTCGAAAGCCTCCTGCTCATTCACCGGCTTTCCCAATACATGTCCATTCTCAATGACAACTGTATCCGAGGTTATAAGAATCTCATTTTCAGCTAATTGGTCAGGGTAAGCTTCCGCTTTTAATTTGGACAGAAAAGCTGCTACATATTCTGCAGGCAGATCCGCGGGAATTTTCTCTTCAACAGCATTTACTCTTACTTCAAACTCCAGCTCCAAACCCTTCATAAGTTCTTGCCTCCTGGGAGAATTTGAAGAGAGAATCAGCTTTTTATCCTTCAGTTTACTCAAAAAAGGTTCCATAGTCAAATTCAAATTCATTCTGATTAATACTTCCAAAAAGTAATCCTCCCAAAGCTTTGGGATAAAAATAGGTGGATTTCTGAGGCAACACCTCGCCTGTTCCGCAGACTTCCAATACCTGTGAAAGCTCCAATTCCCGGGTAATTATAGCAAAGCTAGCTTTTCCATTTCTGACTTCCTGAATACATCGGGAGAAATTTCGCTCGTAAGCAATCTGGTCTGAGTGTCTTTGTTTGATCCCAGGCATGCCAAGAATTTTATCAAATACCACATCGTGCAAAATCACCAAATCTAATTTTCTCACCACTTCCGGAAGATCATTTCTTACTTCAGAAAACTTCTCTTCTTTCAGTTTAATCACAAAGCTCTCTTCTTCAAAGACTAATCCAAATGACCATTTTCGCTGAAAAGAATAAGAACCCAACTCTTCCGAATCATCAAACTTCCTAATGGTAAACCACTCCCCCAGTTTTTCTAAAAACTCATCTTTTGGCATTTGAAGTCCATAAAACAAACGGTGAGTGGGAAGAATCTTGAGATGATTCCCCTGAGTATTTGTCAGGTACATCAAATGATAATCACTCCCTTTCCATAGTGCATCGGGAAATTGATTGGCCGCTTCTTTTCGATATTCGATCGCTCCTTCAAGTCGATGATGTCCGTCCGCCAGAATAACTTGCTTTTGACTCAACACTTTCAAAAACTTCGCAATTACTTCAGGATCCTGAATCACTGCCAAAACCTCACGCACTCCCTGATAATCGTCCAGCTCATAAAGCGGTGATATCATCGCAGAATCCATGTAGGATTCGAGCTGATTTTCCTCATCCACATACAACCCATGTGTGGGGCTCACCTGGATTTCGGTAGCACGAAGTAAATCGATCCTATCATTGACTGCAGACACAATTGTATTCTCATGTCTCAGAATCATCTTCTCTGACCAATCATAGGCTTTGATCTGGGCGATAAAACCTTTGCGGCAGCTCTCTTCTCGCTCTCCGGGAAGCCTGAAGTATTGGTAATAAACATAAATCCCGGGAACTGAATCCTGTTGGATAATTCCTTTTTCTTTCCAGGATTTCAGAAAGGAGGCAGCTTTTTCAGCTGGATCAGAACCTTGCGGAACAGAAAGATGAATACTGTTGACTGGATTGTTGTAAAGCTTTTGCCTTTGTCTCTCTGATACGACATCAAAAAGAGGTGAAATCAAATCTTCCAATTGAGGAGTCAATTCCTCAGAATATCTCCAGGCTTTTAAAGGTAAAATTTCAGCCATGCTTATTTCAGTCTGTTTCTCCAGGAAGTAGAATTCACTTCGACTTCCTGGATTTCCGAGTTTGATTTAGGAGAAGCCTTTGAAAGAAATTCTACTGCCAAAGCCGCCAGCAATTCAGATTCTTCTTCAGAAAACTGTTCTTCCAAAACAGCCGGAGTGAAATAATGCTCAACGAATTTCGTGTCGAAATTTCCGCTTACAAAAGCTTCGTGTTGAAGAGCAAACTTGCAAAAAGCAAGAGTAGTCTGAATACCGGTAATCTTAAAATCATCAATCGCCCTGATCATTTTACCTATGGCAGCTTTTCTGTTTTCCCCATGCGTGACCAGTTTAGCAATCATCGGGTCGTAATAGATTGGAATATCCATTCCTTCTTCAAATCCATCATCAACCCGGATTCCCGGTCCCTGAGGCCTTCGATACGTGATAAGCTTTCCGATGTCCGGCAAAAAGTTATTTTTCGGATCTTCGGCATAGACTCTCACTTCTACGGCATGTCCGTTTATTTTCAGATCCTCTTGCTGGAAGCTTAAAGGTTTTTCCTCAGCTACCCAGATCTGCTCGCGAACAAGATCTTTACCTGTAATCATTTCGGTGACAGGATGCTCTACCTGAAGCCGGGTATTCATCTCGAGAAAATAGAAATTCAATTTCTCATCCACGATAAACTCCACCGTGCCGGCTCCGTAATAATTGCACGCTTTGGCCACTCCTACCGCTGCTTCTCCCATCGCTTTCCTCATCTCCGGAGTTACTACAGCAGAAGGTGCTTCTTCAATCACTTTTTGATGTCTCCGCTGAATTGAACATTCCCGCTCAAAAAGATAAACGGTGTTACCATGCTGATCCCCTAAAACCTGAATCTCGATATGGCGGGGTGAACTGATGAATTTCTCAATAAAAACTGCACCGTCCCCGAAGGCAGACAGAGCCTCAGACACCGCCCGCTGCATTTGCTCTTCAAATTCAGCCTCGTTTTCTACGATTCGCATTCCCTTTCCACCACCGCCGGCACTGGCTTTGATCAGAATTGGATAGCCGATTTCCGCAGCCTTAACTTTCGCAGCGGAGATATCAGTAATCGCCTCATCTGTACCGGGAACTAATGGAATGTCATATTTTCCAACGGCTTGCTTCGCAGCGAGTTTACTTCCCATGACCTCGATAGATTCCGGAGAAGGACCTACGAAAATCAACCCTGCCTCTCTTACTTTTCTGGCGAATTCGGCATTCTCAGACAGGAATCCATATCCGGGATGGATAGCGTCCACTCCGAGATTTATACATTCCTCAATGATTTTGTCTCCCCTCAAATAGGACTGGGAGGAGGCAGGAGGCCCAAGGCAAACGGCTTCGTCTGCAAAAATCACATGCGGCGAAAGCCTGTCAGCCTCGCTGTACACAGCCACCGTTTTGATACCCATTTCTCTGGCAGTCCGCATGATTCTCAGACTTATCTCACCCCTATTGGCGACTAAAAGTTTTTTTATTTCAGGCATATTCTCTAGAGTTTATTTGGGAATGGCTTCACAGCACAAAGCGAAATAAGGAAATTTAAACGAGGATTTTAAAGAAAGCTTCAAATCGGAAATGCTTTTTTGCTTGGTAGGTATATAAGTTTTATTTTTGCCAAATTTTAATGAAAACTTCATTAAAGCTTAAACACTAAAATTCAATCTGCTTTGGATCTATTTGCAAAATTAAAAACGAATATGGGCCCTTTGGGCAAACACTCAGAGTTTGCAGACGGCTACTTCTCATTCCCTAAATTAGAGGGTGAAATCGAGCCCAGGATGAAATTTCAGGGTAAAGATGTACTTACCTGGAGCTTAAATAATTACCTGGGTCTGGCAAATCATCCTGAAGTGAGAAAGGCAGATACTGATGCTGCTGCAAAATGGGGTGCTGCTTATCCGATGGGAGCAAGAATGATGTCTGGTCAAACAGATCTTCATGAGCAATTGGAGAATGAGTTGGCAGAATTTGTAGGAAAAGAAAAATCTTATTTGTTGAACTACGGATACCAGGGCATCATGTCTGTCATCGATTCTATTCTTGACAGAAAAGACGTAGTAGTATACGATTCAGAATGCCACGCTTGTATCATCGATGCCTTGAGAATGCACCTTGGCAAGAGATACGTATTTCCTCACAACGATATTGAGAGCTGCGAAAAGCAACTCGAAAGAGCAACCAAACTTGCTGGTGAAACAGGCGGGGGAATACTTGTTATCACCGAAGGTGTATTCGGTATGACCGGAGATCAGGGCAAGTTGAAAGAAATCGTTGAACTGAAAAGCAAATTCGATTTCAGACTTTTAGTAGACGATGCACATGGTTTTGGTACAATGGGCAAGACCGGTGCAGGTACAGGTGAAGAGCAAGGTGTACAAGATCAAATCGATCTATACTTCTCTACTTTTGCAAAATCCATGGCAAGTATCGGTGCATTTATCGCCGGTGATGCAGATGTGATTCTATTCCTGAGATACAATATGAGGTCTCAAATCTTTGCCAAATCACTTCCAATGATCATGGTGGAAGGTGCCTTGAAGAGACTGGAATTGCTCCGTACACAGCCTGAGTTGAAAGATAACTTATGGAAAATCGTGAATGCGCTTCGCAAAGGACTCCATGAAAATGGCTTTAGCACAGGAAAGTCAAATTCTCCGGTGACCCCTGTTGTCTTGAACGGTACTGTGGGAGAAGCAGCAGCACTTACCCGGGATTTGAGAGAAAATTACGGAATCTTCTGTTCAGTAGTTATTTACCCTGTCATACCTAAAGGTATGATTATCTTGCGGTTGATCCCAACGGCTGTTCATACGCTCGAGGACGTGGAAGAAACTATCAAAGCCTTTGCAGCTATCAAGGATAAATTGACCAGCGGAATTTATAAGAATAGCGAATATGCTATTTCTGTAGGCGAGTAAAAAAAAAAGTAAAAAAAATGGCCTCAGGGTTGAATTAGCAAGTATTTGGCCTATATTGGTTCTAAATAAACTTATCATCAACCTTAAAAACACACTTTTACTATGAGCAGATTTAGTGAAGTTAGAGACCTTGTAATGAGCCTTGAAGGCGATTTCGAAAAATTCTATGAGAAGGGCAATCAAGCAGCCGGCACTCGAGTAAGGAAAGGTATGCAAGACCTGAAAAACTTATCTCAGGATATCCGTAAGGAAGTTCAGGATAAGAAAAACGCAGAGTGATCTTGGCAATAAAAAAGGGTGGCTGAAAAGCCACCCTTTTTTTTCCCTTAAAATAAAGTGGAGCCTTAAAACTCCACTTTATTGTTTTCAGGCTGCAGGTCCGCCAATCTCCTGGACGGATCGATTTCCACAGACTTGATCGTCTTTATATTTTTTTGAATAATAAAGGACTTCGTCAGATTCGTCCATGGCCAAGCCTCTGTCTGTACTCTAGCGGGCATTCCTTTTTCCAAGGGCTTCTCTCCCCTCATGATGACCATTGGAAGATAAACTTGCTCCGAAGTGCCATCTTCGTAGGTAATTACAACATCCAAAGGCATTGGCATCAATCCAATTCTTTCCAGCGTCACTTCTGTCTGGTCCCCCATCGGTTTGACTGACTTGACTCCATAATCGATGGTTTTAGTGGTGTGAACAAAATATTCCTTATACCAATCCAACTCCAGACCACTTTCCTTTTCCATCACCCGAATCAGGTCATTTACATTTGGATGCCTGAATTTCCAGGTATTGAAATACCTCAACATTCCCCGATCCCGCGTCTCTGCTCCAATCACATATCCTATTTGCTCCAGGAAAACAGCACCCTTTGAATAGGCTGCGGCACCATAAGCAGAATTGGTATTGTAGTGATCAGAATGCGTGGCCAATGGCTCTTCCTGACCTGATTTGGCAAGCTTATAATAACCTGCGTAAGACCCGCCGTGAGGATTACCCACAGTTTTGAAAATGGAAGCCCTTGCCAAACTTGAGGCATAGCTCGTAAATCCTTCATCCATCCAGGGGTACAGCGATTCGTTTGAAGCAAGAACACCATGGAACCAGCTATGTGCAAGCTCATGTATCATCACGCCTGACAAACTTGAAATACTTCTCTCCCCTGTAATAAAAGTGGACATGGCATATTCCATACCCCCATCACCACCCTGTACTACTGAGAATTGCTTGTAGGGGTACTGACCAAAATGCTCA
>JBILPR010000053.1:0-19122 GCA_044373795.1 Algoriphagus sp. | reverse complement strand
GATCTGAAGTCAAAATTTTACTTTGGTAATCAAAAAGCATCCACTCCGGGTAGTTTTTATAATCTTCAGGTTTTGGCCGGTTCCCGGAAATAATCAACTTTAAACCCTCTGGATTTTGAGGTGAAAACAGGATTTCTTCAAATTCTAAAGCATCTTTTATAATTTGGTCCAGGGTAGAATAGGCTTCAGTCTTGCTGTCAATGAGCAAATGAAACTCAAAGGAATCTATCATTCCAAGCGCTTTGGCCTTTTGGATAGGCTCAAGATAAAGAGACTTTAGGGTCCGCTCCGGCTGGATACTTTCCTTTTCATGAGCAGCCATCAACTCCCCATTTTGCAAAATCACATCCACTTCAATCGAAGCACTTCCGGCTCCAAAGGCTTCCCAAAAAGGAACGTTTCTCAAATAATCATTATGCGAATGGAGTTTGAAATCCTGTTGGGAAAAAGCTTCCTGAGACAGGAAAACAAGAAAAACTAAAATGAATCGGATCAATTTTTTCATGCCTAAAAATAACAGATTCAACTGGCAAAAGTGTTTCTGTAAACCATGCAATCGCCAGATTTAACAATAAGGTAAATCCAGGGAAATATCCCGCAAAATCATAACAATAACTTGACCCCTGATTTCTTATCGATATCTGGAAAACCCCCATCTTCCATAACAAAATCATTTAACATGAAAATCATTCAACTTGTATTCGCAGTCGTTTTTCTAATCTTTTCAATACTACCAACATTCGGTCAAAAGCTTAATGAATCGCAGGTAATCGGAAGCCACAATAGCTACAAAAGCGCTATGCCGCTTCCCATCCTGGAATACCTGAAAAAGATTAATCCTCGCACGGCCGAAAGTTTAGAATACGAGCATCTTCCATTGAGCGAACAATTGGACCTAGGACTTAGAAATCTGGAACTCGATGTTTTTCACGACCCGATCGGAGGAAGATTTGCAAATCCAAAAGGCCTGGATATGCTTTCGGACACTATAAATTTTGATGAGAAAGGAGAACTGCTTCAACCCGGACTCAAGCTCTTTCACGTTCAGGACCTCGATTTTCAGTCACATCATCTGCTTTTTAAAAATGCTCTAGTGGAACTGAAAACCTGGAGTGATCGACACCCGGATCACCACCCTATTTTCATTCTGATTAATGCAAAAGACAGTCCAATACCCATGACTATTAATCCATTGCCATTTTCAGCGGCTGCATTGGACAGCATAGATCTTGAAATCAGAACTCACTTGGGTATTGATAAGCTCATCACGCCTGATCAGGTTCGGGGAGAATTTGAAAACCTTGAAAGTGCGGTGCTTGCCGGAAACTGGCCGGAGCTGAACTCCGTAAGAGGCAAGTTTCTCTTTGTTCTGGATGAAAGTGAGGATAAAATAAAAAGCTACCTCAGCAAAAAACCAGGGCTACGCGATGCTGCCTTATTCGTAAATATAAAAGAAGGGAACCCAGAGGCTGGTTTCAGAATTATCAATGACCCAATTGCCAACGAAACCTACATTCAGGATTTAGTAGGAAAAGGCTATATGATCCGAACCAGGGCTGATTCCGATACTCGTGAAGCCAGAAACAACGATTATTCAAAATTCGAAAAAGCAAAAACCTCAGGTGCCCAGGTGATCTCAACAGATTACTATATTGCTTCCAGACTTTTCCCATCAAGCTATCAGGTGAGTTTTGAAAACGGATCTTTCGAAAGACCAAATCCTATTCTTAAGCTAGTTCAGGAGTGAAGTATTTCAGTCTTTTCCCGGCATTGATCAGTGCCGGGATGCTTTATAGCTGGCCAACGGTACCACTTTTAGCACAATCAGGACTGAATGCCAAAGTGGCATTTCTGGCTGATATTCACCTTCAGGATGTTTATGGAGATTTTCAATCCAATGATTTTCAAGGCATATTCAATCCAAAAACCGGAAAATATGCTACCATCAGAACTATGGAAAGCCAATTGAACTCCACCCGACTTTTCAATGAAAACTACTTTGCCCTAAGAGAGGCTTTGGAAGATCTTCAGCAGAAAGGAATAAAACTCGTGGCTTTACCCGGTGACTTTACCGATGATGGACAGCCTATGAATGTCATTGCCCTTCAAAAGATTTTAGACGAGTACGCCTCCACTTATGGAATGCGATTTTTCATCACCACCGGTAATCATGATCCGGTATCACCTTTTGGCGGACCTGACAGCAAAGCTGATTTCTTAGGAGAAAATGGGCAAAAACAAGCTATACAATCTTCGCAGGGAATCTATCCCAGCGGACAATCGACACCTGTCAGTTCCCAAATCAGCAATTGGGGCTATTACGAAATCTGTGAAAAACTAAAACATTTTGGATTCAGTCCCGGACTCGAAGATCTGTTTTGGACCCATCCATTTCAAGAATGGAATTATGAAGGTTACTCGTTCGATCAGGCATTGAAAACTTCTGCTATTCAAGAGCGGATTTATCTGGAAAAGGAATCGGGCAGGATGCTTCCGGATGCGAGCTACCTAGTGGAGCCTGTGGAAGGAATTTGGTTATTGGCGATTGACGGAAATGTATACTCCTATAGCGGAGAGATGGATTCCGTTGACTCCGCAGCTTGGAGAGGGTCAGGAACTGGTTTTAACCTCGCATCAAAAGTCAAAGCTCACCAACTCGAGTGGATCAAAAAAGTAAGTCAGGAAGCCGAAAAGCAAGGAAAAGTGCTTATCTCCTTTAGCCATTATCCATTGGTAGATTTTCATGACGGAGCATCAGATGAGATGAAACAACTCTTTGGAGCGGAAAAGTTTCAACTGAGCAGAGTTCCGGACCCTGAGGTTTCAGAGCTCTATGCCGAAGCAGGAATTCGGATTCACTTTGCAGGACATATGCATATCAATGATACTGGAATCCTGCAAAAGGGAAATTCAAATGAGTTGATCAATATCCAGATTCCTTCTTTAGCTGCTTTCCCTCCTGCTTACAAAATCATGAACCTTAAAAATCACCAATCCATGGAAGTCGAAACACATGTTTTAAATGAGGTCAGAGGATATGATGAATTCTTTGATCTATATAAAATGGAACACCAATGGCTTACCGATCACGGTAGTGCCAAAAATTGGAGCCCGCAAATTTTGGATTCGGAGGATTACCTAAATTTTACTAAGATTCATTTGCAGGAATTGATTCGTTTAAGATTTACACCATCAGATTGGCCCGACGAACTTGGAATTTTAGTGAATGGAATTTCTCAGTCACAATTACAGGATTGGGTAGATTCCCCTGGTGAAAAAAGAAACATACTTGTCATCCAATATTTAGAAGCCATTCGCAACTCCAGCCAAAAAGGCAACCTGATGGAGGATTTTTACCTGATCAAAAACGGTGGTGATCTGGGAGCAAATCTCATATCTGAATCTCACCTCTCTCTTTACCAAAGTTTGAATAGTAAAAATCTGAAACTGACCGATGACGAATCATCTCTTAATTCTCAATTCTCCAGATTCCTCTGGATTTTAGGAAAACTTAGTAACGGATTACCTTCAGATGATTTTTTCATTGATCTTCAAAAAATGCAAATCAGAGAATTAAACTAACCCTCAGCCATCCAAAACCAAAAAAGCCGATCAGATTCTGACCGGCTTTTTGATTTTCTTTAACCTATGAGAGTAAGTAACCCGGGTTTTGAACCAAATATCCGGGAATGTTTGAGGCTCCGTCGCGCGCTATCGTGTCTGAATTATCGAGTACCACGCTGCCTTAATTATTTTAGTAACCAGGATTTTGCACCAAAAACCCTTCAATATTTGAAGCTCCATCGATCGCTCTTTGAGGAATCGGGAAGAGTCGCTTGTTGACATCGCGATCGGTCTTCTCAGTCCAGGTATCTTCGTATTTTCCAAATCTGATTTGGTAGGTTCTTCGAAGACCTTCCCAGTACAGTTCAAAGCCAGACTCACGGAATAAAATATTCAAATCGATGGAATTCAATGGGGTTGGTCTTTGAGCAGGACGAGCAGTTCTTGAGGTTCTCAGTGTGTTGACATCGGCAAGGGCTCCTGCATTATCACCTTTTCTCAACTTAGCTTCAGCACGCATCAAATAAACTTCACCTAATCGGATCAACACGATATCAGCACTACTTCTGCTGCAGCAGTCTGGGGCTGTACGACTAAATTGATATTTAGAGAATCGGTGCCCTGTATTATGTAGACTTCCTTCATTGGTAAAGTTTACCTGAAAAGTATGGTCCACATAACGGATGTTCGCACCTGTACTTCTTCTGTTTATCACTGGGTAGATTCTTATTTTTCCATCAGGACACTTCAATATATTCCCACTTGCATCTTTTCTAGGTCCCCAAATGGTATTCCGAATTATTCCTCGGTCCATCTCAAACGCTTTGGCATCTATGCAGTAGTAATGATTTGCATCGTTGGTAGGATTTATCCCGGTAAGATCTTTAAGATTTTCAGGAATGACAGTATTCTCCTGGAAAAAACGGGCATCTGCTTTAGCCGGATCCACATTTCCATAGGCATCGTACCATGTTTGAATAAAGGTAGGGGTAGCCGCCACTGCATCAGTTCCCCGAGTGTTTGGAAATTCAGGTCTTGGAATTTGATCCCCTGAAATGGACCAATATTGCCATCTGCTATGCTCGGTTTGAAGTACACCTCGCTGATCGAGAGAAAATACAATCTCACGATTGGTATTGTTATCATCATTGAATAAGGCAAAATATTCCGGTGACAAGGAATAGCCTCCGCTGATGATATTGCTTGTGTATAGGATCACCTTGTCCATATCCTCCGCTCTGAAATTCGGAATTCCGTATGGATCCCGATAAACAGCTGCGTTCAAATAAAGACGAGCCAACAAAGCCTCAACTGAGCGCTTATTCAATCTGCCAGGAACACTGGTAGTGCTGATTAAATTGACCACTGACAGCAGCTCGGCCTCGAGGTAATCAACAGCTTCCTGACCTCTGAGGATTTCTGTTTGCTGTGAGGAGCGTTCTTTTTTTAAAATAAGTCCCCAATTATCCAACGCCAGCAAATTCAGGTAAGCCTTCATTGCCACCATTTCATAGAGTGGATTTTGGGCACTTGAATTTCCATTTTTTACTTCCAATCCCAATTGTTCCTGAGCTGCTACTGCCCTGGCCAAAGTCAGGGTGATAAAGGTCCAGGTATCCCCTACCAAGCTATTTCCGGGGGTCGTCAGATGCTGGTGTACTGAGATAAATTTACCTCCATCAAACCAGTCCGTGCCGCCACGATAGGGTAGAATACCTTCGTCAGAGGCGACTTCCTGAAGACCAAAATTAGTAGTGTGTAGCCACACTTGACGCAGCATCCCATACACCGGAGCGATGGAACCACTTACAATTTCCGCTTGACCCGTTCCTGTCAGTGACTCATCCAGAACTTCTTCCTCTAGTGTAGTACAGCTTAAAAAAGCGAGTAAAAAGACTGCTGCTGGTAATATTTTTCTAAATCTTATAGTTTTCATATAATTCTTATTTTCAGGAAGATTGAATTAGTATCTACTAGTTCTTAAAAGGTTAAATTCAAATTGACCATAACTGTCCGAGCCCTTGGATAAGTGAATCGATCGATACCAAAGGTTTGGATTCCGCCAGAAGTAGCTCCAGTATTGACTTCCGGGTCAAATCCCGTGTAGTCTGTGATCACAAATAAATTTTGACCTGTGACAGAAAGGCGGATATTTTGAAAGGAATCGCTCATTCCGATCCGATTTGGGCTCAGATTGTATCCCAGCGTAGCATTGTTAAGCCTAAAGAAAGAGCCGCTTTCCAGAAACCGGGTTGAAACCGTATTGGAATTATTGAAGGATTCTCCTGGGTATTGAACTGCAAAAGCTGTGGTATTATTTGATCTGGAAAGCTGACCCTTGGTAAAGAGGGACATGGTCGTGTGGTTATAGATCTCATTTCCGGCTCCTCCGTTGAAGTTCAGTCCCAAGTCAAAATTCTTGTATTTCAGATTGGTGTTGATGCCGTAGACCACCGTAGGGATGGCACTTCCCACCACGCTTCTATCATTGTCCAGGATTTTTCCGTCTCCGTTGATATCCACAAATTTGTTTAGCCCATTTTCTCCGATCCCGTCGAATTCAAGCATGTAAAATGCTCCGATTGGCTGATTGTTGATATATCCATTGATGGTGGCTCCGGTTTGGCCTGCACCTTGAGCTGAGCCCGTAGTCAAAACTGAATAAGGGGAATCTCTTACTTCGTTTTGGATGAAAGTAATGTTTCCACCAATCTCATAAGAGAAGGCTTGCTGTGGCTTACTGCTGTAATTCAAGGAAAGTTCGACCCCACTATTATAAATCTTCATATCCTCAATATTGTCCCAGAAGGTTGAAGTGGGCTGAACGGGATCAGCAGGAACTACTTCCAGCAGGATATTGGAGGATACTTTGTTGAAATAATCCACGGTACCCGTCAATCGATAGTCAAAAAAGGCAAAGTCAATTCCTACGTCAAATTGGGTAGACACCTCCCATTGCAAATCCGGGTTTGCCAAACGGGTGAAAACAATCCCATACGGGTAGTCGTCAATCGTTGTACCATCAGTATCGATCGGATATGTATTTAGACTGCCGGCTCCGTTGGCCAAACGATCCTCTGAGAAACTTGCCTTGGTGATCTTGGACGGAATTTCCTGATTTCCCGTTTGTCCCCAGCTTGCACGGATTTTCAAGTTGTTGAAACCCGAGTTAGCCATGAAATCTTCTTTACTTATATTCCAACCCGCAGCTACAGATGGAAAATACCCATACTTGTTATTGTCACCAAACTTGGAAGAACCATCCGCACGTATGGTAGCAGTAAACAAATACTTCTCATCATAGACATAGTTTAACCTGCCAAAGAAAGACTGTAATTCATTTCGTTCCGCAGAAGCGCTTATTGTGGTCGGGAATATACTGGTGCTATTTTGATCCTGATATCTGGGCTCGATATTGTTAGCAGCAAATCCTCTGGAGGAAGTACCTCTGAATTCATCCAAAAATGTCTGATAAGAATGACCGGCCAATACCGTGAAATTGTGCTTTTGATTGTTCCAATTATAAGTCAGCGTGTTTTCCACCAGACTGTTGGTGTTTGACGAAGTCAATTCATCCAAGGTACCATCCGACACATTGGCCTCGTTCACGACTTCTTTGTAAGGCTTATTCTGCACGAATCTGCTGGTGTTGGAATAATCAACTCCAAGATTTAGCTTGTACGTAAGCCCTTCAAAAATTTCGAAAGAGGGGGAAATCGTTCCCAAGATTCGGTTGTTTAAGGCATCATCACTGTAAAGCTCATATCGCTTGAGAGGATTCAGGGCATTGGTATTGAGAAGCGTAGGCTCACCATTAGTATAGGCAGGAATCGTTGGATTCAGGTAAAGCATATCGCTGATAGTAGATCCAATGCTTGGTCTCAAGTTTTCGGTATGAGAAGCTGTTAGATTGTAATCAACGATCAGTCTACCCTCAAAAGCTTTCTGATTCATGTTCAGTTTACCGGAGTAGCGTTTCAATTCGCTATTTTTCAAAATACCCTCTTGGTCTTGATAGCCAAGTGATGCGAAATAGGAAAATTTCTCCTGATTGGCTCCGCTCATGGATAAACTGTAATCCTGTGAAAACCCAACCTGAGTCAATTCATCTTGCCAATTGGTATTTCCATCAAAATCCTCCAGAGCACCGCCCACTGCCACTACTTGGCGGCGAAACTCATCGGCTCCAAAAACATCGATTTGATTAGTCATCGAAGACCAAGCGGTGGACGCAGTGGCGTTTATCCGAGAGGTACCTGCTTTACCTTTCTTTGTTGTGATTACAATTACTCCATTGGATGCTCTGGATCCATATAGGGCAGTGGCACTGGCGTCCTTTAGTACATCGATACTTTCGATATCATTAGGATTCAGGAAGCTGAGCGGATTGGAAGCGATTCCGGTACCGGAGTTATCCAACAAAAATCCATCAAGGACATAAAGTGGCTGTGTTCCGGAGCGCAAGCTACCAATTCCCCGAATGATCACATTTTGATTTGCTCCAGGCTCACCACTCGTGGAGGTAATGTTCACACCAGCAACTTTACCCTGCAAAAGGTCCACAGGATTGGTGATTACTCCCCTGTTAAAACTTTCACTTTTCACTGAACCAATGGCGCCGGTCACATCAGACCGCTTTTGAGTACCGTAGCCGACCACAACAAATTCATTTAAATCCGAATTTTCAAGGTCTAATTGGATCGATAAGATTGATTGCCCGATTACGGGAACTTCTTTCATTGAATATCCCAAGAAAGAGATTTGAAGAATGGCATCAGCACTGACATCAATGGAAAACGTTCCATCAAGATCTGTTATGGTACCGTTTGTTGTTCCTTTCACAAGGACAGCTGCTCCCGGTAATGGTGCTCCGGTTTCATCTTGAACAACACCACTTATACGCTCAAAAACTTCCGATTTTGGATAGATAGGAAAGCTCATTGCCTGAGCCTGACCGATTTCCAAAAATGAAAGAATCACTCCGCTGATGAGCCAAAATTTGAGGATTTTCCTGCTTCGACTTTGTGTAAAATTTCCCATGTTTAACAGATTAAAATGAATAATTAAAGCACAAAAGTAGAATCTGCTTAGCTGGAGGGAGTAAAGTAAAGATGAAGAGTTCGTGAATTTACTTCGGTTGGAATTTTTAAAAGGTTATCCCATTTTAAGAGAAGAATAACTTTTCAGGAGTCGTGTGTTATCAATTTAAAAAATGAGAAATGAAAGTTGGCCTTCACCCGGATTTGTTTAAAGCTCTACTAAACAGGAAAAGCCCGGCTTGAGGCTGGCTTTTCCTGTTTTTAAAAAATTCAAGGTCTGAATTAAATTCTCATTTTTTCAAATGTTTTAGATGATCACTTCGGCAACCAAACCGAAACAGAACCGGCGTTGCATCTGAACTCACCCCAACTTGATTCATTGGTGAGGATGTCATCCTGAATATGTCCGGTATGATCGTAATACCACGTATTTGGCGAGCCTGTTTCCATGTGTTTGCTGGCATTATCTCCGATACTCATGATCACAGCCATTCCTGTTGGATTTCGTTCATTGCTTGCTCGCGTCCATCCGATACAAATGCGATCGTCAAAGTAATCATATTGAGGACCATAGGAGAAAGTTCTCCTCGCGTATAAAAATCCATCAATCAGAAACTGGTGGCTAGCCATCCAGATTTCATAATCCTGACCATCGTCTCCCTTATCGGTGTAATGAGCCCCATAATAATCAGCAGCAAAAACGCAGGGATAGCCTGACTTTCTCAATAAAATTAATGCGTAGGCCAAAGGTTTAAACCATTGATCCACTACTGACTCCAATTCTTGCAGAGGTTGAGTGTCGTGATTACTGACCAATGTGACTGCCAGGTCTGGATGATCTTTGACCAGGGTATTATCAAAAATTGTTCTGAGGTCATACGAGGATCCCTGATTACTTGCTCTTGCAAAATTGTAGTGAAGATTGACGTCAAAGAGCATAATATTTCCGTGGGTAACCTCAATAAAATGATCTATGGCCTCACTATGACCAGTCCAATATTCTCCCACTGCAAAGAGATTCTTTCCTGTTTTGTTCCGCAAATGCTGGATCCATTCCATCATAAAATCAAATCCCAAATGCTTGATTGCATCAAAGCGAAACCCATTCACACCGGTAGTTTCCAAATACCATTCCCCCCAGTAGTAGAGTTCTTGTCGAACTTCCGGGCTTTTCGTATCAATATTGCAACCCAGTAAGTAATCGAAATCCCCTTCGTGCATTTCATCATCGCCAAGGGTTTTTCCGTCAAAAAGGAAAACTGCATTCATTTCCTGATTGTACATGTTCCGATCTGTTGCAGAGAAGTGCCACCAATGCCACTCCAACTCTGAATATTTTTTGTTTCTCCCGGGGAAAGTGAAATGCGTCCAAGCCATTATTTCCTGTTTATCACCAATCGCTTCATTTTGATTCGATTGATTAATAGGTGTCGCCAGAAATTTTTCCTCGTTATCTCCTCCCATTTTATGGTTGAACACGATGTCGGCATAAACTTCAATTCCCGCCGATTGGGCTGCTTTTATAGCATTCAGATATTCATCTCGCGTCCCGTATTTGGTGCGTACAGTTCCTTTCTGGTCAAATTCCCCCAAGTCAAAAAGATCATAAACCCCATATCCGGTATCATACCCTCCATTTGCGCCTTTGTAGGCAGGGGGAAGCCAAACACTGGAAAATCCAGCTTCAGAAAGGGATTGGGCATTTTCCGCAAGTTCATTCCAAAGCTTCCCATCATTTGGGGTGTACCAATGAAAAAATTGCATCATCACTCCGTTTTGCTCAGACATAGCCAGGTTATTTTAATTAAAAATGAAGTAAAAACCGTACCAATGCAGTTCAAAAAGTGTGAGGCAGTTGAAAGCAAAATATTGAAAATGAACAGAAATAAAACTTATAATTGGCTTTTTACGCCAAAATCGAAACCCATCTCGACAAACCGTTCAATCTGAAAAATCTTCTGTTCAGGTTCCGCTTGGTTTTAAAGGAAACTCTATCGAACCCCAACCTGAGTTTTTTGTTCCCCCTAGCAAATTTTCAAAGTGATTCCCAAACTGCCCTAAACAGGTCAGTTTTGAAGATATAAACCCCAGAAACCAAACAATTCAATTTTTTATTGATCCATCACGATCAAAGTGGAAGGAATATCTGCAAGCCAGATGCTTTTGCTGTCCACAAGTTTTTTCCAGCTTTCCATGCTAATAATCATCATCTGCTGGCTTTTCAGGAATTCCGGATCCAGAATCCGCTCGTTCATGAGCGTGATATGATTCGGTGCAGTCTGCTCAATTGCCCGGATCGCTTCTTTGGTTGCAGGTTGGTTTTTAATTTTCCCAACCGCATCAAAAAGGGTGATTTGAGATTCTGAATTAGAAATGAGCTTTTGCCCATATTGGATAAGAAAATGGTCTTCTTCGGAAAATAATGGGATAAATACCCGCTTGATTTCTCCCAAACCTTTGTCCACCAAAATTCCCACGGGTACTTTGCTATGGGAGATAATCTGACGGGTTCGCTCGTGGAATGGTGAACTTTCAAACAGGCTTTCTTTTCCCTTCACCTGATTAATCAATCGGTCCGGATTGATTATCCGGGTAGTGAAACCAAGAATTTTACCCAGGATACTTCCTTCAAAAATAGACTGACCCAAGCCCACCAACAGCAAATCAAAATCTCCCTCATTAGCGACTTCAGCTATATCTGAGTCGATATCAAGGGAAGGTTTAAACATCGGGGTGAACTTCTGATTGAGATCTTTCGATTCCTGGTAGATCGGAGCAAAGCTTTCCCGCTCGTATTCCCTGGAGTTATAATGATTCAATTCATAAATCGGAGAAAGGTGCAAAGCTGTGACGGATGCCCGGCCATTAAGCTTTCTGACCATTGCATTCGCCAGTCTCAATAGGGATTTTCCCGCTTGGGGATTTCCGAAGGAAATTAAAATCTTGTATTGAGTCAGCTGGTTTAATTCTTCGGGAACAGGCTTATTCCGAGATTTAAAGGCCCAATTGATCAAGTCGAGAGAAGGGCCGGTCATGAAAGTGGTCACCAGAGCCATGATCACCATCATGGCAAAAATCTCCGGAGTAAGCACGCCCAAATCGTATCCGATATTCAGCACCACCAGCTCCATCAGGCCCCGGGTATTCATCAGGGCTCCGATCGTAAGGCTGTCTTTCCAGTTTTGACCAATAAACTTTGCCGCGAGCGCACTTCCCACAAACTTGCCAACCACGGCCACCAGGATGATTAAACCTGTTACTTTCCAAAGGTAGGGATCGTTGAGAAGGCCGATTTGAGTTCGAAGTCCGGTGAAAACAAAAAACAAGGGAAGAAGCAAGACGAGCGCAACATCCTCCACTTTTTCGATGAAAATATTACGAAATTTCACGTTCTCAGGCATGATCGCTCCGGCCATAAAAGCTCCAAAAAGGGCATGAATCCCGATTACTTCGGTAGCATACGCCGATCCAAGTAAGACCAAAAAGAAGATCGCAACGATAGGTTTGCTCAGATTCTCCCTTGAAGTGTGCAAATCCCCGATTCTTTTCAGAAATGGCCGAATCACCCTGATCATCAGGAATACATACAGAATAGCCAATGCAATGATGTAGAGCGCACTGACAAAAGAACCCGCCTTAACGATTGCAATCACAGCCGCCAAAATACACCAAGCCGTGATATCATCCGCTGCTGCGCAGGTGATCACCATTGTCCCCAATTTACTTTTATGAATTCCCCTTTCCTGGACAATTCTGGCTAAAACCGGGAACGCCGTGATACTCATCGCGATCCCAAGAAAAAGCCCAAAAGAAGAAAACTGAACTCCTTCCGGAGCAAAAGAATCGTAAATAAAATAGGCCAAAACCAAGCCTAAAGCAAAGGGAACTACGATACTGGCATGGCTTACAACGACTGCATCGTTGGCTCGGTTTTTCAAAACTTTGAGATCGAGCTCCATCCCCACCACAAACATGAACAGAATCAACCCTATCTGACTGAGAAACTGGAGATTTCCGAGGGATTCCAGCGGAAATAAAGTATCAGAAAACCCTGGAAAATAAAATCCGACAAGCGAGGGACCCAATGCTACGCCGGCGATTATTTCCCCGATTACGGAGGGCTGTCCGATCTTCAGACATATCCAGCCAAAAAACCTTGCGACCAGAATAATGATGATTATCTGAGCCAATAAGAGGGCCAATGGATGCTCAAGATTGTACGAAAGGGAATTTAGAAACTCTTCCCATTGACTGAGACCGGAATCAGGAACGACGATTTTTCTACCCTGCTCCAAATCAGCTCCCTTCACGACTATCCAATACATGAGAGCCGAAAAGAAACCGATAGTACCTATGTAGAAAATCCCGTTTGCTTTCTTCATTTAAATTATTGGTTTCAAAATAGTTGACGAAATACCATCAATTGGACCCGGTGAAGCGGATATCAAGACTTTTAATTTCTGATACCCGCCTCCGGACTTTGGGCCCAAAGTCCGAATTATATCCCCGGGATTTTAGTGAAGATCCAGTTTAAGCAAAACCAGAGTAACAAAAATGCAAAACCAGCCTGTCTTAAAATCCGGCTTGAATGAAAAACGGGCAATTATGTAATGAGTCGGCTAAAAATTGAACTGAAAGTTTCAAAAACTTAAATCCCTTCAGTCAAACCTTCACTCGCTTCAGGAATTCATTTCGGTAGGATTCGTTCAAACTAAGCCTGATCGGCTTTCCATTTTCCCCAATCAGGGAAGATGTGATTTCATCAAAAGAAAAGACTTTGACAATCTGAAGTGCAATCATTTCCTTTTTGTTGATCCTTACAAATTCAGCAGAAGGCAGGACTTCTTCCAACTTGGAAAAAGTAACATTTTTCAACGTAAGCGAGGTCCCGTCGGTCATGGCTGCGATTTTATCACGGCTATCAGTATTTGAAGCGTAGATGTACCCTATCTGATTAAAAAATATCAACGCTTTTCCCTGATCTGTATTCAGTTGGACAAAGTTTTTCTTCGCATCATTACCAGCAATCCTTTTTACTGCTTTGGCAATTGCCTGATGAAGCCTTTCTATTTTGATCGGCTTTTGGACATAATCGATCGCATCCAGATCAAAAGCTTCCGCAGCATAATCCCTATAAGCAGTAGTGAAAATCACGGGTTTTCCCCGTAGCAAATTAGCCACCTGCAATCCGTTGAAACCCGGCATTTCTATATCCAAAATGCACATGTCAAATTCCAGATGGGGAAGATCCTGGATCAATGCTTCCGGATTATTGTAGGCCTTCACCACTTCTACTTCGGGCAATTGCTCACAAAGCATTTTCAGGTAGGTCAATCCTGGAAGCTCATCATCAAGCAGGATGCATCTTAGCTTTGTGTCCAATCAAGTTTATTTTTAGATGGGCGATAAATACATTTTCCTCGACAAATCTTTCCAGCTTGAAATTATCCTTGTAGAGAATCTGGAGTCTTTCTTTCAGATTCTCTGCACCAATTCCGCTTTTATCTTTCTTCAGGGGTGTTTGAGAGGAAATCTTATTCGAAACGGTCAGGCTAAAAACGCTGTCTTTGAATTCGATCACGACCGAAATAAACCCATCCCCGCTTTGCAAATCAGCATGCTTGAATGCATTTTCGATCAGATCAATGGAGATCAAAGGTGCCAAAATCGGCTGCTCAAACAGCGGCTCGAAGTCGTTGATTTTTTTCTTAATCTTGAGATCAAACAACGGACTGACTTTGATTTTATTGATTTCGATCAGATTGAGAGCAAATTCTATTTCCTCTTTTGGAGTTACAAATTTATTTCTGCTCTCATACAAGATGTAGTCCAGCACATTGGCAAGCTTATCCAACGCGAAGTAGGTTTGGTAAGCATGAGATTGGATCGAGTTGAGGATGTTTTTGAAAAGATGCGGGTTCAGCTTCGATTCCAGATTCTCCAGATGAAGCGTGTTGATTCGCTTTTCAAGATTTTGAAACTTAAACTCGGCCTCTTTTTCAGACCTTTTTGATCGCAAAATTTTGAAGACCAAAGTACCCGAAACGAGAATGAGCAGGACAATGAGCCCTGCTAAAAGGTAAAAAATGAACATCATCTTGGTTTGATCCAGATTCATTTTTTTGTTGGTTATCATTATAAAGGTATCCACTAAGGTCTTTGAATACAACCTGACTTGAAAGGATTGAATAGTCCATTTGATTTTCCGTCCTTTCAAAAACCAGAACTGAGTATCTGCAAAACAAAAAAACAGGAAATTCAAATCATATCTCTAATCCAATACTTCCTCCTGAATCCTGTGAAATTACCTCGGCCAGAGTTCTTATATTCAAGTCAAATTTTAACCCTCAATCTCAATCTATCATGTTGAAGAAAATCTTAGCTGCCATCGGAATCCTCATTTTGATCGTCGTAGCTTATTTTGGATATGCCATTCTTTTCCCGGCCAGCCCTTCCGCCACCGCAACTTTCAACGATCAGGGTCTTGATATCACTGTTTCCTATTCTCAGCCTTCGAAGAAAGGCCGGCTAATTTTTGGAGAGGAATCTGAAGGAGCTCTTCAGCCTTATGGCAAATACTGGAGATTGGGTGCCAATGCACCGACTGAAATCACGTTCAGCAAGGATATCACTTTCGCAGGCCAACCGGTACCCGCAGGCACCTATCGCATGTATGCCGTTCCGGGCGCTGATTCATTCCAGATTTCCCTGAATAGCGAAACAGGTTCCTTCTCCGGAGCTGTCGAGCCTGACTATTCTCAAGATGTATTGAAAGCAGACTTGCAGGTTTCCATTGCCCCGACAGAAACTGAAGTTTTTACCATCAGTTTCGCAAGCGATGCTTCAGGGATAAATATGGATTTGGTATGGGACAAAACCCTGGTACGAGTTCCGATCTCAGTTCAGTAAGTATAAGTTCCGGATGGCTTTCTCAAAAAAGAAGTGGATACTCCTCCCCTTTTCAGTTCTCGTATTTCTGGGTGTGGTGTATTGGGGAATCGGCAAAATTCAATACCGTCAAAATCTGATGGACGTGGAAGACTATGAGCCGATTTCCACCTTAATCGTCCCCGAACACAAACTCACCCGCGCCAAGTATCCTTTCATTGATGTGCATAATCATCAGTGGATTATGCCGATCCAAAGTCTGGATGATCTGGTGGTAGAAATGGACTCGCTGAATATGGCAGTGATGGTCAATCTGAGCGGATTTCGGGGGAAAATTCTCGAATGGTCTCTGGATAATGTCAATCAAAATCACCCCTCCCGCTTTGTGGTTTTTCTGAATCTCGACTTCGAAAAGCTCGATGATCCCGGCTGGCCGGAAGAACCTTTGGCCTTATTGGAAGAAGGAGTAAAGCAGGGAGTGAAAGGATTAAAAGTCTATAAGGGTCTTGGCCTCACCGACAAAGACAATGAAGGTAACCGAATTGCCGTCAATGACCCGAGACTTGATCCCATTTGGGCCAAATGTGGTGAGCTCGGAATTCCGGTTTTGATTCATTCCGGTGAACCCAATTCCTTTTGGAATCCCAAAGACAAGCATAACGAGCGCTGGCTGGAACTGAAACAAGAGCCAAGTCGCTACAAGGATCCCAAAAGCAATCCGTCTTTTGAAGAAATAATGGCAGAGCAGCATAAGGTGTTTCGCAAGCATTCTGGAACGAAATTTATCAATGCCCATCTGGGATGGTTTGGAAATGATCTTGAGCGATTGGGGAAATTATTCGACACGTTGCCCAATATGTACACCGAACTGGGAGCTGTTTTGGCGGAGTTGGGTCGTCAGCCGAAAACTGCGCGCGCGTTCATGATCAAGTATCAGGACAGGGTGATGTTTGGCAAAGACACGTATCAGAAAGAAGAATACTATACCTACTTCCGCGTGCTCGAAACCGGCGACGAATATTTCGATTATTACCGCAAACGTCACGCTCACTGGAAAATGTACGGGCTGGAATTGCCGGATTCAGTCCTGAGAAAAGTCTATTATGAAAATGCCTTAAATGTAATCCCCGGGATTGACAGAAGTTTGTTTCCGGGAGTTATCAGACCATAGACAATAGTCCTTGGTTGCTCGTTTTGAACCTTAAAAAAAGTCCAGCTTCCGGAGAAGCTGGACAAAAAGCCTTTTTCTCTGCGCCTCCTGCGCCTTTGCGGGAGGCATATTCTTTGTGAACTTTGTGCCTTTTGTGGTTTTATTTTTTTACCACAATGAAAAAAAAGGCAACAAAAGAAAGAGGTGATTGATCAAGTTCAGATAGTTTTTCTGTCAACGTGAGTGGCATCACTCACTTTCAAAAAGGATTTCTCGCAATGGCGAAAAGTCGCAACGATACCCCAGATTAGGAAAACTTTAGCCCTTCAGCCTTTTTCTCTGCGCCTCCTTTGCGGGAGCTTTAAGTCTCTACTATCTCTGTGTCTCTGCGAAGATAAAATCATTACTTGTTTTTGGCGACACCCAAAAGATTTTGGTTTATAACGGTTAAAGGAATATTTTCGAACATGGTGAGCACCAAACTCATCTACACCCAAAAACCCCTCAACCTATGAAATTTAAAGCCTCCCTTTTTGCACTGGCTCTGGCAACTCTTTTTTCATGCTCCAAATCAAAACCCAAACTAACTGACGCCGAATACGCAGCCCTCACAAACGAGCAAAAACGTTCGCCCGAGCATGCCATCGATGGAATTGTCCTGACTGATGACCGATTGGATTTGACACTTTTTGCATCGGAGCCCATGATGATCAATCCAACCAATATGGACATCGACGATCGTGGCAGAGTTTGGATCACCGAAGCCTATAACTACCGAACCAAGCTCAATCCCAAGAACCCAACCCATGCTGAAGGAGATCGAATACTGATCATGGAGGATACCGATGGAGACGGAATCGCGGAATCTTCAAAGGTTTTCTACCAGGGAAATGACATCAATGCCGCACTTGGAATTGCGGTTTTGGGAGAAAAAATATTCGTGTCTGTCAGCCCTTATGTCTATGTATTCACTGATGCAGACGGGGATGATGTGCCGGAGAAAAAGGAAATCCTATTCTCAGGCGTTGGTGGAGAGCAGCACGATCACGGCATGCACGCATTCACTTTTGCCCCTGACGGTAAGCTCTATTTCAATTATGGAAATGAAGGAAAAGGCCTTCACAAAGCAGACGGAAGCCCGATACTCGATCCTTTGGGTCGTCCGGTAAATTCCCAAACTGCACCTTATCAGGAAGGAATGGTTTTCCGCGCAGATCCGGATGGGTCTAATGTGGAGATTTTGGCTTGGAACTTCCGAAACAACTACGAAGTGGCTGTTGACAGCTACGGAAGAATGTGGCAAAGTGATAACGACGACGACGGAAACCGATCAACCCGAATCAATTATGTGATGGATTATGGAAACTACGGTTTCAAAGACGAGATCACCAAATCCGACTGGAGAACCCGCCGGATCAATATGGAAGATTCAGTCTACCAGCAGCATTGGCACCTGAATGATCCGGGAGTCGTTCCAAATTTGATCCAAACCTATGCTGGTTCACCAACAGGAATCCTGGTTTACGAAGGCAAACTCCTACCCGAGGAATATCAAAATCAGGTCATTCACTCAGACGCCGGACCAAACATCGTCAGGGCTTATCCTGTGCAAACTTCAGGTGCTGGCTTCACCGGAGAAATCCTGAATATGATGGATGGAAGCAACCGCGACAATTGGTTCAGACCATCCGACGTGACAGTTGCTCCGGACGGTTCGGTCTTCGTTTCCGACTGGTACGATCCGGGAGTTGGCGGACATGCCATGGGAGATCAGGACAAAGGCCGTGTCTTCCGTTTGGCACCAAAAGGTGTCAAATATGAAGTGGAGAAGCCGGATTATTCCAACGTTCCGTCTTTAATTAATTTGCTGCAAAACCCAAATCGGGCTACTCATTACAAAGCTTTCATGGCCTTGAAAGAAAAAGGAGATGAGGCAAAATCTGCGTTGGAGGAACTTTTTGCTTCGCAGGATAGCCGAATGAAAGCCCGGGCTTTTTGGTTGCTGACCAAACTTCCTGACGGAAATAACTACATCAAATTGGCTTCCACTGATCCGGATGAGAACATCCGCGTTGCTGCGGTGCGTGCGGCCCGAATCAATAAAATGAACGATGGCGAGTTTTTGCTGACCCTTGCCGGCGATGCGTCTCCGCAAGTGAGACGTGAAGTTGCACTAGCGATTCGCTACCAGTCTCAGGCTGCTGTATGGATGAAACTTGCCGAAGGATATACCACAAGTGACCGCTGGTATCTGGAAGCACTCGGCATTGCTGCGGATGGATTTTGGGATTCTTACCTGGCGGAATACCTGATTAAAGCCGGTGAAAACTGGATGGCTTCAGAGGAGGCAAAAGACATCGTCTGGAGATCAAGAGCTGCGAACTCTGCTGAGTTATTGGGAAAAATGATTCTTTCCCAACCGGGAAGAGAGAACCTTCGATACTATCGCGCACTTGATTTCCAGCCTGCGGATGCCAAAAA
>JBILPR010000052.1:0-19136 GCA_044373795.1 Algoriphagus sp. | reverse complement strand
TCCGCATGCCAACCGGTGCAGGAATGGCTGCCGGACCTTTTCATTCGCAGTCAAACGAAGCCTGGTTTTTTCACACACCCGGACTGAAAATCGTCTATCCTTCCAATCCGTACGATGCCAAAGGCTTACTGAATGCGGCTTTGGAAGATCCGAATCCTTATCTCTATTTCGAGCATAAAGGACTCTATCGCTCGATCAGCGCGGAGATTCCGGATGAATATTACACGGTGGAAGTTGGCAAGGCGGCGCTGGTGAAAGAAGGAGAACAACTCTCCATTATTACCTACGGAATGGGAGTGCATTGGGCCGTAAAAGCGGTGGAGGAACTGGGAATTTCAGCGGATATTCTGGATCTGCGAACGCTGCTTCCTTGGGATCAGGAAGCAGTAAAAACTACAGTAAAGAAAACCGGAAAAATAATTTTCCTTCATGAAGATACACTGACAGGAGGAATCGGTGCAGAGATATGCGCCTGGATTTCCGAGCATTGCTTTACCCTGCTTGATGCTCCAGTGATGCGTGAAGGAAGTTTGGATACGCCTGTTCCGTTTGCTCCGCCATTGGAAAAGCAATTCCTGCCAGTTGATCGGTTTAAGAAGAAATTGAAGGAATTGGCGGAGTATTGAGGGGTTTTACTTTTCGAAGGCAATGGTAAATTACTTCCTACAGGAGTCCGAATTAAAACCAATGCCAATGAAGGTTGGAATAACCCCAGTGGGGCATTCATTCCTCGACTAACCGGATCTTATAGAACAGATTGTACTCTCGCTCCACTTTTCCGTCAGCAGCTTTGACGATAAGAGTTCCATCCGCAAGCCCCAAGTTCACATCGCCTTCAACAGGAAGTTTGTTCAGAATTCCGATTTGCTGATCTTCTTTGATTAAGATGTATCGCGGATTTCTATACTTGGCCACGGCAGCTCTGTATTCAGGATCTTGGCGATAATTCTCCCCTTTTGCACGATACTCATTGTAAACATCTTCCGGAATCCCTGTGTAAAAAATAGCCAGCTTATAATCACCAAAGGTTTTCACATCGCTAAAGGACGGGTAAAGCATATTTTCTTGCGCAGGATCAGGAATATCCTGGGTTCTATCAGGATGAGTTAGAGTCACCACTTTTTCATTTATGAATGAGTTTCCATCTAAATCATACAGGAAAAGTTGATTCCCAATCGGAGGAAGGACTGAAGCTTTTTTCCGAATCGGGTCAAAAGCCAAAAAGGGAAAACTCTGCCCAATCCAGCGATTGGATTTGCGAGGCTCCCAAGCTTTCGAATAAAGGTTCAGGTAAGTGATCGAATCCTGGCTCAAATCATAGTGAAATCCGCTCTTCACCTGATTGTAAAAATCACCGCCAATTTTCAAAGGGTCCACGGCTGTAGGAATATAAGAATTCACTTCTTCGCCCAGAATTAAGTCTTTCCCTCCTTCATTCCAGATCGTAAAAGTTTGCCGGAAGAAGGAAATGAAAATGGCATTTAAGCCCACCGCAGGTCCTTTTATTTTTTCGATTTTCTTGAAATCCCGATCAAAAACATGAAAGTCCATAGTCGCGGACATCTCCTTGAATATATACCGGTCCTTTCCTATAAATCGCCCTTCCCAAATCATTGGAACTTGATTGGGGCCCTCTCCTGCCAGCTCTATTTCTTCGATCAATTCACCCTTCCCATTCACAAGAAAGATTTTGCCACCACGTCTCTCCTTCATGAGATATTGATCAAGCTCAACTTGATAATCCAAAATCACCAAATCCTCCAAGACATCCACCATTAAAGAATCTAGCACTTCAAACTGAAGGTCTCGAAAGGGATCAAGCTCCTCCAGATAATCCAGAATCGTTACGTCCTCCATCACATCCACAATAAGAGAATCAACCACTTCAAACTGGAGTTCTCGAACCTGATCAATCACTGAATTACTGGATTCCTTTTCGGAGCAGGAAAAAAGTAGGGAAGTAAAAAGGACGATAAGAATAAAATAAGGTGATTTAATCATAGCAAGAAGTTAAGGAGTAAATGTTAGTCGCAGAAAGCGGAATTTATAGGACAAGACCAATGAATTATCCCAACAAATTAAAAATGGGTAGTGAAACGTATAGACTTTTCCATTTTCTCTGCCTTTGGAAAAGCAATTTCTATCGGTTGATCGGTTTAAGAAAAAGTAGCAGAGTATTAAGGTTTTTTTTCTTTTCGGAAGGAAAAAAAGGACTTGGTTTTTTGTTCTCGGACAATAATATGGGATTAAACCCATTCCAAACGATTATTTAACAACATCCAAAGGGTTTTGGATAAATGATTGTTGTTGTAAACTCAACCAATCGGGCACCTATCATCATTAAGACCAAAATCATAACCTAGGATGACAAGGATCATTGAAAGAGCTGCAAAAGTGAAGTAACTTTTTAATGTATTAAATGTCCATGTTCAACAAAGAGTGAGTTTGAATATAGATCGGTGTTATGTACATGTTGCTATCGGTTAATTGTGCAGCCTTCAATTTCTAAAATTAGTCTATTCAAGGCATGTGCATTCTTAAGGGAATTCTAAGGAATTAAAGTAGTCCTACTATTCATTTTTTTACTTTAAAGGATTATAAGATGAAAACTAATAACCGCACATCGCTGATTGTAATGCTGTTAATTTTAGTTGGCTGCAGTGTAGAAAGTCCAGATCCAAATCAAGACGTTCAGCAAAAAGTCAAAATAACGGTGCTGGAAAAAGACACCCGAAAACCAGTTCCCGGAACTAGTGTTGATTTGTTAAAATGCAGTAAATACGATTTTATCTATGGATGTACGAAGTATGAAAGAGTGAGAACATTCACCACAAATTCTCAAGGAGAGATAGAATACGAAAGAATTAATAATACAGAAGCTATGCAAGCATCTCATGCAGATTATTGGGAAACATTCCAAAAGAGTGATTATGGTGAGATACTCCTTACACCAAATGCATGGGTAAAAATACAGATGGATAAAACTGGTACTTATAGTTATGGAAGTTATGTTGTTGTGGAAGCAAAAAGAGAATGTTATAGTCTGGACTGCTCTTTTCCGGACTTCAATAAAAATATAGGATTGCCGGCTGACACTACTTTTGTAATCAGAGTCAGAGCAACTGAAAAAACTACCATTCATTGGAGTGTTATGACTCCACCCTCTTTGAGTGTAGTAAAATCTGATGCTACTCAACCATTTTTAGTAGACAAGTTTGACACACTAAGAATGAAAATACAATATTAATCACCTGCTAACTCAGTTTTCGACTACTACCTACTATCCCGCCAAAGTGCAGAATGAGCGTTGAACTCGCTAGGACCAAATACTGATCGTAAATCCTTCTTATTTGGGTTTGCGATTTCAAATCCTGAACTACTCAAACAGCCCAATTTTTTAAAAAAATCCCCCTCTGATTTTCTTATTTTCAGGTAGTCAAGGGCTTAAACTTTTTTCATATGAACCGATTGCTTTGCATCCTCCTGCTTCTGTCCTTTTTCCAAACCGACCATTACCAGACCCTGCGTAATGAAATGGTCAAGACCCAATTGGAAGCGCATGGCATCCACAACCCGTATGTACTAAAAGCGATGCGGAAGGTGCCTCGCCACCAACTTGTCCCTGGAAATGTTCGCCATTTGGCATACGCAGATGGCCCGCTGCCCATTGGATACGGACAAACAATCTCCCAACCTTACATCGTCGCCTTTATGACGGAGGCGATTGATCCAAAACCCGGAATGAAGGTATTGGAAATTGGAACCGGATCGGGGTATCAAGCTGCGGTTTTGGGCGAAATCGTCGCTGAAGTTTACAGCATCGAAATCGTCGAGCCTCTGGGCACCAAAGCACAAAAAGATCTGGAAAAATTGGGCTACAAGAATGTTCATGTCAAGGTGGGTGACGGGTACCAAGGCTGGCCGGAACAAGCGCCTTTTGATGCGATCATCGTGACCGCTGCACCGGAGAAAGTACCCCAACCTTTGATAGATCAATTGAAAGAGGGCGGGAAAATGATCATCCCTGTAGGATCAAATACCGATACACAAGAACTCCGGCTTTTGGAAAAAAAGAAAGGAAAAATCCGCACCACATCTTTACTTCCCGTCCGCTTTGTACCCTTCACACGAGATACTTTGAGATGATAATTCTATTGGCAAATCTATTTCAATAGCCCACGGTTTAAACCGCGGGCTATGCGATTCAAGGCAATATCCATCAACCCATTTCAATGGTTTGAATTTATCGTTTTATTTGAAAAATTGGTGTTTGACTCTATTTACCTGAAATTTTTCATCCAATTGGATTAGTTTAGCGAGAGTCAATTGGTTGGGGAAAGAATACTAACCCGGGTACCTAATTGAAAAAAATCAACAATAAACAGGAAAATCCATGACCAAAAAACGAATATTCTTCACCGGCGGATCGGGAAAAGCAGGAAAGCACGTGATCCCTTACCTGCTAGGGCAAGGACACCGCGTGATGAATGTGGACCTGACACCTTTGAATTATCCGGGGGTGGACAATCTGCAAGCGGATATCACAGATTCCGGAAAAATGTTTAATGCCATGAGTTCGTATGCCGGGTTTGATGAGATGGAACCTGGAACTGGTGTACCAAAATTTGATGCAATCGTCCATTTTGCAGCCGTGCCAAGGATCTTGATCAAACCCGACAATGAAACATTTCGGGTCAACACCATCGGTACCTACAATGTGATTGAAGCGGCTGTCAAGCTTGGAATCAAAAAAATTATCATTGCATCCTCTGAGACTACCTACGGAATCTGCTTTTCGGATGGTCAAACTGATCCTCATTCTCTGCCCTTGGAGGAGGACTATGATGTCGATCCCATGGATAGCTATGGATTATCGAAGGTGGTGAATGAGAAAACTGCCCGCAGTTTTCAGCGACGGTCAGGGATTGATATTTATGCCCTGCGAATCGGAAATGTAATCGAGCCTCACGAATACGCTTCACTATTTCCCAATTATTTCAAACATCCCGAAGTGCGCCGCAGGAATGCGTTCTGCTACATCGATGCACGGGATTTGGGTCAGATTGTGGATTTATGTTTGCAAAAAGACGACTTGGGTTTTCAGATCTTCAATGCAGGCAACGATCACAACGGGGCGATTATCCCCAGCAAAGAATTAGCTGAACAGTTTTTCCCCGGTGTGGCGATTACCCGTGAATTGGGAGAACATGAAGCCTTGTTTTCAAATCGCAAAATCCGGGAAGTCCTTGGTTTTAAGGAAGAGCACAACTGGCGAAAATATGTGAAAGGGGAATAGTTGCCTTGCGAAGCACCAATTATGGATTGGCGGACTTTTAAAAAATTACTCAAATTTCATCCCTACTTCTCCAACGCGCCGGATTTCTGCTTGTATGGGTGATAGCCAACACTAGGATGGAATTGTTATGATCTAGAATTCTATAATGGATTTGGTACGGAAATCTATCTAGAAGAGCGTTTCTAATTTCCCTGTAATCGATCTGAAGGTGAAAGGGTGTAGTTTGGATATAGGCCAATTTTGATTTCAAAGATTGAAAAAATCGTTTCCCTAATCCAGGTTTTTGATCATTATACCAATCAATTATTTCTTTAATATCCAGTCTGGCTTCTGGAATAAACTGAATCTTATATGCTTTAGACATTATTCAAACTCTTTCTGGATATCTTCCCATTCCAGAACTTTTGCCGGGTCTTTTTCCCAAGAAGCAAGTCGGTCATCAAGGAGTTTCCTGTGTGAATCACTCAAGCCACTTTCTATTTGGACTTTGAATGCCAGCAATTTTTCTATGGCTGACTTATCCTGAAGTTCAGTAAGCCAGTGTATGAGGTCTAATTTCACTGATTGAATATCCATGTTCTCTAGTTTCTATATGTATAAATGTAAGAAATATTCAGGTTTTGCTTAAGAATTCATTCCTTGTCTTAAGAAAATATGGAATCCTCTATGGAAGCTTTTGAAGTATATCTGGCTTCCCCAACCCATTTCGAAATCTGCTTTTTACTCAAAAAGTGACCACTTAAAAATATAATTCTCCTTGCGAAATTCAGGTTGAATTGGAATTTTTTTAGTTTCAATTTTTCAAACATATCCAATCATGTCTACAATAATTCTTGGAGTAGGTCTTATAGCGATCGGTGTTTAAATTAATCTGTTTCCGAATTTGATCGCAGGCTACAGTACCCTGTCCCAAAAAGAAAGAGAAAATGTCAAAACTAATGGACTGCGACGCTTCATCCAAATTGGAATTAGCAGTATGGGAGTGGTTATTTTTGCCAGACATTTTATTGCTCAATGGATGGAAGAACCTTCTTTAAGCAAAAACATAAACGTTTTTGTGATTTTAGCGGGTGCGGTCATACTTATAATTTTTGGACAAAAGTTTAAAAACTAAGGATCCGGCAATATCTCAGGACTCTTGCCCAATGTCTTCCCAAAGAGTGAATTGACAGAGTGGGTAACAATCAATTATGCTTTTTTCACATTAATTGACGCTCCGACTTCGGTCAACTTTTTATAAACTTTTTACTAATTACCAATTATTGGTAACTTTCCGAAAATTCATTTGTCATGGGAAAAAACACATCAATTTCATTGGGCAATCATTTCGAAACCTTTATTGAGTCAAGTATTTCAAATGGAAGGTTCGGCAATGCAAGCGAAGTCGTCCGTGCTGGTCTTCGACTATTAGAAGAAGAAGAAAATCGCGTGATAGCTTTGAGAAATGCAATTCAAGAAGGAATCGACAGCGGGCGAAATGAAAATTTCAACACGGAAGACTTTCTGAAAGATTTGAAAGCCAGGAAAACCAATGGCTAATTTCTATCTGACGTTAAAAGCATCTGAAGATCTTGCCGAAATTTGGAATTACACGTTCGACGAATGGTCTGAAAAACAAGCAGACTACAAAACGAAAAAATACTTCCCATGAAAATCAAAATACTATTTCTTTTGATGTTTATTCCTACTTTAATTTATTCGCAGGAATTAGAGCTAGAGATTTTGAATTTGACAATTTCTAATATACATAAAATTGAGAGTGATGTCATTTCATCGCATGATAACCATGGTCCAACGTTCGATTTCGAGTTAAGAATTGTTAATAAAACAGATTCACCTATTTCTTTGTATCCAGCAAATGCCAAGTATATTTTAAAATTCACTTCTGACTTTGTATCGTATAACTGTGAATTTTTCCCATTAGATTTTATGGATAATAAAAACTTAGAAATCCCAGCAAGTCAAGCAACTATTTTTAGTGTCAGCAATTGGGTGTTTTTGGGAACCCCAATATATTCTGTTGAAAAAAAAATTATTTAATGGATCTGGTTAAGATTCTTCCAACCCTGGAGATTGAATATACGGATAGTGGACGTACACTATCAGCGAGTCTAGTTAAAAATGTTGTAATAAAATAGGTGTCATGGAAAAGTGTTTCAGGAAGTTCCAAGCAGTGTAAAATACCTACCGGACTAAGAGTAATCCCGCGACAGTTTTCTTATGAAACAATACGCTCGACCTATCAAAAAATCCTATCCTCCAATCCCATTATTCCCAACCCTCTTCCACAGCAAAACCGGCAACACCCAGAATACTCCAACCATACTGAAGATCAATCCACCCACCGTGCCGATCGCAAGGGAAAACCAGAACACTTCGTTTTGTCCTTCAAGGAGAAATGGAATTAACCCAAAACAGGTGGAGAGAATGGTCAGCAAAATCGGAATGGCTTTTCCGGCGACTGATTTCAGAATGTTCCGATTGTAGTTTCCCTGCGTGCGATTATTAAGATCATTTACGATGAATATCCCGGCATTCACCGCCAATCCACCCAGCATTACAAATGCAGCATAACCGCCCTGATCAAAGTAAAAATCAAACAGCGAGAAGATCAAAAACAACCCGATGAAGCTGATCGGAATAATGCTGATGATATAAACCGGCTGCTTCAGATTCTCAAAAAGCACTGTACAAATCACGAAAATCCCGATAATTAACAGTCCCAGCAATCCATATTGCCGCTGCGTTTTTTCAAAGTCCCAATCCCAGCCTTGCTTGCTTGCCTCGTACCCGATCGGCATCGTTTGTTTCATTTCCACCAGGACCTCATCCAGGTATTCGTTTCCAAATTTCCCAGAACCCATGTATTCAAATGACACCACGCGGATGTATTGGCGGTCTTCTTTATGAAGCGCATTGGTGGTCGTTTCCTTGGTCAAAGTCCCGTAGTCTGAGATTTTGAAAATCCTGTCTTCGCCACCGATCAGACCCTTTTGCTCCAGATCAAACTTGCTGAATTTCTCAGCCTGCTTTTCTCGGATTACCAATCCGTAATTTTGATCATCCAGCGTCACAAAAGTCGATGGACTCTGCGGTTTGGACATGTCCTGCAGTGCGTTGATGACTTCGAATTGGTTGGTCTCTCCCAGCGCGATCTGATTTTGATTCAGCCGGAGCACATATTCCTCCGTTTTTTGTTCATTGTAGCTGAGCCGCTCGTTTGTGTTCACCTTCGGAATTCGCTTATGAGTTAAGAGCTTTTCTGCCAGGGAATTAGATTGCCGTTCGAGTTCATCGAAGTTATAACCCTTCATTTCCACCCGGAAACTTGGGATTCCTTCTCCTCCTCCACCCGTGTAGAATCCCTGCCCCACTCCATAAATATTCCACTGAGCACCGCTCCAGTCTGTCGATTTCACTGAGAGTTTCCCTTTGAGCTGATACGGCAAGGCGGATTTTTCATAGGCTTCCTCAAAGGTGATCACGATCTGAGCGCTCTGCCCGGATTGTACATAAGTTACAAACTGATCGATCCCTTTCACGTCTTTCAGATACGCCTCAAATTCCCGCATGATGAAATCCATTTGCTCCAGCGTATTTCCAAAAGGCAGCCTTGCGGAAATATAAAGCCGGGTTTCTTCAGCTTCCCGATAAGAGGATTTTTCATAAACTCCCCGCACAAACATCCGCATCGATCCGCCCAAAGCCTTGTCCACCCAGGGCCTGATTTCCTCCTGGTAAAATGTATTTCCGACCGTTTTATTATACCATTCCTGACCCTCCCATTTCGCAGGAAGAAAAAAAATCGGTGTCCCGAAAAGTAAAACCAAACCGATAAGAAATGACTTTCGATACCTTGCCGTCCAGGCAATCCCCGATTCAAATCTCCGAAGCGACAAGACCCGTTTTCTTAACTTCGAAATGGAAAGTCCACGGCCTTTTTGGAGTGTATCTTTAAATAGGACTTCGTAAAATGCCGGGGTAAAAAACAAAGCAATCAGCAAACTAATCCCCAACATCACCGAGACCACAATTGAAAACTCCGTGAGATTTTTTCGATCCTCTTCAGGCAGAAAAAACACAATCATCAAGGCTGCAATGGTCGTGAGCGAAGCGGCCAAAAGCGCCAGAAACACTTTCCTGTTTCGATACTTATGCAAGTGATCCATCATTACGATGGCATTGTCCACGATCAGCCCAAAACTGATCGTCAATCCCGCGAGAGAGTACAAATGAATGTCCACTTTCAGGAAATAGAGAACCATCGCACACAAGCTGAGATTGACCACAATCCCTGCGAAAAGAATGCTGAGGTACTTCAGATTTCGATTGATCAGAAAAATGAAAAGAATCAGGATCAGGATCGAAAGCCCGGATCTCTTGTAGATTTTTGTCAGTTCCTTCTCCAGAAATTCGGTGTCATCATTTTCAAGTCTGACTTCAAATCCAGCCGGAAGCGATCCTTTGGCATTTTCGATGGAGCCTTTGATGTTTTTGGCAAGCAGGACTTTGTTGACCCCTTCCCGGTTGAAAACCGAAACGGTGACTGAGTTATTTCCATTGATCCGATAAAACATCGTCGGTTCCCCTTCCTCAAGCGTAAGCTTGGCGACATCCCGCAATCGGACATCGAGTCCATCTACCTGTCGGATAATCAGATTTTCTAATTGCTTCAGATCTTGGAGCGACTGATCTACCTGCACAAAAAGCGTCTCTCCTTTCTCGTTGGGAACAGAGCCGGGAAAAGTCCTTCCGAAGGATCCGATGATTTTCTGGTTCAGCTCTGTTTTGCTGATCCGGAAAGCCTGCATTTTCTGAATGTCAAACGTGACAAAAACCTGCAAATCATTTGCTCCGCGGACGGTCACTTCCTCCACATCTGCATATCGGGTAAGAGCCGGCTTGATCACATCCTCCGCTATCTTTTTGATTTCGAAAGACGCAAAAGGCCCGTTTACGCTGTAGGTAAGCACCGGAGTTTTGAAGTCATTTCTCGCTTCAGCTGACTGCGTCACGATCGGGTAACTCACCCGCTGATCCAGCTGTGGATAGATTTGTCGGATCAGGGCTGAGACCTCAAATTTCTTGAGCTCCATATCCGACTTCTTGTCAAATCTGAGCGTGATCGATCCGCGGTCATAATTGGAGATCGAGGAGATTTTCTTGAGTTCGGTGAGCTGCGAAAAAGCACCCTCCAGCGGGGAAGTCGCCAGTTTCTCGATAATCTCAGGAGAAGACTGCGGAATAAAAAAAGTGATCGTAAGTACCGGCTCCCGCTCCCGGGGATTGAGATCTACCGAGAGCAATGGGATCGTTGCAAACCCCAGGATGGACAGCACCACAAACCCAATCAAAACCCGAAAAGGAGTCATGAGTTTCTGGGTTTATTTGGTTTCGAAACAAAAAACCAATAGGCCAGCGGAACAAAATAAAGAGCTGTTAATGTCCCGATCGTCAATCCGCCGATCACTGCCAAAACCAACGGTCGCTGCAAATCAGCTCCCAGGCCGCTGCTGAAAATCGTGGGAATCAACGCCAGGATGGTCGTTACAGAAGTCATCAGAATCGGCTTCAGTCGGATCTGACCCGCTTCATGGAGTGCTTTTTCCATGCCTTCGGAAAAAGAAACCAATTCCAAATCGGCATATTTCTCCCGAAGTCGATTGATCGTGTCAATCTTCAAAATCGCATCGTTCACCATGATGCCGAGCATTACCACTATTCCGATGGCAGACATAACATTGAGTGTAGCCCCTCCCAGCCAAAGAATCAAAAACGCTCCCCCAATTCCCATCGGAAGGGTAAGCACGACTATAATCGGCTGAACGAAACTTTCAAACTGGGCAGCCAAAATGAAATAGAGCAGCAAAACAGAAATCATCAGAATCCCCACCAACTGCCGGATATTCTCGCGATCGGCAAAGTATTGGCCAGTGAGCTCCATTCCCAAATTTTTCTCGTGACCCCAGCGGATAAATTCGGCACTGAGATTCTCCGGATCCTCCAGATTGACAAGTGCAGATTGGTAGATTCCGCCCTTATCAGCCGTCAGATATTTGTAGTGATCCTCGTAGCGATAATCTACAAACTCACCCAGAATATAGGAAGTGCTGTCAGTAGCAAAGACCCGGGTCGTCTTCAGTAAATCCTCAAATCTAGCTTGCGATTCCTTAAGCCGAATCGGAGTAATCTCCCCAAACCTCCGGATATCGGTGATAGTAAAAGTGCCAAAAAGTTTGGATAGCTGCTGCTGCACGGACTCAACTGAGATCTGATAGGTTGCCAGTTTATCGGTTTTAAGCGAAAAAATAACTGAAGCCTCTTCCTGCATTCCTGGCCCTCGCTCCCATTGATCCGTTGGAAATTCCTTCATCCAGGGATCGAGCTTATCCGATTCTATTGGCTTTTTCGCAGCAAGATCTTTCCATCTCACTTCGAAATTTGGGGTATTGGAATTGAAAAGCTGGTCAAATGCATTGGGCGCATCACCCAACGTGAAACTCGCTCCCGGATATTCTGCTCTGAGTTTGGCTTCGAGTATTTCCACCTGCTCATCTTTCTTTTCCTGCGAAGGAAAAAGCAAATAGAGCAACGACCGCTGAATTGAGTTTTCGCCGTCAAAAAGCAGAAACTGGCGAACCCCAACTTCACTTTCGGCCTGAAGGTAGGATCCTTCCAGACTTTGAATCAATCCGAGTGTCCGGTCTTTATTTTCCGCAGGACTGATCGGCTCGTTCCAGTCAATCTCAAGTGTCGCATCCGGCTTGTCGATCTCCGGCAATCCTTGTGTATCCAGTAGCATGACAAAAAGCAAACTCGCAGGAATGAAAGCCATGAAAACCCCGAATGAGATTTTCCTTCTCGAGTTGACCAACTCATATCCTTTCTCATAGACTGCCAGCACCCATTTGAAAAAAGGAGGTTCTTCGGAAGATTTTGGAGAAAGTGAATTTCTGAATGCAAACCAGTACAGCAAGGGAAGCAAGCCAAAGGAGATCAGGAGAGAAACAGAAAGAATCGCCGTTACGGCTACCGCCTGATCGTAAAATAAGGCTCCCGAAATCCCGCTCAGGAAAACCAGGGGTACAAAAACCGCCAGAGTTGTCAGGACTGAACTGATCAAAGCCCCGACAACCTCATTCGTCCCCTCAACACAGGCTTCAAAAAGAGGAAATCCATCTTCCCGCTTTCGGGTGATATTATCCAGGACAATGATGGCATTGTCTATCCCCATCCCGATTCCCAGCGCAAGTCCCGACAGAGAAATGATGTTGATCGAAATCCCGAAGAAATAGAAAATCAGAAAACTGATCATCAGCGAAGTGGGCAAACTCACCCCGATGATGAGTGGAATCCGGTAATTATTCATAAACAGGAAAAGGATCGCAAAGGCGAAAACTCCCCCAAAAAGCAAACTCGTCTGAAGATTGGAAATGGCGGCATTCAGAAGACTGGACTGGTCCTGCGTGATCTCAAAATCCACTTGGGGATAATCCGTTTTAAACATTTCGATAGACTTTTTGAGCTCGGGAATCAGCTCATTCATCTTGGCAGAAGCCTGCTTGTGTACCGTGATCACCAATCCTTCCCTGTTGCCAAAAAGGTGGTACCCCATCATTTCCTGGGTTTCATAGCCAACTTTGGCCAGACGACCCAGCGGAATGATGGCGCCTGCCGAGGATCTTACCGGAAGTGTCTCAATATCTGACGGCGTATCCACCCGAGTCGCCAGCCTCAGGTAATACCGAAACTGACCGTCTTTGACACTAATTCCCGGTAGCTCACTGTTACCCGCTTTGATTGCATCGATCAGATCTTGTTGGGTCATCTCAAGTGCAGACAGTGCAAATTCATCCGGCTCTACGGTGATGATCCGCTCTTTCTTCCCGTTGATATCCACCAACGAAACTCCCGGAAGCTGTTCGATTCGCTTTTTAAGGACATTTTCCGCCAGGAGACTTACCTCCACATCGCTGATTCCTTCCTTTGGCACCACCTGAACACGCGCCACCGGAATGTCGCTCGTATTGATACGGATGACTTCGGGACGCCTCAGATCCTGCGGAAGGGAATTGGTCAGCCGGTCGATCTTCTCATTGACATCGATGTAGGCAAGTTCCATCCGGGTGGAATAATCAAAAGTGAGACGAATGGTGCCAAGCTCCGAACCTGCTTTGCTTTCCATCTGCTCCAGTCCGGTCAGTGTGATCAAACCCTCGCGGATCGGGGCAAGGACATTTTGCTCAATCGACTCCGGAGAAGCATTTGGGTAATTGACTTTGACTACAATCTGAGGCACATCGATCGGAGACAGCAGCGATATCGGCAGCATCCGAAAAACGATGACCGAAAAAACAATCAGCGCCAGAAAGCACATGAATACAGCAATCGGCCGGGTTAGTAAAAATCTAACCATGCCTTAATCCTTTACGATTTGGACGGGCGCCTGATGGGCAAGCTGAAGATTATTGGTCGTGATGACGATGCTGTTTTCGGTGATTCCATCGAGTATTTCCACCTCTTGTCCGTTGTCCTTTCCCACCTCCACATAGTTCCATTTGGACTCATTCCCATTTTCGACAGTGAAAACCACCGCTCTGCCGGATCGAAAAACCAGGGCATCTTTTGGCACCACCAAGCTGTTGCTTTGCGGAGCGCGGATGATGGCTCGTGCATTCATTCCCGGAAGGAGATTTTTATTGGCACCCAGGGAAATCGAAACCTGAACGAGACCTGACTGATCTACCATGGGATTGATCGCTGTCACCCGACCGGTGAGCGCCGTCTGCGAGGCGGAGACCGGATAGATTTCTGCTTTTTGATTTAAGCCAATCAGGGGAATATCCGATTCCAAAACTTTCACCCGAAGGATCAGCAAATCAGTTCCGAGAATCTCTGAAAACTCCTGATTTTTGGAGACAAGGCTCCCTTCTTTAAATTTGATATTGGCAACTTTTCCGGCAATGGGTGCTCTCACTTCGCAGCGCTGCAGGTTCAGTTCGGCTTCTTTGAGCTCGACTTCTGCCAACGCCCAACCGCTGTTCACTTTGATTCTTTCCTCTACTGCTTGTACGATTGCAGGATCTTTGGACTGCAAGACTCCATAGAAATCTATCTTGAGTACCTCGTATTCAGCCTTGGCTTTGATCAGGGCTATTTTGGCTTTTTCCAGTCTGAACTCCGCTTCGATGGGATTGAGTCGGGCGAGCACCTGTCCTTTGGAGACCAGTTGTCCTTCGAGTACGGCCACATCCGCCAAGTATCCGTCTTGCTCGATGATTGTTTTGACTTCATTTTGAGCCTCCAGTTTGCCGGTGGCATTGATCAGGTAATCGAAGCTTTTCCGCTCGGCATTCGCAACTCTTACTTCGGTGGCGGCAACTTCATTTCGGAAGGATTCTGCAGCAATTTCCTGAGAACTCTCTTCTGCCTTGGAGCAGGAGAAATGAAGAAGGATAAATCCACAGAAGCAAAGAGGGTGAAAAATTTTCATTGGTTTAGAATTTCAAACAAGTCAACTAAGATATGATTTAATGATTGAAAATCTAATCCGATTAACTTCTTTTTAGGAATTACTTGATCATTTGAAGGTGAACCGCTAGAGGTAAAGATTTTGATCGTAATACTCTCTAAGAACGTAAATCATAAACTTTCTTTAAATTTTTTCTAAAAGGTTAGTTCATTTTACTATTTCTTTTTTCCACAAAGGAAATTTAACATTTTACTATTATTAATTTGTTCCTAACTGCTTAAATAACTGGACCAGTTTTGTTGCCTAAACTAGGAACAAAATGATCGAAGAACTAATCAAAAATGCGCGACTCACCTCAAGTGGTCGTAAGTTACTTACCCCCCAACAAAAGGCCTTTATTGTTGAAGATTGGGAGTCATCGGGCTTATCTTGCCCTGAATATTGTCGCCGACACGGACTGATCACCAGTCAAGTGTATAATTGGCGATCAAACGCTAAATCAGGAGCTATTATGAGCATCAAAAACCAAGGGGACTTACATACCAAAGCAGAATTAGAATTACTCAGAAAGGAAAATGAAGAGCTGAAGAAGGCTCTTGGTGAATCTACCCTAGACATCAAAATTCTAAAAAAAAAGTTGGAAATGGATCAACTACGAAACAAGAAATTGAATCGCTATCCAGGGAGTTCAGAGTAAGTATGAACAAGACCATTCAAGTATTGGGGGTAGCTAAATCTACCATTTACTACAAGTCTAAAGAATATCCTGATCGTAAAAGGACAGCTCGGAAAACACTTGGTGAGCAGATGAAAGTAGCGATACTAGAACTTACTGCAAAGAAGTCTACTTACGGAGTGCCTAGAGTAAAGGCCTTATTAAAGCGAGATTATGGGTTAGAAGTGACCAAATACATGCTACATCGATACATGAAGGAAGAAGGACTATTAATAACCCGTCATCGAACTAGAGGCAGCAGCAGGACACATACTGGTCAGATAGCAGTACAGGAGCCAAACACCAGATGGGCCAGTGATATTACCTCCATTAAATGTTGGAACGGGGAAAAGCTCCGGGTAGCCTTTCTGATGGACTGTTGCGACAGATCAATCATTGCTTGGAAAGCAGGAAAGCATATGCAGGCAGTAGATATTGAATTAATGGTTCAGGAATCCTTATACAGCCGTTTTGGTGAGAATCTTCCGCCAACTGGGCAACTTCAGTTTTTACATGACAATGGTCCGGAATTCATTGAAAAGAACCTTAAAAAGAGCCTGAAATCTTGGAATATTGACGATTGTAACACGCCAACCTATTCACCACAATCCAATGGAATGTGCGAAGCATTGAATGCAACCTTTAAAAGAGATTATGTCTATGAAAGCTGTTTAGATTCCGCACAAATCGTACTACAACAAATCCATCAATGGGTAGAAGAATACAACACATTTGCTCCCCATTCTGCCTTAAATATGAAAACACCAAATGAATTTTATAACTTCAAAATTGCAGCCTAACTAGTCCAGCTTTTAAGCGGAAAGAGCACAAGTAATTCAGTCGATCCAGATTAAAATTTCTAATGATTTGACTGGCGGGTTTTTTTAGCGTTGGATTAAACATATTTTGATATTCCAATTGCCCAAGATTTGGACTTCGTTTCATTTGAATTTCATTTTACTTCTTACACTTTGCTTTAGTTTTTATTCATAACAAGTACCCAAATTCCATCCACTATGAGACATCTTCTGATTGCAGTATTTTTAGGTTTTTTAATTCTGAACTCGGTTCGAGCCCAAACTTTAAAGACCCAATGGACAGATCGGGTTAACCCTGAATTACCCCTCAACGAATATCCAAGACCTCAAATGGTAAGAGATTCCTGGCAAAACCTCAACGGGCAATGGAACTATGCCATTCTCGCAAAGGGTAGTCTTCCGGAGGCAGGTTTTCAGGGAAAAATCACAGTCCCTTTTGCAGTCGAATCTCTTTTATCGGGTGTTCAAAAGACTGTAGGTCCTGATAATGAGCTCTGGTATGAACGAGAATTCGGACTGACTCTGGATCGAAAAAACAAAAGGACTTTGCTTCATTTTGGAGCTGTGGATTGGGAAGCTGAAGTTTGGGTGAATGGAAAGAGGGCAGGAATGCATCAGGGAGGTTTTGATGGTTTTAGCCTGGACATTACCGACCATTTAGCGAAAGGAAAAAACCAGACAATTCGTGTTCGGGTCTGGGATCCTTCTGACTCAGGACCGCAGCCTCGAGGTAAACAAGTGAAAGATCCGAAGGGAATTTGGTACACTCCGGTGACGGGAATCTGGCAAACTGTCTGGATCGAAACTGTTTCCGTTAGCCATCTGAGTTCGGTTTATTCGATGACGGATTGGGAAAGTAGCATTCAGACTTTCCATCCTGAAGTGAGTTCTGTAGTCGAAGGTCTTGAAGTTGAAGTGAGCCTCTCCGATGAAAATGGGGTAGTGGCTTCCCGAAAATCAACCGCTGGAGATGCTGTCCCGATTCGCTTGGAAAATCCCAAGCCTTGGTCTCCGGAATCTCCGTTTTTATACCAAGTGAGTGTGAAGCTTTTCCATGGAAAAAAACTACTGGACGAAGTGAAATCTTACGCAGCTTATCGTGATATCCGAATGGGAAAAGATGCGCAGGGACATCAACGAATGATGCTGAATGGTAAAGTTCTCTTCCAATACGGTCCGCTTGATCAGGGTTGGTGGCCTGATGGTCTATACACTGCGCCGACGGATGAAGCTTTACTTTTTGACATTGAGAAAACTCAGGAAATGGGGTTCAATATGATTCGAAAGCATGTGAAAGTGGAACCAGCTCGCTGGTATTACCATGCGGATCGTTTGGGAATGCTCGTTTGGCAGGACATGCCGAGCGGAGATATGGGTAATCGTTGGGAGATACGTCCGGGAGTAATCCGTGAAGGAACGAATAAAATGCGAACTCCCGAGAGCGAAGAAATCTTCAAAACTGAGTGGAAGGAAATCATGAATGAATTCAAATTTTTCCCTTCAATTGTGGTTTGGGTTCCTTTTAATGAAGCATGGGGTCAATTCAAGACCAAAGAAATTACGGATCTGACAAGGTCACTTGATCCTAGTCGATTGATCAACAGCGCCAGCGGAGGAAATTTTGAAATGGAAGGACCTAAGATTGTAGGAGACATCATGGATCTACATAATTATCCTGATCCGGTCATGCCTGATCCTGCGATTTTCGGTGAGAAAACCGTTTTGGTTTTAGGAGAGTACGGAGGATTGGGACTGTCTTTGGAAGGTCATACCTGGCAGCAAAAAGACAATTGGGGTTACCAAAGTTTTAAAACAAAAGAAGAACTTGAAGCTCGATACAGAAGTCTGATTGAGGATTTGCAAAAGTTGATACCAAAAGGACTGGCTGCTGCCATTTATACCCAAACTACCGACGTGGAAGTCGAGACAAATGGACTCATGACGTACGATCGGGAAGTGATCAAGCTGCCTATGGAGACCCTTTTCCGGATCCACCAGATACTTTACAAGAAGTAATAAGCTTATTTAATATTTGAAGAAGTGGTAGCCTCATCGATTATCACTTCTTTTTGTTTTACCCTTGAGTAATTTGATTTTGGGCTGATTCCATACCCGTATCTGATCGAAATTACTTTAGTGAATTCTGCCCCGAAGAAGAATATCAGACAAGAATAGGATACCCAAATCAAGACCAAGACGATTGAACCCGCAGCGCCGTAAGTGGAGCCTGGATCAGCAACCCCGAAATAAATCCCCATCAAAAACTTCCCGATTACGAAGAGCAAAGCGGTTAATAAGGCTCCTAACCAAACTGATTTCCATCTGATATTGGCATCTGGCAAATATTTGAAAATCAAAGCGAACAGGACCGTGACAGCTCCAAAGGAAATTGAAAAATCAATCAAATAAGCTACAATAAGTATAATGTTTTGGAATGATCGCAAGATCAAATCGCTCAGTAGAGACAAGGCGGTTGTGACTACGAAACTGATTAGCAAGAGAAATCCCAGGACCAAAACGAAACTGAAACTAATCAATCGATCTTTGATCAGCATAGGCCAAGTCAATTCATCCGTCAGCTTTAATTCCCAAATGGTATTGATTGAGATTTTCAGATGATAGAAAACTCCGGTAGCACCAAACAGTAAAGTAGCTATTCCCAAGATGGTTGAAATCGTTGATTTTCCGCTGTAATGGGTATTGATGATGATCTGGCGGAGGTATTCGGCAGTATCAGCGCCAAGAGCTGCAGATATTTGACCGGTAAGTTCCCCTGTCACGATATCAACCCCCCAGATTGCCCCGACCGTATTGATCACGATAATCAGCAAGGCA
>JBILPR010000282.1:0-5810 GCA_044373795.1 Algoriphagus sp. | reverse complement strand
ACTGGGGAAAAATCTCCAGCCAAAAATCGATAAAATCTCCAAAACCTTTTTTGATGAGGAGGTCAAATCCGCAGCATTGGATGTTTTGAAGAAGATCAAATGAACCAGATGAAGTGAATCAAAAGGACCGTCAGTTTGATGGTCCTTTTTTATTTCCAGACCACGTCAACTTTTCCGAAGGCCTTCAGCTGAACCATAAGTCCGTTTGCAGTCGGGTAAAATTCTCCCGGAACGACCGTCACTCCGCTGACTTTGAGATCTGCATAGGGAGTGTCAATTGCCAATTGATTTTGTATTCCTCCCAAACTTTCCTCGAGGGCATTTCCGATTGGGAAAACGGCCCTTTTCTCAATTTGACGAATGATTTTTCCTTTTTTAAGGCCAATGCTGGTTTGCGCACCCAGGTTTCCGCTTTCAATTTTAAAGTTGAGATCTTTCAAAATCAGACTTTGATTATCCTGATCGTAGGAAGGTTTTCCGACGATGAAAATCTTTCCGTCCAGACTTTTCCCATTGGTCTGCTCTGCAAAGAATTCCATGCTCACCGCTAGCAAATCTCCGAAAGCACTGCTTTGAATATTGAAGGGAGTCATACTTGTCTTCTTGTCTACTTTGAATGTTTTCCCGTTCAGATTTTCTCCCAAAAGCTCATTCAACTGAACATAAGTCAGGGTCAGCGGAAGAACGATTTCGAGCTTGTTTTCAGAATTCTCGTTGAGGCTTAATCCCGGAAGAGGGAAAGCACGGGAAGGGACAGCTTCCGCAGGATGCGAGTTTACTTTTCCGTTTATTCCAAGCCAAAGGTTGTAATTCTGATTTGAGTCAAAAAATTCTTTCAGTTTGACAGACTCCGGCTGTACAGAAAATCCGGTTTTCCCGGCTCCAAAATCCACCATAAAAGGTTTTCCTACTCGGTCCCAGGCCGAATTGACGAAAGATTTAAAACTTGCGAGTGTTTTGCCCGCTCCAAATTTTTGAGATGCCCAGTTTCGGATTTCTTTTCTTACAATTCCGCTCAGATCCAGATCCATTCCCAGTACGCTCAACTCAATTTTTCCTCCAAGGTCAAGTAGCTCAAAATCGCGAATTTCCAGACCCCAATCCGAATTGATCTCCGGATTGAGCACAAAAACTGGTTTAAAAGATTTGTCGAGAGGAACTTTCGATTGGAAGAAATTGCCAAGCCCACCTTTCTTAAGGCCAAGCTCGCCCTGGATCCGAACCGGAATTGTGACTTCGATCTGCTGATCATCGAGATTTTTCCATGAGGCCTCACCATTTCTAGTGAAAGTCAGATCTCCCTGAATCCCATTTCCCATATCCAAACCCTTTTCCTCAAGGAGAATTCTGGGAATTTGCTGATTGAGGAGATTGTCCAAGGTCTGCTTTGGAATGATAAGGGGCACATTTGCCGAGGAATAAGAAACCGGAGGAGCCATCGGTGGAGGTACTGCCGCGGGGTTCAAACTTTTGCAGGAAGAAATAAGAAAGGGAGAAAAGAGAATGACAACCAGGTATTTTTTCAAGTCGCGCCGGAAATTTATTTTCATATGATTTTATTTTTTTTAGCGGCCATATGGAATCTTTGTATGGCAGATAATCATTCCTCTGTTTGACACCAACACGGTCATGCTTGATTTTATCATTTGAAAGGAATCGTTAGACAGGGAACTTATTTGTCCCCGTATCTATTGCCCTAAAGGTAAAAAATATCAAAAATGAATTGGAATAAACTTATTCAGGCATCCCAAATTGAAGAAATCAAAAGTGTGAGCGAAGAGCGACCGGTGTTGATTTTCAAGCATAGCACCAGATGTTCCATCAGCAGCATGTCCTTGGATCGGGTTCGTCGCAACTGGAAAGTAGGCGATGACGAAAAAGTCATAGTCTATTTTCTTGATTTAATTGCTGATCGGGATATTTCTGATTTGGTAGCAAGTGAATTTGGGGTGCCTCACGAATCTCCGCAAGTAATCCTGATCAAAAACAGAACGGTTGTGTACGACAATAGTCATTATGGAATTTCATACACGGAGATCATGGCAATGATTTAATTCTAAATCAGCTATAGACCATTTATCCGTTGCTTTTTCCATTCTAATTTTTAGTCCATTCAGGCTAAACCTTTACTTTCGAGATCAGTCAAAGAAACAGACATTTGCACTGATATGAAAAAGATCTACCCCGTTTTAACTTTGATTTTTAGTTTTTTCCTGGCCTTTTCAGTTTATGGACAAAGACCGACCGGAGAACCTCGACCGGACCGGAAATTTACCGGAACCGTAATTGATGGCGCGGCTAAGACTCCAATGATTGGAGCTAATATCTTGATCAAAACTGTCACTGACTCACTTTTGGTCGGAACAGTGACAGATGCACAAGGTAAATTTGAAGTCGTAAGACCGAATATTCCTTCGGTGAAAATTGAAATAAAATTCATCGGATATCAGACAATAACCAGGATCCATGAGATGCGAGAACCCGTAGTTTTGGGCGAATTCATTCTTTTGGAAGACACCAAACTGCTGGGCGAGGTTCTGATTGAAGGCCAATCTCCGGTGGGAGAAATGAGGGGCGATACAACTTCTTTCAATGCTAGTGCTTTTAAAACTCAGGAAAATGCTCAAGCGGAAGATTTGATCCGAAAGCTTCCGGGCGTGACTTTTCAAAATGGTCAGGTTCAGGCCCAGGGCGAGCAAGTTCAAAAGATTTTGGTTGATGGTCGTGAATTCTTCGGTTCGGATCCCAGCATTGCCCTTCGAAATCTTCCTGCTGACGCAATTGATCGGGTAGAGGTGCTGGATCAGCGCTCTGATCAAAGTCGATTAACTGGTTTTGATGATGGAAACTACACAAAAACAATCAATATAATCCTGAAAGAAAACAGCAAAAACGGCCAGTTCGGAAGAGCGTATGCCGGCTATGGAACAGACGATCGATATTCCGCAGGAGGAAGTATCAACCTGTTTAAAGGAGATCAGAAAATCTCCATTTTAGGTTTGTTCAATAACATCAACCAGCAAAACTTCTCAAGTCAGGATCTTGCAGGTGTCTCGGCCGTTGCAGGCGCCGGAGGAGGCGGAGGCGGAAGACGTCCCGGTGGCGGTGGCAACCAATTTGGCGGTGGCGGTGGTAATAATTTCTTCGTGGGAGGTACGGGCGGAATCACCGATACCAATGCATTGGGATTGAACTACAGTGATAAATGGGGAAAGAAGGTTAATTTCTCCGGAAGCTATTTCTTCAACAATACGGCAAACACCCTTCAGCAAATCACTAATCGCGAGACGGTAGTTAATGAATCCCTCAGTCAGATCTACCAGGAAAATCTGACAAGCACTGCTGATAATTTCAACCATCGGGTGAACGCCCGGATCGAGGCTGATCTGAATGCGAAGAACTCCATCATCATCACCCCGAATATTTCATTCCAGACCAATAATTCATTTAGCGACCGGGATGCATTGACCCTGGCAAGCACGGGTGATTCTTTGAGTGCTTTAAGATCCGTTTCGGATGCAGAGACCAAGTCTTTCAATATTGCAAATAACATTACGTATCGCTACAAATTCGAAAAGAAGGGAAGAACACTTTCCACAGATGTGTTTACAGCGTGGACTAAGCGTGACCAATTCTCGGATCTCCTGGCTGCCAGTATCGATTACAACAGAGACAGACTTGACACGACAATTCAGGAAACGGACGCGCTTTCAGACGGTTTTAATTATCGGATGAACCTCACCTGGACCGAACCTTTGGGTGAAAAAGCTATCGGAACATTCGGATATCAGGTTGGAAATAACATGACTTCCTCTGATCAGAAAGTCTACGTGTTAGGTGAAACTCCCGGGTTGTTTGAACTAGACACAGCCCTCAGTAACGAGTTTGATAACAAGTTCATCACCCATAGATTGAGATCAGGGTATGCGTATAATAGTGCAGGCTGGAATCTGAATTTCAACCTCGACTACCAAAACTCCAGATTGGACAATGAGGCATTTTTCCCGACGGAAGGAGTATTTGTCAGGGATTTTAACAACATCCTTCCAAGTGCCAATGTCAACTATCGAAATACTGAAAAGGGGCTAAGCTACCGATTCAGATATCGAACAGATACTGACGAACCAAGCGTAAGAGAATTGCAGAATGTGGTCAACAACTCAAATCCACTCAACCTTAGCGTGGGTAATCCGAATCTGGGCCAAAGCTTTAATCACAACATCTTTGCAAACGTGAGCAAGGTGAATCTGGAAAAATCCAGAACGCTTTTCCTGTTTCTGAATTACTCAGGAACCAGCAATTACATCGGAACCAATACTTTCATCACGGCAAAGGATACCCTGATTAATGATGAGATCCTGCTTCGTCCGGGAGGACAAATCTCACAGCCGATCAACTTGGATGGAAACTTCCGAACCAGCTTTTTCCTAACCTACGGTGCACCGATCAAGGGGATTAAAACCAATTTTAACTTGAATTCCCGAGTGAATTTCAACCGGATTCCCGGCATTATCAACGGGGAGAAAAACCTGAATGATAACCTTGCATTAAGTCAGGGGCTGACTTTCACCAGTAACGTGAGCAAGAACTTTGATTTCACCCTGAGCAGCACCGGTACCTACAACATTGTAAACAGTAGTTTGCAGACCAATCAGGATAATAATTATTATTTCCAGGAATCTAATTTGAGACTCTATTTCTCCCCGAATAATGGGAAACTATTTATCGGAAATAACTTGAATCACACGCTTTACACCGGACTTACTGAGGGTTTCAATCAGAATTTCTGGCTTTGGAATATCGAAGGCGGATATCGCTTCGCTAAAAACAACAAGGCAGAATTGAAGGTGGTGATCTTTGATTTGCTGAATGAAAACAACAGTATCAGCAGAACTATTTCAGATGTCTCTGTAACGGATGTCTTCACAAACGTACTAACCCGATATGGCATGCTGACTTTCACGTACATCATCGGCAACTTCAAGCAGCCGGCCTCCGAACCGCAGCAGCCTTGGCAGATGGGCAGACCTCCGGGGGGAAGAACCTGGTAGAGAAACTATGCAATGAGGAAAAATAAAGCCCACTGACAAATTTTGTCAGTGGGCTTTATTTTTCAAATCAAAGTTAATTTATTATTGGGGGTGGAATCTGAGGAGGGCAAATACTCCCTGAAATCCATATTGAATCTGCAAATTTTAATCCTACAGGATGATCACAACTGAAGAGTATCATTTGGCAGCATCTGCCACTATAAGTATTTGGTGGTAAGTCTTGTCCCCTTGTATTATTCGAAAACAAGAATAAGCCAAAAATTGATGAGAAATAAATTATTTTTTTCATTTTTTTAATACTTAAAAGTTATAACATTAGGTTCATTATCAAAACGTATACAGTAGAATACTTTATTTTTTTCATCAATGGAGAATGATAGAATCGGAGTGTCTAATTCAAAAACATTTTTTAAATTCCCAGAATAATCAATTTCTATTATTCTGTTTTTAATTTCATTATTTCCAAACTCCTGCATCTTACCTCCGAAATACAAAAGATAAATAGAATTTTTCCCAGCTTGTAAATCAATGTAATGCGTGCGAGCATCTTCAAAGTCAACATCTGGCATTGGATATCCTTGACTATACTCAGCATCGTATTTTGGAAAGTGATTTGAAGGTCCAAATAGAGTGTAAACTTCCTTATTATCTAAGTTCACAATATCTATATAGTCTCTCATCACCCCAGCTCTTACACCAACTCGTTTTTCTTTATTCACGATCATTTTTCCCTGATGCATACTTGATATTGTACTTGCA
>JBILPR010000281.1:0-5820 GCA_044373795.1 Algoriphagus sp. | reverse complement strand
AGAATTTTGAGCAAAAAAAAAACCGCAGCTCACCCTGCGGTTTTATGTGGAATACTCAGCTTGCATTAATACTTAGCTAGCATCGTAAAGACCCACAATTCGTTTTCCAATTCAAATGCGAATTGCCTTAATGTTTTTCCTGTACTAACTTCCTCGGCCTCCTCAGCCTCTATGGCTGCCATTTTGTTCGAAAAAATTAGATTTTTCAGCCCTTCAATCACATTTGACAAACATTCACCATTGGTGTTGGGACCGGTGATTTCTATATGAATAGAATTTTTACGGAAATCTGAATACGAATGCAAAGGTTCATAGCCTATCGAGGCAATCTGTACGGCAAGCTTGTTTATATCCAGATACAACTTTCCGTAGAGGTCTTCGAACTTCCGGTGAAAATCGAAATAATCTGAGCCCTTGAAATTCCAATGAAACCCCTTAACGTTTTGATAAAAAATATTGTAATCTGAAAGCAAATCATTCATCCTATCGGCAACAATTTGATTTCCAATTTTTCTCAAAACTAGAGGTCTCTCAATGTCAACTTGGTTTGCGAAATTCATAAAATATTTTTTTTATAATTATCTCTTTCCAATTGAAGTGCCAGAGAGAGAATTGAAAAAAATTCGATCCAATAAATTCAAAAAGGTTGGATTACTGGAACAAAACACGTTTTATGTTCTGATTTTCAGGTTTTCAATCTGGCTGCGGTGAATTGAGAAGTTTATTTCGGGGAAAATAATCCCTTTTTGGGCAAAGCCCCGATCACTATTTTCTCAAAAAAAATACGACTTAAAGGTCGTATTGTCTCATTTTGTTGAATAGTGTCTTCCGATCTATTCCAAGTTGCAAAGCCGCTTTGGTGCGATTATATTTCACCTCTTCGAGTACCTTTCTGAGGACTTCAGCTTCAGCTCCCGCAGCCGCATTTTTAAGACTCGGAGTTGGTTTCTGCTTTCTTCCAAATGTATCCTGCTCTTCAGCCGGATGATCTGCGAAGTTGAATTTTCGGGAATAAACAACTTCCGGTGGCAGTCCTGAAACAGAAACAGATTTTCCGTTGGAAAGTAAAATAGCTCTCCTGATCACATTACGCATTTCTCGTAAGTTTCCAGGCCATGAATACTCTTTAAATACATCCATTACTTCCTCGTCGAATCCTTTGACATCTTTCTTCAGTTCCTCATTGGATATCTCCAAAAAGTGCTGAGCAAAAGCCTCAATATCATCTTTTCGGTCACGCAAAGGTGGAACCGTAATGCTGAATTCATTGAATCTGAAGTACAGATCTTCACGGAATTTGCCTTCCTGAACTGATTTTCTCAGGTCCTCATTCGAAGCAACCAGAATTCGGACGTCTATTGATTTATCTCTTGCTGCTCCTATTCTTCTGAGCTTTCGCTCCTGAACAAGCCGAAGAAGTCCCACCTGGATCTCATAGGAAAGGTTGGAGATTTCGTCCAAGAATATCGTTCCCCCATCAGCCATTTCAAATTGACCCGGCTTCTCAGCATGCGCACCTGTGAAGGCTCCTTTCTCATGTCCCCAAAGTTCGCTTCCTGCCAGTTCCTTAGTCAATGCACCGCAATCAATAGCAATGAAAGGTTTTCCGGCACGCTCACTTTGATCATGTATGATCTTGGCGATGTTTTCTTTCCCAGCGCCACTTTCACCATAGATCACCACGCTAAGGTTGGTAGGCGCTACAAGTTGAATTTCTTTGTAGAGCTTTTTGGATTCCTTGCCGATTCCCCTGAGGTAACCTTCCGTAGAATTCGCTTTTGCCAGTTTTTTCTCGTTTTGAAGTTCGGTAGCTCTGTTAAAAGTTACCGAATATGATTGGCCGTCTTTGGTCGCAGCCAATGCCCGCTCGATCAAACTGATAATTTCATCAGGAATCAATGGCTTTGTTACGTAGTCAAAAGCGCCTTTTTGGATCACTTCTACGGCGATTTTCACGTCTGCATATCCTGTGATGATCGCTACCTGAGTGCCGGGAGATATCTCCTTTACTTTCATCAGCACATCTCTTCCATCCATATCGCGGAGTTTGAAATCACAGAAAATCAGGTCGAAGTGATTCTTTTTAACCAATTCAAGTCCGTTTTTTCCGGAAATCGTGGTTTGGACATCATATCCTTTCTTGGTCAGAAAACGGTCCAAAAGTTGGCAGATGTCAATATTATCGTCTATTACAAGAATCTTTGACATGGCTTTTTACAGTTTAATAATTGGTTTTAACTGAGATAAAATCACCTGTTCTAGTTTGACTAGACTAAAAGGTTTGCTTAGAAAATCAATTGCTCCCAGGTTTTGGGCCTTGTCTCTGTCCTCCTGATGAACAAAGGCGCTCATCATGACCACTTTGCCGGATAGGTTGGCTTTTTTTAATTCACGCAATTCCTCCAGGCCATTTCCGTCCGGAAGGTTGACATCAAGAAAAATCAAGGATGGTTTGATCTCTGTATATAATTTTCTTCCATCGGCAAGGTTCCCGGCAGATTGCACTTCGTATCCCTGTTTTCCAAGGAAACGTGTAAACAGCGCTCTGATCTCGTATTCATCATCCACAACCAAAATCACATGCTTTTTCATTTTTATCAGGACTCTATTTGTGTCAGAAAAAGTCAAAAATTTAATAAATTTTCTTTTTCAGCGAGGTAATTGAAAATTACTAGTTAGAAAAAAGGTGTAATCTGAGATCACACCTTTTTATTTTTTTTCCCTAAATCAACTTAATTTTCGTTTGCTGACTCTAGTGCTGACTTGGTAGAATTTACCGCTTCAGCACTTGTTGTTTTCAACCGATTCTTGAGGTCTAAAGCTACTCCTTTCAATTCGTTTACCAGGGTTTTTAATTTCTCTTTTTGACCGTCCATTTTATCTCTGTTTTTATAAAGAAAATAACCAGCCAATGCTCCGGTAACAAGACCACTTAGCCAGATTGAATTATTAACTGCTTTATTATTCATGATAATAAATAATTAAAGATCTCCTATTTCCCTCATGATTTCCTCTTTGGTCTTACCAACCTTTTGCTGCATTTTGCCCCAAAGTTCGTCTTCCTTGCCTTCTTCGAAGATCAAATCGTCGTCTGTGAGTTCGCCATACTTTTGCTTCAATTTTCCTTTGATAACGTTCCAGTTACCTTTCATTTCTGTGTTGTTCATAGTTTTGTTGGTTTAGTGTTTAAAGAATGAATGAAAATAATCTCTTCCCCGTCAAATAGACCGACCGCTGATCACTCTGAATAAAACTGCAACGATTGCCAATACCAGTAATAAGTGGATAAGTCCGGTTGCACTGTAAGCAAAAACTCCGATCAGCCAGCCAATCAGAAGGATAACGGCAATTAGATACAATAATGATCCCATAGTTTTGGTATTTAGGTTGTGCAATGATTTAATATCAGAGATTCAAGGCTCATGCCTTTTAACATCCATTCTCTAAAAACAGGTTTTAAGGCCTAAAAAAGGGGGTTTTAAAAAAAATCAAACTAATACATCAAGTCCAAATCGGGGAAATTTGTGGACAAAATTCCCCAATTATGGGATAATTCAAAAAGGTTGAAAGAATATATAAATTCATTAAATAATCCGTTTTCAATAAATGTGATCAAAAATTGAAAATAAAGTAAATCCAGATTCTTTCGGAATTCGAGGAATATTGACGACCCAATCCGGCTATTAACAATACCTCGTGGAACTCCGAGCCAAGAGATCTGCTGAAACTGATCTAAAAAGAGAATAAAAATTAAAAATCAATGTAGGTACAGGATATGAAGTAGCCTTTCTTTAATTCACATCCTTCCCTAAATACAGCCTTATGCAATCAAAAGATATGATCCGAGTACTCTATGTTGACGAGAATCTTAATGATTTAGTTTTGGTTACCTCTCTTTTCCAAAAGACTGAAGATAAAAACTATGAGATCGAAAGCGCCCATACACTCGAAGATGCTCTTGCCAAGCTTCAGGGGAAATATTCGATTTTCCTAGTTGACTATAAGCTTAGAAAAGGCGGTGATATAGACTTGATCAAAGAAATCAAAGCTCTCCGGAAACATGCACCTGTCATCATGCTTACAGGAGTCAATTCACCCTTGATTGATCAGGAAGCTCTTATGCTTGGAGCTTCAGATTACCTGGTCAAAGGGCAATTTGATGAGCGGATTTTGGAAAGAACCATGCGGTTTGCTATGCGGGATGCACAGTTATTGGAAGATCTGGAGAATACCGCAATGAAATTTCGTTCCATTTTTGAGCGTGCAGGCGACCCTTTCCTTCTTATCGATGAGAATAGCAAAATCATGGAGGCCAATCCCAGTTTTGTCAGCAAATTTGGATTTGATCCACACCAGGATAAAGAAAAGACAGATTATTACTTCAAAAATCAGTTTCTGGAAGAGTCAGCAAAAACTCAAATGATGGAAGTTTTGAGCCAAAAGCTTGATATTTTTGAAATGGAGGCTACGATGGATTCAGACGAAGGAAATCATATTAACACGCTTGTAAGCATTGCCAAGCAAGACGTAAATCATTTTCAGGTAATGATCAAAGACCTGAGCTCCTTAAAGGCCAAAATTGAGGAAGAACTTTATATGAAGAAATTTTCTTCTACCGGAAGAATAGCACGTCTTTTGGCTCATGAGGTAAAAAACCCTCTCACTACCATCGTACTTTCCGCGGATCAACTCAATCTCGAACTCCCTGAAGAAGTGAAGAAAGAAAGTGGCGATCTGATTGAAGTAATCAGGAGAAACTGCGACAGGATCAATCATCTGGTCACTCAACTCCTTGACAGTACAAGATTTTCGGAACTAAAAACCCAAAATTATTCCATCAATAAGCTACTTGATGAGGCACTAGAACACGTGGTGGACCGCATTGATTTGAACGGAGTAAAAATCGAAAAGCAGTATCAGGAAAATATCTGCGGAATCAATATAGACATCGAAAAAGTCAAAATTGCTTTGATCAATTTACTGGTGAATGCCATTGAATCGATGGAAGAAGACAAGGGCATCCTGATCCTCAAAACGTATGTGAAGGGAAAACAATGCCGGATTGAAGTCCGCGACAATGGTATCGGAATTCCAAAAGAGAATCTTGAACGCTTGTTTGAACCATTCTTCACCAATAAACCAACCGGTACAGGTTTGGGATTAACCAATTCTCAAAACATCATCCTAAGCCATGGGGGTTCGATCCGCGTCAAAAGTGAAGAGGGACGGGGGACGACCTTCCTGATAACATTCAATCTCGCACTTTCATATCCCTGTTCCGGATGCGATAGCATCACAAATTATGGACAAAACTCACCGCCGTGTTTTGATCTGGATCAAAGATTCAGTGCCTTATCACATGGCATTGATGAAAGCCCAAGAATGCTGTCATGTCCTCGTGAATCAGGAGCTGCGCAAAAAGCTTGAATTGGACGAGGAAAGGAGTTTTTCGGTCAAAACAGATCGGGATCACAGCGAATTCGGACATGATATTCCGGATCAATTTCAAATCTTATCGGATCAGGATGAGGAAGGAAATAACTTTTTCCGGGCACTCACACCGGGCAAACAGCGAAGTCTGATTTTCATTGTCACTACGGTGAAAACTCTGAAAGCAGAATGAGAAAATCCCTGGCAATCCTTTATCATTTGAAACTGGGAAAGGGAAAACTTGATTTCAGACAGCTTAATGAATGGATCAAGCGTTACAACAACTTATAATCTGGGTGCACGATTTTCTACAATTGGGCGAATTTTCTTCAAGTATCGGGTCGAAAGCCTGCCCGCGGAAGGCAGGACCGAAGACCGGAGAAATCCCAA
>JBILPR010000280.1:0-5848 GCA_044373795.1 Algoriphagus sp. | reverse complement strand
AGGTATTCGTCAGAGCAGAAGATGTAACTAAGATCATTGATTTTTAAGCCTTCGGTTTTGGCTAGATTTTTAAGCCAAGCTTTTCTCTTTAGCTTGTTGGGTAAAGAGAATTTTACGTCTTCTGAGAAGAAATTAATAGCCATCCGATATTAATTCATGTAAAAAGAAAGGATGGTTTTTTTACCGCCTTCTTCGAATTTCACATCGTCACTTAAGTGTTTGATCAGGAAAATCCCCCTGCCACCGATCTTTTCAATGTTCTCAGGGGATGTTGGATCCTGTTGGTCATTATAGTCAAATCCTGATCCTTCGTCTTCAATGATGAATTTAAGAAGCTCATCTTCTATTAAAAGTTCTAAGTGAACCAATTTATTTTTATCGTTTTCGTTCCCGTGAATAATCGCGTTGCTGATGCATTCGGTCACCGAGATCATGATGTTTCCATAGATATCGTCGTTGATCTCAAATTTTTCTCGAGCATTATCAATAAAACTCTCGATTATTTTGATGTTCTCAATTAGTGATGGAATTGATATTTTTATAGACTTCATCTGGCTTTATTCAATGACTTGGATCTTATAATACTTTTAATCTTCGATTTCTAATTGTATCGGACAATGATCAGAATGGATTACGTTTGGTAAAATTACAGAGCTTTTTAATTTGTTTTGCAATTCCGCGGTTGTCATATGGTAATCAATTCTCCACCCCAAATTTTTTGCTCTGCAGTTGAATCTATAACTCCACCAAGTGTAATGGTGGGGATCGTTATTGAATAACCTAAAACTGTCAATAAAACCGGAGGCTGTGAACTTATCCATCCAAGCCCTCTCCTCGGGAAGAAATCCGGAACTGTTCTTATTGGAGATTGGATTATGAATATCTATCGGTTTATGACAGATGTTGTAATCGCCGCTAAGTATGATTGTTTTATTTTCTCTATTCAAGTCCTGCATGTACCCAAAGATATCATCCAGAAACTCATACTTGAACGATTGACGGACATCTCCGGTCGTTCCTGAAGGAAAATAGGAAGAAATAAAAGAAAAGCCTTCGAAATCTGCTTGGAGAATCCTTCCCTCATCATCATATTTGCCTAACCCCATCCCATACTTTACCGATTTCGGTTTCACTTTGGTGAAAATGGCAACTCCGCTATACCCCTTTTTTTGAGCTGGATACCAGAGTATTTCGTATCCCAAATCTTTGAATATAGCTGTATCAATTTGGTTTTCCTCAGCCTTGACTTCTTGTAAACCAATTATATCTGGGTTTGAGTCCTTTAACCATTCTACAAAACCTTTATTTATGGCTGAGCGGATTCCATTTACATTGTAAGAGATAATCTTCATGTATCAGCTGATTTCTATTTGATATTCTTTTTCAAAATAGTCTAAAACCTGAATCTTAAGAAGCTTCTCCTGCTCCCCTACATCAAAGTGTGGAAGTTCTTTGACTAGTTTCCAATGTGGCCACTCGTCCTGATCGACAAAATCCAGTTCATAAAATCCTGCATAACTCAATACTTTACATACGGCTATGTGTATTAAATCCTGCTTTTGCTCTTTTGAAAATGTCCTGGTACCCTGACCGAGTTCCTGTACCCCAATCAGAAATAAAACGCCATTTAGGTCAGCAGGTTTTTTACCAATAGTTTCTTTAAGGCCATCCAGAAGTTTGGCCCATCTTTTTTCTAGGTCTAAATCCCGCTTAAACATATTAAATTATTGATTTTCAAGTTCTTCCCAGTATTCTGTTGCTCTTCTCAGGTGTGGAATAACGATAGACCCTCCGATTAAAGTTGCAATGGAAAATACTTCAAATATTTCTGATTTGGTTAGCCCGACTTCATGGCACTTTCCGAGATGGTATTTGATGCAATCATCACATCTCAACACCATGGAACAGGCAAGCCCAATCATTTCTTTCGTTTTCACATCTAATTCACCTTCTGCATATGCATTTGTGTCTAGATTAAAGAACCTTTTTATTACCTTATTATCCGCCACCATAATTTTATCATTCATTTTGGCTCGGTACTCGTTGAATTCCTCTATCAGATTCATTAAATTAACAGTTTAGGAAAGCTATTATTTGTAAATATACCTGTATTTTACCCCCTTGGGTGATATCAACAAACCTTTTTAGTGATGCGTTTACTTTTTGCAAAGGATTTTTTGGATCTCATTTTCCCCAGAAATTGCATACTCTGTGGCAGGACGCTCTTTGACCATGAAAATTGCCTTTGTTCCATTTGCGTAGGGTTACTGCCAAGAACCAGCTATCACTTAAGGTCCGAAGAAAACGATCTTACCTCTAAAGTGAAAGGGCTAAGTGAAATAGGACGCGTCATGGCGTTTTTGAAATTTACAAAATCCGGAAATAGTCAGAAACTCCTACACGAACTTAAATACAGAAACAAGTCTGATTTAGCACGAGAATTAGGGAAACTGTACGGTAAAATACTATTTGACAGCGGTTTTAAAAGTACGTGGAATCAGATTGTTCCTGTCCCTCTCCACCTTCTGAAACAACAACGAAGAGGATATAATCAAAGTGAGCAATTTGCGATTGGACTTTCGAAAGTCCTTGAAATTCCTGTCGTAATTGCTTTAGAAAGAACCAAGTTCACAGAAACTCAAACAAAAAAATCTCGACTCCAGCGATTAAATAATGTCGAAGAAGTTTTTGGCCTGACCAAGGATTTATCCATTGATAATAAATCGGTTATGTTGGTAGATGATGTGATGACAACAGGAGCAACCCTGTGTGCTTGTGCGAATGTACTTTTGGCAGGCGGGGCAAAAAATGTAGATTTGGTTACAATCGCCGCAGGAGGATAAAACCATGATAGACATTGAATTTTTGAAATACCCGATCGGGAAATTTGAAAAACCGGAACGAATTAGTTTTCAGGCTCTGAAGGAGGCAATCAAGGAGATTAAAGCATTTCCTGAATACCTCAAATCAAGTGTAAATGGACTTTCTGATCCGCAATTGGACACACCCTATCGTTCGGGAGGCTGGAGCGTGAGGCAGTTGGTGCATCATTGCGCAGACAGTCATATGAATGCTTATACTCGATTTAAGCTCGCTCTCACGGAAGAAAATCCCACAATCAAACCTTACGAGGAAGCAGAATGGGCAAAGCTTCCGGATAGTAACCTTCCGGTTATTTCTTCTATACAAATTCTAGAATCACTTCATCTTCGCTGGAGTTTTTTGCTGGAAAATATGAAGGAATCTGACTTCCAACGAACCTATTTTCACCCCGATAAAGGAAGTAGTCAAGGCTTGGATGAAATCACATTGCTCTACAGTTGGCATGGAAATCATCATCTTGCCCATGTACAGCATTTGAGGATTAGGGAAAAGTGGTAAAAGTGTGGTATCTGGCAAGATATTTTTCCTGAAAATCATCCGTTTACCATAAGACGCTCTTCCCACGAAGTTAAAAATCGCTTTAAAGGCAATTTGATACTATTTTCAAACCATGAATATTTCTCTTAAAGATCAAAGAATCCTTGTCACAGGTGCTTCCCGAGGAATTGGCAGAGCCATCGCAAAGCAACTTTCCGAATCCGGTGCTGAGGTAATCATTCACTACAATTCTAACAAGTCAGAGGCGGATAAATTGAAAAATGAGCTTCAAAATCCAAGCTTTACGGAGTCATGTGATCTTTCGGATTCTTCCCAGGTTATAGGGTTCATTCCCAGACTTGTTCAAAAGTACGGTCCGATATCCGCGCTGGTTAATAATGCGGGAATTTCTCCAAGTTCCCCTGATTCCTTACCAACAGATGAATGGTTAAAAATTTGGGAAGAAACATTTGCTGTGAATACAACGGCGGTTGGAATCCTTTGCAAGGAATTTGTCGATCATGCCAAAACACAGCAAAATGGACGTATTGTAAACATTTCCTCCCGAGCTGCTTTTCGAGGAGATACGACCGATTACATTGCCTATGCTGCTTCCAAAGGAGCAATTGTAAGTCTTACCCGGTCAATTGCCAGGCATTACGGTAAGCAGGGAATAAAAGCATTTTTGATCGCTCCGGGATTTACCCGGACTGATATGGCCAATGCGATTCTGGAAGAATACGGCGAGGACTTTGCGTTGAAAGACATTGCGCTGAACGAGCTCACAACTCCGGAAGATATTGCTCCTATGGTGACCTTGCTTTGTTCAGGTTTGGCAGATCATGCGACTGGAACTTCCATTGATATGAACGCCGGATCATACGTTCGGTAAAAGATCCGATTATGAAAAAAGAAGAATTTCGAGCCTATGCCCATCAGGTGGTTGATTGGATGTCGGATTATTTAGAGCAAAAAGAGAATTATCCCGTCATTCCAAATGTGCTTCCAAAGGCCATTTTCAATCAAATTCCTGCCTTTGCACCTGAAAAGCCCGAATCTTTTGAAGCCATATTTAAAGATTTTCAGGAAATCATTATTCCGGGAATGACCCATTGGCAGCATCCATCCTTCTTTGGATATTTCCCTGCGAATAATTCTGAGCCATCTGTCTTGGCGGAAATGCTCATGGCAACCCTCGGTGCTCAATGCATGTCCTGGATTACTTCTCCTGCTGCCACTGAGCTGGAAGAGCGGGTCTGTGACTGGCTGCGGGATGCCAAAGGGATCGATTCATCGTGGAAAGGAGTCATTCACGACACAGCAAGCACTGCGACGCTAAGCGCCATTCTAACGGCTCGGGAAAAGGCAACCCAGTTCCAAATCAATGAAAATGGATTTACCGGAAAAGAACAATTCAGAGTTTATTCCTCTTCGCACGTTCATTCATCCATCGATAAAGCACTGAAAATCGCCGGAATTGGTTTGAAAAACCTGGTCAGGATTCCGGTAGACAAGAACTTTGCCATGATCCCGGAGGAACTTGAATTGGCTATTCAGAAGGATTTAGAAGCAGGTTTCAGGCCGCTTTGTGTGGTTTCTGCTTTGGGAACCACCAGTTCCACGGCTGTAGATCCAATTTTTGAAATAACTCAAATCACCCGAAAGCATAGAATTTGGCATCATATCGATGCGGCTTTTGCCGGTACGGCTTTACTCCTTCCGGAATATCAGCATTTGATTAAAGGCCACGAGTGTGCGGATAGTTATGTTTTCAATCCTCATAAATGGATGTTTACCAACTTTGACTGCTCGATTTTATTTGTGCGGGAGCCAAAGTTTCTGGTCAACACATTTTCAATGACACCCGAATATCTCAAAACTCAATTGGACGATGAGGTGAATAATTATCGGGATTGGGGAATTCAATTAGGTCGCAGGTTCCGCGCACTGAAGTTGTGGTTTGTGATCCGGTCCTATGGGTTGGAAGGAATCCGTGAAAAGCTAAGAAAGCATCTTCAACTCGCTCAATTGGTAAAAAGCTGGATTGAATCTGAACCTAATCTCGAAATTCTTGCTCCGGTCAATTTCAATACAATTTGTTTTCGCTATGCCGAATCATGCATATCCGAAGGTGACTTAAATCGTATAAATGAATCCTGGATGAACAGCGTCAACGCAACAGGAAAGGCATTTTTCACCCATACCAAACTCAATGGTAAATTCGTGATCCGATGGGTGATCGGTCAGACCGATGTGGAAGAAAAACATATCAGAAATGCATGGAGTTTGTTATTGGAAAAGCTGGAGGAAACTCTTCAGCAAACCAAAAATTAAACGATGGCTCTAAAGCCCAAAACCGATCCGATTTTAACTCCTGAACTTCTTAAAATCATCAAGATTTTCGGGATCGCTTCAATTTCTCTCGTATTGGTTCTGTCTTTTTTCAACGATAAAAGAGCCAATAATAGCGGGGAAGACGACACGTTCA
>JBILPR010000279.1:0-5860 GCA_044373795.1 Algoriphagus sp. | reverse complement strand
AAGAGAAGGCTGATTAATTTCAAAATTCATATTAACTGAAAACCCCGGGCGTTGAGCTCGGGGTTTTTCTGTTTAAAACATTTATGGTTGTTAGTAGTGCTTAAATCCGCTTGCGGATTGTATCTATAAAGTATTTCAATCCTATTTCTTATAATGACAGAATAAAAAACAACAAAGAAACCCCGAGAATCAAGACCATTTTTTGCGCTTTTTGCTTGTCCTCGGCAGTAATTTTTTTTCTTCGCAATACCAAAACGGCGAGGCTCAAGCCTAAAAATTGAAGTAATAGACTCACTCCGTTCAACGGTCCCATTGGTGCCTGAACTAACTGAAAGTTCGTGTTCAGAAGAGAAAGTGTCCCCAATACGATTCCGGTGATTCCGAAGAGAAATGATCTTTGGAGCAAAACTCCTTCGGGTTGGTCGGTCCACTTCATGGAATTGAAAATTTAAGAATGTAAAATGAGGATTTGATTGAGACAGGAAAAGAGGAACAAGGAATTCTCATGATTTCAGTTCCTATTTTCCAATCTTAGCTTTTCGCTCCGCAAAGTAAGCAGCTATTTCTTTCCCGGACAGGGAATTTAATGTCATTTTTTTGGTCAATCCTCCTTTTCTTCCCACCAAAACTCCATACTTCATGTCGGCATAGCCATCCATTTCGTGTGCATCCGGATTGATGGAAAGCATCACACCTTGCTCCATCGCATAGCGAACCCATCTCCAGTCAAGGTCGAGTCTCCATGGATTTGCGTTGATTTCAATTACCACATTATTTTTTGCGCAGGCATCAATGATGGTCTTGTGGTCTATTGGATAACCTTCTCTTCTGAGTAAAAGTCTCCCGGTCGGGTGGCCCAATATGGTCGTGAATGGGTTTTCAATCGCCCTAAGCAGTCGCTCGGTCGCACGCTTGATGTCCATATTGAGAATTGAATGGACCGAGGCAACAATAAAATCAAAGCTTGCCAGGACATTCTCAGGGTAATCCAAACTACCGTCACTGAGGATATCGCTTTCGATTCCTTTGAAAATTCGGAACGGAGCCAATTCCTTGTTCAATTGATCGATTTCTTTTTGCTGCTTTTCTATGCGCTCGATTTCCAGCCCCCCTGCGTAAAAAGCTGTCCGGCTGTGATCTGAGATTCCGAGGTAATCGTAGCCCAATTCCTTACAATACTCGGCCATTTGTCTTAGCGTGTGCTTGCCATCACTATAAGTAGAATGGTTGTGAAGGATTCCCCGAAGGTCTTTTTCTTCGAGCAAAACAGGGATTTTATTTACTCTGGCAAGATCGACTTCGTCGAAACCTTCTCGCATTTCGACAGGAATAAACTGCAAACCGTTTTTTGCAAAAAACTCTTCTTCAGTCTTGTAATCTTTCTTTTTGAGCTTTTCTGTGATGGATTCTTTTTCGTCAACCAGCAAAGCCAAGTGAGCTTTGGAAGCAGTTAAGGCCAGTTTATTTTGGATAAAATCTGGCTTTGCGCAGAAATGAATCTGGACATGCAAGTCAAGTTCTTTGACTTTTCCTCTCCAGGAAAATGGACCGGATTGAGCGAGGTCCCATTCAATTCTGCTCCAGGTTTTCAATTTTTCTTTTCCCCCAAAAAGGGAAGCAAGACCAATCAGCCATTCTGCTTCGGAGATGATTTCCATCTTTCTGGCAAAATCTCCGACAATTGAAATTTCAGATTCAGGAGAAATAGCTTTAAGCTCTTCAGTCAGGTTTTCGATCACTTCCTCGATGTCTGCGTAAAGCCATTTTCCGGTATTGGAAGCTTTGAATTCCAGGTTTTGAATAATCGTATCCTGAGTTTTCTCTCCAAATCCTTTGATTTTGGCGACTTTTCCGGATTGGCAGGCCTCCATCAATTCGTGCGTGGAGGTGATGCCCAATTCCTCCCAAAGTGTCTTTACCTTCTTTGGTCCCAGTCCTTTTATCTGGAGAATTTCCAGAATTCCGGCTGGAGTTTTCTCAATTAATTGATCTAAGAGGGGGAATGAATCAGAGCTTTTCAACTCCTGAATGGCTTCCAATACACTTTTGCCTACTCCGGGGATTTTTCCCAAATCCTCATCGCTGATGCTCATCAGATCCTGATCTCCTCGGTCAAACGAATTGAGCGCTCCCTGATATCCTCTGATTTTAAATGGATTTTCCTCATGGAGTTCCATGAGCTGAATGCTCAACTTGAGTTTTTTCAGAATAGTCTTATGATCCAAAATCTTTGTATTTGCGTTAAGAAACTGAGACAAATGTCTCCAAATATTGTTTCAATTTAAAGGTCTAAGACTTAACTTAAAATTTTGAACCCAAATAACGAATAATGAACTATTGGATGGTTAAATCGGAGCCGGCATCTTATTCCTGGGATGATTTCTCAGCAAAAGTAGAGGATGTCTGGGATGGGGTGCGGAATTTTCAGGCGAGAAATTCTTTGCGGGAAATGCAGTTGGGTGATGCGGTCTTGTTTTACCACAGCGGAAAAGATAAAGCGGTGGTTGGAATTGCCGATGTTTCTGAAGAGGGATTCCCTGATCCAAAAGATCCTGCATGGGTTGCGGTTAAATTGAAAGCAAGGAGACCTTTAAAATCTCCGGTAACGTTGGAAATGATCAAAGCTGAGGATCGGCTTTCGGAATTTCCCATACTGAAGCAATCCAGACTTTCTGTCTTGCCGGTGGGAAAAGAAGAGTTTGAATTATTATTGAAAATGGGCCTATGAAATCGAGCATTACTCAAGCGACATACAGAGAGATGATCATTAGCAATGCGAGATTCTATGTGGCCATTAAAAATCAATTATAAACACATGAAAAGACTTTTAATCCTTTCCCTGTTTTTGATTTTGAGTGTTCGGGCTTTTGCTCAGGTGAAATTCGTGGCCAGGTTTGAGGTGGATGCCGAGCTATATGGGCCGGTTTTCGAAATGGTGCGAACAGATAACTCACTGGTTTCCTTTCGGGTCATCCCCGAGAAATCAATCAGTTACAAGAAAAACTTCCAGTATTTCATCACAGATTCTAATCTCAATACGGATGGGTTAGTCGAGTTTCCGGTGCGGGAAGGGTTTGATATTTTAGGATTTGATATAGATGGAACTCAATTGTATGTGTTGTTCCAAAAAGGGACTTCCGAAAAGGCAGAGAAATACATTCTGAATATTGATTTACCTTCCAAAAATGGGTTTGAGTTTGATGCCAATAATCTGCTCAGAATTGAGTTGGTTGAGTTTTTAGTGGTCGATGGCAAAGCTGTTTTTATGGGGACTTCCGATTCCCGACCAGTGATGCAGATTTTTGACATGAAGGATAAAAGCATCCATACTGTTCAGGGGATTTTTGCCGAGGATACTCAGATTCTTCAAATCCGAAAAATGACTGAAATTGATGCCATTGATGTCGTTTTGAGTAGAAAAGGTCAATATCGGAATCGAGAGCTCCTCATCAATACCTATGACATGTCGGGGAATTTGATCAGGGAAGTCAAGGTTGACCAGTTTGGAGATCCGGGACAAGAAATTTTGGATGCGTTACTTCTTCCGGAGGAGGATAACTATCAGCAAATGATGATCGGATCTTTTGGGCTTGAAAGGAGAGGGGCTTATCAGGGAATGTACCTGATGGAAATAAATGAGTTTGGTGAGCATCAATTTAAGCTCTACACCCTCGAAGATTTTCCTAACTTTTACAACTACTTGGAAGAGAAGTCAAAGCAGAAAAAAGACGCTGAAACTCTTAAAGAGATCGAGAAAGAAAGGGTTCCGGGAATTAAAAATGTCTATTCGGTTCGGGATGTCAGAGAGACAGAAGATGCCTACTACGTGTACTTTGATCAGGTAAATATTATAGATTCCAAAGGAGGTATGAATTCCGGTTTGTATTCTCCGACCAGTGCTTATCGGTATGATCGACTCTCCAGAATGGGTTACAACCCAAGTTTCAACGATCCTTTTTATTCCAATCGATATCCGATTGCTTCCACGTATCAAGTGATTCCGGAGTATCAGTATGTTTCTGCTCATTTTATCAAAGTTGGGAAGGAAGGACAAGTGATCTGGGATAATGCAAGTACTTACGATGAACTCACTACCACTTATCCAAATGCATTTGGGGAAATAGCAGTAGTGGGAGATGATCTCTACCACATTTATGTGGAAAATCAGATAATCAGAATGAGTTATTTCAAAAACGGAGAGAAAGTATTCGAGCGTCTGGATTTTGAGTTGGCTCTGATGGATGAGAATGAGCGCATACGGGAAACAAATCCGGAAAGTCTGAAAATAGCACATTGGTACGATCGGTATTTTTTACTGAGTGGCACGCAGAAAATCCGCTTCCTCAATGAGTCAGGCAGGGAAGAAACACGAGAGGTATTTTTTATCACCAAAGTCCTCGTAGATGGGGATTTGTACCAGCCAAAGGACCTGCAGGACTAGATTTATTTTTTATCTTTATCCCCAAATCTCACCCATGCAAAAAAGGCTAATATTAGACCAAGGACAGATTGGGATCATTCTCAGGAGGTTCTGTCACCAACTGATCGAAAATCATGATGATTTCGAAAACACAGTACTTTTAGGATTACAGCCTCGCGGGACGATATTGCTGGATAAGATCGTTGCGCTTTTGGAAGAGATTTCCGGAGTGAAAGTGCCATCAGGATACCTGGATGCCACTTTTCATCGTGACGATTTTCGCAGAAGGGATTTTCCTCTAAAAGCGAATGAAACCAAAATTGATTTTTTGGTAGAAGGGAAAAAGGTAATTATTGTGGATGATGTCCTTTACAAAGGCAGATCGGTAAGAGCCGCAATGGATGCGATGATCGCCTTTGGAAGACCACAAAAAGTAGAATTGATGGTACTGGTAGACCGCATTCTCACAAGAGACTTTCCCATCATGCCTGACTATTTTGGGATTAAGGTAAATACCCTCGAAAGTCAGCATGTGGTGGTGGAATGGGCGGATCAGGGTTTTGAAAAAGATGCAATTTGGATCACAGATAAAGTTAAAAGCTAATCATGTCTCAACTTAGTACAAAGCACCTCCTCGGAATTAAAAACCTTACAGTGGATGATGTTCAGCTTATCCTCGAAACGGCATCTAATTTCAAAGAAGTGATCAACCGGCCGATCAAGAAAGTCCCTTCGCTGAGAGACATTACGATCGCCAACGTTTTTTTTGAAAACTCCACCCGAACCAAGCTTTCCTTTGAACTTGCGGAAAAGAGACTTAGCGCGGATGTAGTCAATTTCTCATCGAGCAGCAGTTCGGTGAAAAAAGGAGAATCTCTGGTTGATACTGTCAATAACATTCTTTCCATGAAAGTAGACATGGTCGTGATGAGACATTCAAGCCCTGGAGCCCCACACTTTCTTAGTAGAAATGTAAAAGCAAACATCATCAATGCTGGTGACGGTACTCATGAGCATCCGACTCAGGCTTTACTCGATGCTTTTTCCATCAAAGAAAAACTCGGGGAAATCGCCGGAAAGAAAATCGCAATCATCGGAGATATTCTCCACTCGAGAGTTGCCCTATCGAATATTTTTTGTCTGAAAATGCTGGGAGCCGAAGTAATGGTTTGCGGTCCGATTACTTTGATCCCCAAGTATATCACCAGCCTCGGGGTAAAAGTAGAATTGGATGTGAAAAAAGCATTGGAATGGTGTGATGTAGCAAATGTCCTCAGAATTCAATTGGAGCGCCAGCAAATCAAATATTTCCCAAGTTTGAGAGAATACTCGCTTTACTACGGAATCAACAAACGCTTACTTCAGCAACTGAATAAAGAAATTGTAATCATGCACCCGGGACCGATCAACAGAGGAGTGGAATTGAACTCCGATGTGGCA
>JBILPR010000051.1:0-19240 GCA_044373795.1 Algoriphagus sp. | reverse complement strand
AGGAATACCATTGACAGTTGCATTGATACGGGTCTGATCGGATCCACGTATTCTCAATCCGGTGTATCCTACGCCTGCTCCGGCATCCGAAAAAGAAACCACAGAAGGAGTAAAATTGAGGAGAATCGGAATGTCTTGTCCCAAATTTCGTTTGGCGATTTCGGACTTATCCACAGTACTAAATGTGGTCGGGGTACTTTCCGAAGCTCGCGTCGCAGAGACGATAAATTCCTCAGTCAGTAAATCTTTTGATTGAAGTTTGATGACAAGTTCACCTGAATAGGGAACTGAAATCGTCTGGCGAAATGCATCAAAACCCAAATAAGAAATGCGTAATTGGATTTCTCCTGCCGGAAGTTTGGTGATTGTAAATTCACCGTTTTCATCTGTGACTGCTCCCCGACCCAGATTTTCGGTCCATACTGAAGCTCCGGTTAAGGGATTCCCGGTTTGGAAATCCAATACTTTTCCGCTCAGGCTTTCTTGTGCCCATGCGGAAAATGAGGCCAGGCAAAAAGCCAGGCTTAAGAATAGATTTTTCATTAATAATTTATCCCTCGCGGGAAGTTTGAGTTAAACATTAGAAAACTCAGGGGGAGTTTTCCGTGATAGTTTACCCGGTTTGCATAGCAGAAAACAAAACAAACCGCCGAAGGGTACCGCTTCGGATAACAGGTTTTACTTTTTACTATGCTTGTTCATTTTCCCTTCGCCGGCATTACCCGGATCAGGTTTTATGGGTATGATCTCAGCCCGAAATATTAAGGCACCCCTTATGATCTGAAGGCAAAGGTAATCGGGAAAAGGAATTTTGCAATTGGGAGGCATAAAAATCGTATAGCGTTTCTAAAATTCCTGATCGCGATAAATTCCACATTTTTTCATGGATTTGGGATTAAAAAGCAACCAGAAATCTCTTCATTTTTCCTAATTTCAATTTTCAACCCAATCCACCTATGCGCCTTTACAAACTTCCCTCAGCTACTCTTTTACAAACCGATTCTCAATTTTTAGCAGGCCCTCAATTGGACTGGGACAGTCTTTTGGCACAAGAAAACCTGGGAGAGTATTTGAAAGAAGAGTCCAAAAGCTGGAAAGAAATTTCTGAAACTGAAGCAAATCAAATGATAAGCTCAGGGCTTTTGGCACCGATGGGAAATCAGGAAATCTGGGCAGCGGGAGTTACGTATTATCGCAGCCGAACAGCCAGAATGGAAGAATCTCAGGATTCGGGTGGGGCAGATTTCTACGATAAAGTTTACAATGCGGATCGACCGGAGTTGTTTTTCAAAGCCACTGCCAGCAGGGTTTCCCCTCCCGGAGGAATAGTGAATATCCGCAAAGATTCCACTTGGGATGTACCCGAGCCTGAACTCACGCTTGTGATTTCTCCTTCCGGAAAAATCCAAGGATATACCGTCGGAAACGACATGAGCAGCCGAAGTATCGAGGGAGAAAACCCGCTCTACTTGCCTCAGGCAAAGGTTTACCTTGGTTGCGCAGCAATCGGGCCCTGCATTTTGGTTCAGAAGGAAGCTCTTTCGGAGGACACGAAGATTCGATTGGAGATTTTCAGAGATGAGAAATTGGCTTTCGCAGGAGAAACGGCCCTTACTCAATTGAAGAGAAAACCGCAGGAATTGGCAGACTGGCTTTATCGGGCAAATTCCTTTCCGATAGGCTGTTTTATGATGACCGGAACCGGAGTTGTTCCAGATGATTTTACGCTTGGAAAAGGAGATAAAGTTCGGATAGGAATTGAGGGAATAGGCGTGTTGGAAAATTACGTAGGGTTGATTGGTTGATTAATTCGAACCAGAAGTACGCTCACCAAATATTTTAGGAAACTGAATTAAATCTCCTTTAATCAAAGACTCATCATCTTGGAGATCTTCTTGATAAGCAATCCATAAGCCACCCTTATAATCAAAAGAGAAATTGAAATTGTAGGTATTTTCTTTTTTCAAATAACCCTGGGACACTAGATTGAGGTTCTCATCCATTATTGAAACAAAAACTTTGTTGAATGAATAAAGGCTTTGATCATCTGGAAGATAGGTCATAGGAGGAACAGAAATTCTGTAAAGTAGCCTTTTAACTGGATCAAATATCAGTTTCCCATAAAAAGGATTTTCTCTGATAAATGACCTGATTTCATTATTTTCAGTAGTTTTCAAAGAAGGAGGATCGGACCATGTTTTGGAGAAATTCGGCAAAATAACGCTGGTAAAAATTTTTCTCTCCTTAAAAGAGTATTTGTATAGAGTAGGGTCACCACTAAAAATCCAAAAAAAGCCATCATCATGGATTTCTACTTCCAAGTCTAGCAGATATGGATTAATTTTTCCTGATGAAATATTTTCTGGATACCGAATTGGTAAAACTTCAATAGTCCCTGTATTAAGGTTGATTAAAGAGAAGATATTTTTCTCTTTTTCATCATCAAATTTTTGATGGTAGATCAAAAGACTATTCTTTTTGGGGAGATATATTAATTTATTAGTAAATCCTAAGTCAGGAAAATTAGCATAAATATCTCCGTTAAAACTTTCTTGAAGACCTATTAAATTCAAGTGCTTCTTTAGATTTCCTAAATCATCAAGTATATAAATTTGACCTGTGGGGTCAAGTGCCAGAATCGTGTCTTTATTTACATGATAAAATTGGCTTACCTCTCCTATTCCATTTGGACCGTTAAATTCCAATTTTACGGAATCCAATAAGTGATTTTCTAGATTTAGGTGAAGAAATCTATGCTGAACCGGCTCATAGAATATGATTTTATCACCCTGTTTATGGAATGACCGATAGTTTTGCTTCAGGATATTCCAAGAAGGCCAATTGAAGGGTTGAACAGTGGTCTGAAAAGGAATAATATTTTCTTTTTTCGCACACGAAAAAAGGGAAAATATTAGAATTGAAATAAAATAATTTTTTAACAAGGTAGACCAGGTCTATTTTTTGACTTCCCACAAAATTCATCACTTTTTACTAATTTACATTCTTTATTAGGATATGAATATAAACATGGATGATAATACCAATCTAATTTAGTTCCACCTGACCCATCCTCAAACTCCTGTCCCATCGCTCCAAAATCGGAGCTTTTGCCAAAAATTTGAAAAAAAGAAAGACCAATAAATAATAGATATCCAGCAATGAAAAGGCCAAGGGCAAAGATTTTTTTGTTGTTCATAAAAGTATTTTTTTCAATATAAAAAGGAAAAACTAATTTTCAAATTGATTTCTGATTTCTTCTAGAAAAGACTGCGTGATTAATCCGTAAATTGGAAAGAACCCTCTCCTTAACCTCCTATTTATAGGAAACTTTAAATAGTTTTATATCAAAACCCAAAAGGAATAATCCATTATGGATCTCAAGTTTCTTCTGCTGCGTTTCAAGCTGGCAAAATAATTGTTAAAATGATTGGGAATCATCCTTTTCATTTTGAACAATACTCCCATGAAACAACTATTCATCTTCGCTTTGATCTCATTTTTTGCTTTTTCATGTGACTTCAATGATGAGCCGGATCCATTAAATACTGCAGAGCAATGGAAACTTGCCGGATATTCAAATTCATTTTCTTCAAATAAGGGGATTGTAGCCGTTCAGGATTCTGCCTTTGTGTACACGCTTTTTGCGACAGGAGAATTCACCAAAAAAGTGGGCAATAATGAACTCAGCGGGACTTTTGAAAAGGGCACGTTGGGTGATAGGACCACAATTACCTTCAATTTTCTCACTCCAAAAAATCTATTGATCCATAGTTGTTTTCAAGGAAAAGAGCAGTATTTCATCGATGGAAGCGGTCAAATGATCGGAACTTGGGATACTTGCGATGGGACAAAGCTTTACTTTAGAAAGGGGAATTAATCCATTGATTTGATTTTTGAGATCCACAGAATCTTTTTTCTAAAACAGGGCTACCAACAATCTCAAATCAGCTTCTGATTTTAAAGTTATTAGGAGTTGATTATCTCTTTATTTCTGAACAACCAGACACTGATTGTTAGTAGGCACGTGTCTTCGCTTAAGGAATTTTTACACCAAAGTATTTGTCAAGCGTGTATTTGGGTTGCCATTGGTCCGGATTTCTCACCAAGGTTTTGTAGTCATAGTTCAAAGGTAGAATGATGTCTGCGGTCAACTCGGTCGTGTCTCCAACCTCTTTTTGCCAATCCTTCAATAAGGACATTAATTCAGCCTCCTTGGTCTTATGTTCTGTGGTGTTTGCCAGATTTTTCAACTCATAGGGATCTGAAGGAAGATGAAAGAGTTGGGTGAAGTCCCTTTCCGGGTACCGGATCAATTTCCATTCTTTATCTCTCACAGCTCTGACCGTATGTCTGTAAGCTGTAAATAAGGAAGATCTGATTTCATTGACAGTCCCATTCAGGATATTGACCAGATTCATTCCATCAATTCCTGCTGGCTTGGGCAAACCCGCTAACTTGGAAAGTGTTGGATATAGATCATAGAGATAAACCAAGGCATCAAATTCAGAATCTTTTGGAATTCCGGGGCCTTTTAAGATCAACGGTACTTTGGTACTATGCTCGTAGAGATTTTGCTTTCCCAAAAGCCCGTGGCTTCCTGCGGCGAGGCCATTATCTGCTGCATAGACGATGATGGTGTTTTCGTAAAGGCCGTTTTTTTTGAGCACATCAATGATATTTCCAACCTGGTCATCCAAATGGGTGATCAGACTATAATAATCAGATAAAATGGATTTAATTATTGCTGGTTCTCTCGGCCATGAAGTAAGGTTTTCATCCCGAACGGTCATGTCATCAAAGGCAAAAGGATGCAAGGGCATAAAATTTTCCGGTAGGGGAATTGTACCGTCGGGGTACTTATCTAAATAAGGTGGTGAGGGCGAATATGGGTCATGCGGTACCGTAAAAGCTACATAGCAGAAGAAAGGATTGGCCCGGTCTGTATCAGCGTATTCTTCAATAAAACCTATGGCAGCTTCGGAGAAAAGGTCAGTTGAAAAACCCATTTTGGTAGGTTCTCCCAGCACCCCAGTGGAGTCCATATCTCTGACTGCAATATTGAAATGGTCTCCCATTCCTCCAAGGAATACATTTTTGGCTTTTTGAAAACTTGCTTCAAAAGCTACTTTTTCATTATGCCATTTTCCAGTGCCAAAGGTAGTATAGCCATTTTGCCCAAAGTACATCGGCATGGTTTCTACTCCATCCAATCGGTCATAGACATGAAAAAGGCTTTTTCCACTAAGCATCATGGCCCTGCTCGGTGCGCAAATAGCGCCATGGTGACCTCCCATAACATACGCATTGGTAAATCGGGATCCTTTTTTGGCCAGCTGGTCAATGTTGGGAGTCCGGATATTTTTATTACCGGTGATTCCTAAAGCATCGGCCCTTTGGTCATCAGCAAAAAGGAAAAGAACATTGGGTTTTTCAGGAGGTTTGGGACTACAGGATATGACCAGGTATGTGAAAAAAATACTCAATGAATAAAAGAAAGATTTCATAAACCAATTTGGTTGGACGTGGGGATTCATAAGTAATATATAAAGAAATGGAGGCCTTGGGGATTCGTTCTGACACTTTTCGGGGAAACCAAATAACCTATCATCAGATCTCAACCGATATTTTTACCATTGGTATAATTCCAACCAAGTGTAAAGCGTTGCAGAATATTTTTGCATTGGATTCCCCACCCTATGTACAAGATTCTTAGTGCGATACTTTTTCTTTTGGTAACTCCCTCTTTTGCCCAGCAGCAAACGGAGGTTCTGCCAAATGCTTTTGCGTTCAAATTAAAACAATCGATTGTTCTTGACGGAGTGCTGGATGAGGAAATCTGGACCAATTCCGAAGGTTGGAATGGCAATTTCATGCAATATTTTCCTTCTGATACATCCCTTTCAAAGATCAAAACAAGAGTAAAAATCGCCTTTGACGATGACAACCTGTACATCGCTGCGGTGATGGAGAATCTTGGGCCAAGAAAGTACGTCTCAACTTCTCTTCGCCGGGACTTCAGAGGAGAGCAAAATGACGCAATTGTTTTTGTTTTGGACACTTTCAATGACAAAACCAATGCGTTTTCATTCGGGATCAATCCCTATGGTGTGCAGCGGGAAGGATTAATTTCCAATGGTGGCGCCCGCTCCGAGGATCTCAGTCTTGCATGGGACAACAAGTGGTATTCTGAAGCAAAAATCTTCGATAACCACTGGCAAGTCGAGCTTATTATTCCGCTTTCCACGATTCGCTTCAACGACGGAGCTCAAAACTGGAATGTAAATTTTTATCGAATAGACAGCGAATTAGGAGAGAGGAGTTCATGGACACCTGTCCCAAGAAATTTCCCGATAATATCCACGGCGTTTAGCAGAAAGCTATTATTTGAGGAGCCAGTGAAGAAAAACAATGCGAACATTTCCCTGATTCCCTATACCGCAGCCCGAACCGCTAAAAATTTTATAGAAGGAACTTCAGAAAAACTGACTCCCGCTTTTGGGGGTGACGCAAAAATCGGGATTGGTCCGGCGATGAATCTTGATCTTACTTTCAATCCGGATTTTTCGCAGGTAGAAGTAGATCAGCAAGTGACAAACCTGGATCGATTCGAGATCTTTTTCCCGGAGCGAAGACAGTTTTTCCTCGAAAATGCAGATTTGTTCGACAGCTTTGGACAAATGCGCTCGCGCCCTTTTTTCTCAAGAAGAATCGGTGTGGACATTGACTCAGCAACTGGTCAAAATGTCCAAAGTAAGATTATTTACGGAGCCAGGTTGAGTGGAAAAATCAATGAGAACTGGAGGGTAGGATTGTTGAATATGCAGACCGCCACCGATGAGGAAGCAGGAATTGTAGGAAAAAATTTCAGCGTGCTGGCTGTCCAAAAGAAAATATTTGCCCGCTCGAATATCGGCTTGATTTACGTGGATCGGGAGTCTTTGGCACTTGATGAATTTCAGCAGCTTTTTGATCCAACCGCCTACAACAGACTTTTGGGAGCTGATTTTAACCTGGCTTCGGCAGATAACCGCTGGACAGGAAAAGTCTTTTATCACCGAACCTTTGAATCTGTTGAAACTGAAAAACCATATTCCTTCAACGCATACGTCCTGTACAGTGACTTGCATTGGAACTGGAGTTTCAGCTATCAGGACATCGGAAAGGACTTTAATCCTGAGGTTGGGTACTTACCGAGAGCTGATTTTAAGCGCCTAAATCCTGATGTGTCTTATCTCTTCTATCCAAAATCAGGAAGTATCAACCGGCATGGTCCGAAATTGGAATTTGAAGGTTACTGGAATGAAACCCTCGGAACTACCGATCGGGATATCAACCTGAGCTATCTGCTCCGATTTAATTCTTTCTCAGAACTGGAAATCAAACAGAAAAACAGGTACGTGTATTTGTTCAATGATTTTGATCCAACCCGAACGGGAGGAGAACCGCTTCCTGCCGGGTCTGATTACAATACCAAAACAATCGGGGTCGAATACAAGAGCAATCCAAGAAATCCTTTCAACATCATGCTTGAAGCAGAAGGCGGCCAATATTTCACAGGAAATATCCAAAGGATTCAAAGCCAAATGGGACTCCGAATAGGATATACTGCCAACGTTTCGATGAATTTCAACTATGCGCGAATCCGACTTCCGGAACCCCAAAGCGATGCGGATTTGATCTTGGTAGGACCGAGAATTGATCTTACCTTCTCAAAGAGCGTTTTTTGGACAACCTTCATCCAATACAACAATCAGATCGATAATCTCAATATCAACACCCGATTGCAGTGGAGATATGCGCCTGCTTCCGACTTCTTTCTGGTCTACACGGACAATTACTTCCCGGGAGACTTTATGCCAAAGCAGCGGTCGTTGGTCCTGAAGTTGAATTATTGGTTGAATCTGTAGGAAGATCAAATCCCTATTTCCCGAGTGATTTTACGGGTAAGGTTGTTTCCTTTTTTGTATCCATTCCAGATTGATTTCACATTTCCATTGGGATCAATCAAGACATAAGAAGGCCAGAGTTTAATTTCGTATAAGGATGCGGCTAATCCATTTGGATCCCAAACATTAGTCCAAGTAATCTGACTTTTATGATCTGCTTGACTGTTCAGCCAGGTGTTTTTCTTGGGATCTTTCCAAAGGCTTACAATTTGGATTTGATTACCCAGCTGATCATGGATTTTTTTAAGCTCTGGAAGTGCCAAAATACAACCGGCACATCCGGTAAAAGAAAACTCCAGGAGGGTATATTTCCCTTTCTGATCACTCAGGGAAAATTCAGGTCCCAATTTAGTTTCTAAAGTAAAATCAGGAGCCGATTTACCAAGTTTTGCGCGTGTACTTTGGTTTAGCGTCAGAAAAGTCAGCACCTCATCATAATACCAGGATTCCCGTAGATTTGAAGGTATTATTTCGGTGAATTTTTCAAGTTCCTGGTCAGTAAACTCAGACTTATACTTGTTGAGCTTATCCAATCCCACTAATTTATCCAAATGCTTTTCGATCAGTTTTTTCGTGGATTCTCCCTCTGCTTGATCAATTTCGTTGGCGATCTGGGTAAAGGGATGAATCGGTAAAACTGCCCATGACTTCTCTTCATTTACTTTTCCCGTTAATCGGAATTCTCCATCTTCTATCCAGAAAGTCTTTCTCTGATCTATTTTCCCAGAGTTGGTAATGAAATAAACAGTCAGTTTTTTTGGACCTTGGGCTTGATCTTCATCTACAAAAGCATATTTCCCTCCCCATAGATTAAACCTGTTGTCTCCGTGATCGATACTTAGAAATCTGTTTCCGATGAAAACGGCCTCTAACTCACTGATGACTGTAGTTTGAGCAAATGAGGCAAATGAAAAAATCAACCCCAAAAAAAGAAATAGTGATCTCATAGCAGAATATTTTCTACTATATACTTAATCAATAGGTCTTAGGTTTAAATTTGTTTTACCTCTCCGCTTCCACTCTCATCTTTTTCCCGGTCATGAGGATTCTTCGGTATCCATCTTTGGTGTCGGAGCTGACTTCTTTTCCCAAGACTTTTACCTTCTTGAATTCTTCCGGAATCTCAATTGAAACCCCCCATTTGCTCTGGGTTTGTACCACTTCGATTGACCGTACGCCGGACTTATCCACATAAGTTAAATTGATTTCATTGTCCCCGATGATTACTTTTTGAATGGATGCCTCTTCCCAATCAGTCGGCATCTGAGGACGAATATAAATTACTCGATTCCCTGCATCGGGCTGAATTCCAAAGAATTGGGTGATGATCGGAACGGCGAAACTATACATATTCCAGGCCTGCGTGAACATGCCGTAATCAGGGGAAACTTCGTAGATCGAACCCGGAAGAGCAAAGCCAAAACTCCGTGTCATGCGCTTCAGGTAATCAAGTGCTGCGTCGGGATTTCCATAGTTGTTTTCTCCAATTGCCTGAACTCCTGTCGGCAAAGTCATCACGGCACCTGTATAGGAAAACATTTTGCTTCCTGTGAAGGAGCCATCTTCATTGGCGGCAGCTTCATCCCGATCGATTCCTGTCACAAACATTCCAAAGGGATTGGTGTATTTTCTTCCGGTTTCCAGAGCGATTTTGGCTTTCTCAGGATCTGCGATTCCCATTTCCATCGGAGTGTTCACTACCCAGTTATGGTACAGGACAAAACCCTGTTTCTGATCCTTCGGGTATGTGGATAACTTAGCTTTTGTAGCTTTTAATTCCTCCACTGCCCAAGGTTTATTCAACGTATCTGCCCGGATAATTGCTCCGTCAATCAGCTCAAGCGCATCCTCTGCCGTTCCAATGAAATCCGCGTATGATCCGAACTCCGGAACCCAGAAGTCTGAATTGATAGTGACTTTCAATGCGTCAGCTTTGGTTTGGTATTCGCTTGCCAACTCAGTTTTACCGAGAATTTCTGCCATTTGGGCGGCGTCGGAAAATGCCTTTTGCGAGTAAACCGCCACATCAATCATTTCTGATTCGAGTCCGTGGATTTCCATCATGCCATAACCATCCGGGACCAGGTTTCCGTCCGAGTCATTTTTCAGCAACCAGACTAAACCTTTTTCGAGGGTTGGGAAATACTTTTCAAGGAATTCCCTGTCCCCGGTCCATCGGTAAACTTCCCAAATCATGGATGCAAATTGAGGGGTTTCATTCAGGTTGCCCGGGTTGAAAACCGCTCCATTCGTGCTAACTTCATGAATGATTTTCCCGTTTCCGTTCGCTTTTTCTGAAAGGGAATGAATCAATTCAATCGTGCTGTAAACCAAATCTTTCCTTCCCGTGGCGATCAGACCTTTGATGGTGTACTCGCTGTCCACGCCAAACCACCAGGGATAATCCTGCAACCCTGCGCCAAATCCCCGTCCAATTCCGGGAACATCCCGAACTAGCCAGTCTGTATTGTATTTGATCCACTCAAAAGCCAACTGCAGATCTGCATCAGGAATCTGAATCTCTGCCTGAGTTTTGAGATTGGCATACCGATACTTTTTTGAATTCCAATCTGTCAAAATACCTTCTCGAAGGGAGGCCAAATTTTCAAGAGCTTTGATTTCGGTTTCGGTAGAACCTGCGATAAATACCGGGAAAATGATTTCCTGACCTGCTTCTAAACTGAGTGTAGTGCTGAAACCTGCATTATTCCCAAGCCCCTTTGGCTGCATGGCACAACCCATGTCTGTCGGGTTAATCTGAAATTGGGGTGAACTTCCCCAGACCACAAACCAGTCATTTCCCTGATCCTTTCCGGTGAAGATTTTGGTCATCTCATCATAAGATATATCATCGGGATGATCAACCATTTCGATCCGCTCACCAAGCCAAACCGGCATCAAATCAGTATAACCGCGAAAAGTGAAGTCAAACGTTTTAGAAGAGGTATCCACATTTTTGATGCGAAATAGGATTGTCATTCCTTCCTTTCCGTCAGGAACAAATTGCAGTCGTTCAACTTCAATTCCTGATTCGGGTTTGTCAAACCGGTGAACATTTGCAAACGGGTAATTGGTAAAGTAACTGGCTTTGTCGAGGCAAAATGAACTCCCTTCTGATTCAATCGAGGCGGAGAATCCATCCATAAGTTTGATCGGATGAAGCCAAATGCCGCCCATCTCACCTTCCACATGCCAGCCCAAATCCGGGAACGTTCCGTCTTGGTGACCGATTAGATAGACCCGATCTCCGGCCGCTACAAAAGGTGAAGCCAGGTAATCCTTTTTCCCCGAAAGTCCATTCAGATCCTGGAGACTTTCAAAAATCTCGGCCTCAGGACTTAGGGGAGTTTGGCAAGAAAAGCTGACTACGAAAAGACCTGCCAGAAAAAGAAAAGAATGACGCATGCGGTTTTGTTTTGGATTCAAAGGTTAAAGGGTTTTGCCGATTTCCCTCCAGGTAATTAATTTGATGTTTTGTTTTTCCAGGATTTCCCGAGCCTTTTGGCTTGTAAAGAAATCATAATCTGCCTGTCTCCACGGGGCATGATAGGAATCGTGACCAGCAGTGACCGCATTCATTTCTTCATCATCGAAGGCCAAATGAATCAAAATCACATTCACTCCCGGTTTCAGATTGGTCAGGGCATCCGTGTAAAAATCCTCCATTCCTGCTTTATAATTTTCCGGAGTTGCCATGATGATCTCATTCACGACTGGTAAGTTATCCACATTGATTCCTGCGAAAATCTCCAAATTTGGTTTGATGATTCCTTCCATAATTTGTCCATTGATCATTGCCGGTATTTTTAGTTCCTGAGCGATTTTGAGGTAGCTTTTCAGATATTCTGGTCTTCCGTAAAAGATACAGCCCATGTGTGAATCAAGATGTGTCGGGGTAATTCCCATCTGATTTGCGGCTTTTATCTGTGCACGGATTTCCATTTCCACTTCTTCCGGTGTTGCGTTTTTTGTGACCAACTCACAATTGGCGTGCATATGTCCTTTTTCATTTGTCAAACCGGGAACAGTCGTCCTTCCTGCTTCCGGTCCCCAATTGAAATTCAGCCATTCGTTTGTCAAAGTAATATGAATTCCGATGTCTGCATCCGGCATTTCCTTGACGATTTCTCCCACTTCCGCCGACCAGCCGGTTGGTACCATCATGCTCGTTGAATTGACCAGGCCATTTTTCATTGCTTCGAAAGTTGCTTTGGTCTGCGAATGCGAAACGCCCACATCATCACCATGAATGATCAATAGTTTGTCGGTGGTTTTGTAGCCCATTTTTTCCGCCAAGGTCTGCGAAAAAAGAGAACGAGGTACAATTGAAAGGAGGAACAGAACGAGAAGAAATCTTTTCATGACGGGTGAGTTTGGAAATGAAATTACCGAAAATCTGAGCAATAAATTTTTAGAAATCTGCCAAACACTTCAATTGAACAGGCTGTTCATCGAACATGAAGTACAATCGGGTTTTGGTTTGGTTCAGAAATGACCTTCGTGTCCGGGACAATGAAGTGCTTGTGAAAGCTGCCTTGTCTGCAAAAGAAGTGATTCCGGTGTATTGTTTCGATCCGAGGACGTTTGAAAGTACTAATCTTGGATTTCCAAAGACCGGATCTTTCAGAGCCAAGTTTCTGATTGAGGCTGTAGCAGATTTGAGAAAGAGCTTGCGAAAACTCGGAGCAGATTTGATCATTCTGCAAGGAAAGCCTGAAGAGGAGGTTTTCTCGCTTGCGATAAAACATCAGGCTCAGGCCATTTTCTATTCCGAGGAGGTAACATCCGAGGAGAGAAATGTGGATAAGTCACTTGAGAAAGCTGCTTGGGCACAGGGAATCGCGACAAAAACATTCTGGCAAAGCACGCTTTACCATGTGGATGATTTGCCTTTTCCGGTTACCCAGACTCCTGAAGTTTTCACCCAATTCAGGAAAGATGTGGAAAAGATGTCTTCCATCAGGAAAAGTATTCCGATTCCTGCTAAACTGAATTTTCCCGGGAAGGATGAAATAGAAAGTGTCGGCGAATTGCCGGATTTGAGTATTTATGGATTGGAGGAGCCTAAGCCGGATCGGAGAGGTGTGATGGAGTTTATTGGTGGAGAGAGTTCCGGCCTTGGGCAAATCCAGTCCTATTTTTGGGAGAAAGACCTGCTGAAAGTTTACAAAGAAACCCGAAACGGGCTGATTGGGGCTGATTATAGCAGTAAACTTTCGCCATGGTTAGGACTAGGGTGCCTTTCGCCGAGGATGATCTTCGAGGAAGTGAAACGCTATGAGCGAGAGCGAAAAAAGAATGAAAGTACTTATTGGCTGATCTTTGAGCTGATCTGGAGAGACTACTTCCGGATCATTTGCAAAAAGCATGGAGATAAAGTTTTCCAGGTTGGAGGCATCAGAAATCAAATGGACTCCTGGAGCAGGGATAGAGATCAGTTTGAGCGCTGGATAGAGGGGAAGACAGGAGTCCCATTTGTGGATGCCAACATGCGGGAATTGAAAGAAACCGGTTTTATGTCGAATCGGGGTCGTCAGATTGTCGCAAGTTTTCTGGTTAATGATTTGGGGATAGACTGGACTTGGGGCGCGAGCTACTTTGAAAGCATGCTGATCGATTACGATGTCTGCTCCAACTGGGGAAACTGGATGTACGTGGGCGGAGTGGGAAATGATCCCCGGGAAAATCGCTACTTCAATATTCTCCGACAGGCAAGAAATTACGACAAAAACGGAGATTACGTGCGTATGTGGATCCCTGAATTAGAGGCAATTAAAGGATTTGATATTCATCAACCGCAAGAGTTATCCACAATGGAATTGCAATCAAAAAAGGTTGTTCTTGGAAGGACGTATCCCAAATCAATGGTCAATATGGAGAAGTGGGATTAGGTATTTTACTATCCTAAAAATTAAACTAAGCCTCAATATCTTGAGGCTTTTCTTTTAAAAGGGCTTTTCGATTGGGTCTCCAGAAAACAAAGTAAAAAAAGACGGTCATCCAGACTTGCATAAAAATCAGTTGTGCCCAAGTAGAAATTTCATAAATCACCGAAAAGTCAAAGCTTAGTGTAGGATATACATAGGCTTGAGCAAACAGGAAATAAAGCGGGGAAAATACCAAGACTGATACCCAAGTGGATTTTGATTTCAAATAGGTCAGGAAGTCTTTCATGATTAAATTCAAGAGAATTATTTATTCAGATATTCATCAGCTGTCATCACCGGAATCTTTGAAGCTTTAAAATCTTTTTTATTCCTTGAAATGATCAAATCGGCTTGATTTTCTAGCGCTACGAAGTATTGGAGGGCATCTTCAAAATCATTAAAATCTGAAGCTAAAGCGAGTTCAATACATTTGTCATCAACAGGAAGCACGGTTACCAAAATTTTAAAATTGGCCATGTACTTTTTTGCATTCACTTCTTTGTGGTGTTTTAAGATGGAGTAATAAGCGTTGGCAAAGGTCAGGGATGAAATTAAAAGCTCAGATTCTTTTTGATCACCTAGGGTAAACAAATCCTGAGCTGCCCGGAAAAAAGGTTCACGTTTGGCCAACAGGTCAATGACGATGTTGGTGTCAACAAATACGCGATCCACTATCGGTATTTTTGATCAATGTAATCTCGATAATCCTTCTTCTCATCGTAGTCACTGGGGATGATTCCGGTCAGGCTTTCCACTAGTGGACTCACACCCGACTTTTTATTGGAAGCTCGTGTAAGTGATCTCAGGTAGTTTTCGATCAACTTAGACAGACTCGTTTGATGGTTTTTGGCGTAAGACTTTGCCTCTTCAATGATTTCCTTGTTGAGATTTAAGGTAAGTTTTGTGCTCATGGTGGAAAGGGTTACGTGTAAAAATAATATAATTCGACGTGAAACAAATGGTGTTTGTTTCATTCCGGTTGGAATGCACAATTATTACCCTCCTGGTAACTGAAATTAGGTCCATGAATACTTTTCTCGAAAATACATCTGCCCATCCCAAATTTTGATAGGTCACAAAGAATGGTATTTCTTGATCACAGATTTGTTCCGCTGCTAATTTGAGATGAAAGAGTAGGGTTACTTGTGTAGCTGTCTAGATCACTTTTAGCCGGAGGTTTATTCTAAAATTAGTTGTGGGATTTAGCGATACATGCCAATTCACTTTATCACCAAGTAAAAAAAAATAACCTATTTTTCTGTTGCTTCAAAATCAGTTATATCCCATGAATTAGATTGATTCTTTTTTAAATCCGCATAAACAACGAACTTTTTGTCAATAGTATAAATTTTAAAATGAAAATGAGCTACTTCGGAATTCAGATCTCCACCAATTAAATAACCTACCTCAAACTGATCATCAACGATTGGAATATTTGTTTCATTCCTTTTAATTTTTTCAATCACAGTAAGAAAGGCCTCAGATTTCTTAAAGTTATTCATAATAATATTTCCGAAATAAGCCGTAGCAATTATTACTATAACAAAAAATAATAATATAATTTTTATAAATATTTTTTTCATTTTTTTATAATATACTTAAGAAATAAAATTATGAGCAATATCATTATTAACAGCAATAAAATTGTATTGAAATCAAATATTGAATGCCAATTATTAAAATAAAATAATAGCTTTAATGCAAAAACTAGGCATATTAATATTGTTAGACCTATGATGGATTTTTTCATGTTAAGTATGCTTCTTCCATGAGATTAAGGTGCGCTTTGATCCATGAATGGCAAATTCTAAAAGCTAGTCGTGCGGAATTACAAACTCAAGTCGACGTTTTTCTTCATATAGATTAAATACCTCATTATTTAATCAAAATCCTTAACGTTATTCATTTGTAGAGAATCTCCCAATTACTTTTTTGTAAATCTGTAACTGACGCTTCGATTTTTCTTGAAAATTGTTGATTATGAACAAGTGAATCCCATCTATTATTCATTATAAATTCTTTGGTAAAAATGAATACTCTTAGCGTACTATCTTCACAATCCCTATTGATAAAATATTCCCATTCATTTGGCCCTATTAAGGCATGGTAAAAATTCGAATTTGCTGACACCATATTACTGTTTTCCAAAATTGTATCATTCCCAACTATGTATAAAGGGTTTTTTAAAAAAGAGTCATTTTTGGATAAAGAATAAAATATCACGCCCTCTGTGTCATTTCGAATTTTTAATTTATTATCTGTAGGATCACATCCAGTCAGGATAAAAATCAATACAAATAAAAGCCCTGCCTTCATTTCAATTAATTTTAATTCAATATTAATGTGAATTTCGACTGTAAATAAGTCAGAAAGTTACAAACTCGAAATAATCAATATCCTTTCCCCCTTAATTTTCAATACTCAAACCTAAACTCTTTCAAATCCGGTTTGAGCATTTTTTCACGTTCCAATTCCATCTGATACAAATACTCGCCCAATTCGGTGAAAAATGGAAATCCAATTTCCTCGTACTCGTATTGATCATCATTGAGGATTTCGTCGGTATTCACATAAATCACTGCGCTGACGATAAACTCCACTCCGCTCTCAAAATCCACAAAATAGCTCGCATCCAATAGGTGTCCGTACGCTTGGCCAGTTTTATTGAAGATGCGATATCTGGCCGGGATCGGGTTTTTATCAGTTCCAAACTTGTAAAATTTCGAGTAGCTGTCGTAATAGTCCGGCAATTCATACTTCGGATACTCACTTTCGCCGGGAAGCATGCTCATGTATTTGAGTATGAAATTTCGATGCTCTTCATTCAGATTGAATCGCTCTGAATCGGGAAAAGCCATCGGAAAAATGATCCGCTTTACAACTCCATGAAGATCGGAGAGAGCGAATTTATTTTTGAAAGTAAAGTCCAAACCGTTGTTGATCAGAGAATCCCCATCGAAATACCCGATGCCGATTTTAGGTTGGTCCGGATTGGAATAGACCGTTTCTGCTTTTCTTTCCGGGATTTCAAGCAGGATTTTTCCGGAGTTATCCACAAATTTGATCGGGTTGAAATACCGGTTTTCCTCCTCACTCATCGGCATGCTCAGGCGATGATTGATGACTGTATTTTCTAATCCTTTTTGCTTCATCTTCTCATTGATATAGTCCTGACCGAGCAGTTCGTAGAGTCGATTAAATGCATCATTGTCCGAGACAAGCAGGATTTTCCTGATGTAATGAGCGATGCTTGGAAGGGAGTTTTCCGCAGTGCTGTCCGTAAATGCCGGAATTTGGGACGGTCGCACCGAATCCGTCAACATGATTGTTTCCGCAGTCAATCCCTCGATATTTTGCTCCTCCAGCCACTCCAAAGCCAGGATTGCAATCGGTAATTTCACAGTAGATGCCGGGTAAAAGTAAGTGCTGTCATTCAAGTGGAAACTGAAGTCTGTCATCAGTGGATTGCCATGCTCATTCCTGTCGATCCGGGTAAAAAGAATCTGAACCTCGTACTTTGCAGAGTCTTCCAACACCTTCTTTAAAACCGGATATTCATCCAATCTGTCCTGAAATGGCAGTTTGTCTTTGGGTTGGCAGGCACTTATCCACAAGAGAGATAGAAAGAAATAGAAGGCCTTTTTCATTTTTTACCGGCAAGTTGGTGGACGGCCTCATTGAGAGTCAGTAGATCCCCAAGTGTATGAAAGCCGGAAATTACAATTCGGTTGATTTTAGGGCTTTGAGCAGTGGGATACGAAAAAGAGGAAGTGATCATACCCATTTTCTCCAATTTTTCGGACCAATCGGGATTGTCATACATAAAAACCGGGAATTGGGATGATCCGTGGATTGTGGAAAAATCTCGGGTTTCCTGATTGAAAATAGCCGAGAAGTCCCTGATCTGAAGACTTTTTTCCGTGTAGATTTCCTGCGTTTCGAGGAAAGCTTGGAGGTTGGCTGGTGAACCCGGCGAAGATCCTGTAAAAATTGGCTGAGCTTTTATCTCTTCAATCGTTTCTTTTTTTCCTAAAATAATCCCTGCCGGCATCGCCAATCCTTTTCCTAAGGAACCTGAAACCACCAAATTGAAACTGGAATCAGCATGCTGAGAATAGGTGCCAAAAACACCTTTTCCTAACACTCCAAAGGCATGGCTGTCATCGATCAGCAGACTGACTTCATGTTTTTTGGCAATCTCTTTGACCCAGGAATATTCATGGATTTCCGCTTTGAGCGGATCTACGGCATTCCCTAAAATCAAAATTTGCTGAGAAGGAAGTTCATCTGCTTGCTGCAAACACAGACTTTTCCATTGTGTAAAATTTAATTGTATATCCGGCTTCAAATCTGCCGGGAGAATAGCAGGATGCGTATCCGGTGCGATCCAGCACTGATCAGCTTTTGGATAAAGGGTTTGCCAGGCGGAAATTCCCGCCAGATAGCCGGAACTCATCACAGCTGCCGCTTCTGCTTTTGCACGAGTGGCGAAGAACTTTTCAAACTCCTCATAAACTTTCAACCTCGCATTGTTTACCCGGCTCAATCCGTGGTTGAATCCGTATCGACGGATGCAATCAAACAAAACAGCCTCATAATGTCGATCCTGATCGATTCCCAGGTAAGAAGTACCGCTAAAAAAGAGGTAATCCTTCTTTCCGACTTTGACAGTTCGGCCAAGCCTGCGATCGAGAATGAAGTTTTTCACGAGATCGATTTATTTTGCAAAAATCTGGGAAGGATCCTGAAAAGACTTGAATTCAAGTGCATTTCCGCAAGGATCAAGGAAAAACATCGTGGCCTGCTCGCCCACTTCTCCTTTGAATCTGATGTATGGCTCGATCACGAACTCAATCCCGTGGGCTTTCAGTTTGTCCGCCAACTCATGCCATTCTTCCCAAGGGAGGATAGCACCGAAATGCCGAACGGGAACATTCTTACCGTCAACGATATTGGTTGCTGCCAATGCAAGTTCCTCGGGCTTGATATGTGCGGAAAGCTGGTGACCGAAAAAGTCGAAATCAATCCATTTGTCGGTGCTTCTTCCTATATCGCAACCCAGCAAACCGCCGTAAAAGGAGCGGGTTTCTTCGATGTCCCTGATCGGGAAAGCCATGTGAAAAGGTTTAAATTGGCTCATAATGCTTACTTTCGTTGAGTTATTTTTCGAGCTCAATTTAGTTTTTATTCCCTGAAAAAATATGTCAGATAAGAAATCTGTCTCTTTGGTTTTGAGCAGCGGCGGTGCGAGAGGATTAGCGCACGTGGGAGTAATTGAGGAACTGGAAAAACGTGGTTACCATATCGCCGAGATCGCAGGTTGCTCAGCCGGTGCGCTTGTCGGGGGGATGTATGCTGCCGGCAAAA